>NZ_JBHYWI010000014.1:0-128639 GCF_042751525.1 Kitasatospora sp. NPDC059408
CCCCGCAGCTGGTGAGGGGAGCCGGGCCGTCGCACTACCGAGCCGTGCGGCTAGTGCGTGCTACCGGTTCAGGCGGCGCTGCCACCGTGGCGGCCACGGCGACGCAGGAAGAAGACCGCGGCACCACCGGCGATGACCAGGGCGCCGGCGACGCCGGCCAGGATCGGGGTGTTGCTGCTGGCACCGGTCTGGGCCAGACCACCGGTGCCCGGGGCCGAGCTGGTGACGGCCGGGGCCGGGTGGGCGGCGGTGCTCACCGAGGCGGACGGGGTGCCGGCCGGGGTGGACGGCTTGCCGGTGGCGGCCGGGGTGGACGGGCCGGAGCTCGGGGTCACCGGGGTGGTGCCGGTGCCCTTGCAGTCCAGGATGCCCTTGAAGTTGTTGGTGTAGCCGTTCGGGCCGGTGACGGTGATGTCGTAGGCGGCCTTGTTGGTGACCGGGACGACCAGGCTCTCGGTCTTGCCGGGCTGGACGACCAGGTCCTTGCCCACCGGCTTCACGTTGACGGTGCCGGCCTCGTCACCGCCGTTGGCGACGGTGACCCGCACGCCGTTGCTGTCGCACTCGACCTGGGCGATGCTGTCGAGCAGCGCGCCCTTGCCCTGCTTCCAGGTGGCCTTGGCGGTGGCGCTGACGCTCAGCTTGCTGGAGCCGGCCAGGATCATGGTCTGGCTGTGCTTCTCGGGGGTGTAGCCCTCGCTGAGGAAGACGCGGCCGCTCGGGACGACGGTCTCGGCCGAGGCGGTGAGGGTGGCCCCACCGTCCGGGGTGCCGGCCGGGACGTCGAGGAAGAGCTGGGTGTCCTTGGCGATCGGGCCGTTCAGGACGCCGTTGACCTGCTTGCCGTCCTTGTCGAGGACCTTGATCTTGTCGGCGGCCGAACCGGCCACCGCCAGCTTCACCTGGGCGGCGCTGGAGTTGAGCGTGAACGGGCCGAGCTTGCCGCCCGACTTCCCGGAGACGGACTCCGGGGCGAGGGTGAGCGAGGGCTTCGGCTCGGCCGCGACACCCTTGTTCTTGTCGCCGATCAGGTAGTCGCGCAGCTGCTTGGCCTTGGAGTCCTGCGGGGTGGCGTTCTTGCCGTCCGAGAACTTCCAGATCGCGGCCTGGGTGCCGGCCGCGGCGTCCTCCGGGGAGAGCTGACCGGTGACGCCGGCGTCCGTGGACAGCTTGGCGAGGTCGGTGACCTGCGGGTAGGAGTTCTCCAGGATCCAGCGGATCTTGGAGGCGTCCTGCGCCTTGTCCTTGCGGCCGAGCGAGCTCGACTTCCAGTCCGACTCCTGGTACTGCGCCCCGCTGTCGAGGTACACGGGGTTGCCGAAGTCGATGCAGTAGGTCTTGAGCTCGCCACTGTCCGTCTTGAGCGTGAACAGACCGCCGTTGACGGTGTCGCCGCCCTCGATGTCGATCCGCTCGCCGAGCATCGTGTCCTGGACGATGGCGGTCACGCCCGAGCCAGGTGCGGCCGCAGCCGCCGCACCGGCCGCGAACAGACCTCCGCCCAGCGCAATGCTGGTCGTGAGCATGACACTAGCTATGCGGGGAAGACTCCGCCCCTGCATCTGAACCATCTGGTTTCCCTCCGGGCCGGGCCGTGCCGATGGGCAGCCCGCCGACTTGCCTTGCCGCGCGCGCCCCCTGTGGCGCCGCTGCGGGGTATGAACCAGATGAATCCTATTGACCCCCAGAGGTCCGGAAACCTCCATGCGAAATCAGGACGATTCCGTATCTGTATCGTTATCAACCCTCCCAGTTTCCACACAAGCTGACGATCGGCCAGAAACTCTCCGCCACTTTCTGTTATCCGGCGGAGATTGCGCGTGCGGGCGCAACAACCGCCTCGATCTACATATTTGTCGACACTTTTGATCGACCCGGCGTCAGATCAGCAGCCCCTGGACGTCACCTCCGCTTCCCTTTCCGGACACCTCGCCACCGTCACCGGACGCCCGCCCGGACGCCGCATCCGTCCCATCCGCCCCATCCGCCCCACCGTCAGGCGGCGCCGCGACCGCCGTGGAGGCCGCCACCGAGGCCTTCCGCGCGGCCAGGGCGTCCGCGATCCACCCCGGCACCGCCTCGCCCGCGGGCGACCCGCCGGGCTCGCCGCCCGCCGTGACGACCGCCGCCGGCGGGTGCCCCCGCGCACCCGCCGCCCAACGGAACGCCGAGGTACCGCGGTTGAGATCGTGTCCGACCGATCTGGCGTCGACCTCCACCCGGCCGCGCTTGCCCTCGCCCTCGGCCCACTCCCGCACCCGGAGCCGACCGCTCACCACCACCGGATCCCCCTTGGAGAGCGAGCCGATCAGGTTCACCGCCAGCGCCCGCCAGGCCGTCACCGTCACCCACTGCGTCTCGCCGTCCACCCAGCACTGGCGCTCGCGGTCGTACCGCCGCTCGGTGGACGCGAGCCGGAAGTTGGCCATCGGCACGCCGCTGCCCGTTTCGCCGTAGCTCACCTCCGTCGCGACATTGCCGATCACCGTCACCTGAGTCTCGTTCACAACGCACTCTCCGTTCTCGCCGATGCACCGTACGGAATCGACCGGTGCGGGACGAGAGTGCGCTTCACGGGAAATCCCCGCCAGGAAGTTCCGAAATCCTGTGGACAACTCGGCCTTGTGGAAAACTCTTGTCACTCGCAGGGGTGAATTTCGCCCTTCCACTCCCCTGCGGACCCCCGACTCTTCGCGAGCATGACAACAATCGGGACCCTTCCCGGCCCTCCCCTCCGCCGGGGAACGCGGACCGCCCGCCGTCCGCCCACGTCATCCGACCGAAGGAAGCCGAATAGGGTCCCCCACCCGCGCCGCACGCGGTAGTTTCTCCGTGCCGAATCCATAACGGGTGAGGCGGCAGCCCCGTAACGACTGCACAACGTCCGGCGCGGAACGCTGCCAGAACGCTGCACACACGGCGTTCACCTGCGATTATCGGACCGCTCCACCGGAGCCGACACACCAACGGCGGTGCCGTCGAACCCGGCCGAGGAACTGGACACCCTTATCCTGTCCCCGACAGGGCGAGGGCTTGCCAACCCCCACCCCCAACCCTCAGGTACGGGGACGGACCCGGGCGCCCCACGCGCCCGCCGCCCGATCCCGGCAACGGTCACGCCCACCCGGGCGCCGCCCGTCCCGCCCCCATAGCTCAGCGGATAGAGCACCCGCCTTCTAAGCGGTAGGTCGCAGGTTCGAATCCTGCTGGGGGCACCACCTGCCAATTCGCGGGCCGCGGTCGCGGCCGCCGGGAAATCACCCGCACACGCACCGCTCATAACCCGTGACAATGCGTGTCATGGGCATCGCGAGAAACTCAGTCCGGCATTCGGCGCCACTGAGGACCAAACGCACGACGCCCGCCGAACGACGGAAATCCGGCGAATCCGCCCTCTCGGTGCGGATTCGGCCGTTCCGGCGCACGACCGGCCCCGGGCTCCGCCTCGGAGTTCAGCCCGCGTCCGACACCGAAGGCCCGGAAGGCGCAGGAGGCCCGGAGGGCCCGGAAGGCGCCGGAGGCCCCGCCAGCCCCGCCAGGTGGGCGTCCAGGAGCGCGACCTGCCGCTCCGGCGGGAACTCCCCCGGCGAGAACAGCGCCTGCACCACCAGCCCCAGCACGAAGGCCTGCGCGCCCGCCGCGAGCTCCCCGGCGTCCGTCCCGGCCGGGAGCTCCCCGAGCCGCTGCGCGTCCGCCACGTGCCCCGCCAGGGCCTCGCGCGAGCGCCCGTAGCGGCCCGCGTGGGCGGCCGTCAGCTCGGCGTCGGCCAGGGCGACGTCCCAGGAGCCGACCCAGATCCGGTTGCCGGCCACGGCGGCCTCGTCCAGCGGCAGGACGTCGAGCAGTGCGGCCCGCAGCCGGGCCAGCCCGGCGGGCGGCGGCGGGGTGCCGTCGGCCGGGGCGGTGCGCCGGGGCCGGGAGAGCGAGCGCCGGTCCAGTTCCTCCAGCGCGTGGCCCAGCAGGGCCCGCTTGTTGGGGAAGTAGTGCGTCAGCAGACCGGTGGAGGCGCCCAGTTCGGCGGCCACCGCGCGCAGCGTCAGCCCTTCGAAGCCGCGGGTCGAGAGCACCCGCCAGACTCCCTCGGAGACTTCGAGGCGGCGGGCGTCATGGTCTCCACGGGCCGGTGTCATGGGGGCTATCGTACATACCAAACGTTTGTTATGAATGATGCTCCAGGCGGAACGCCCGTCCCGCGCCCTCCCCGGAAAGGCCCCACCCTTGTTTGCCGTACCGCTCGCCGAGAACGCCGAACTGCGCCCGCTGGAGCCGTGGCAGGCCCCCGAGTTCCTCGCCCACATCGACCGCGCCCGGGCCCACACCGACCCGTGGATCCCGTGGGCCGGCTACTCCACCGACCTCGACTCGGCCCGCGCCACCCTGCAGCGCTACGCCGACAAGCAGGCCGCCGACGCCGGCCGGATCTTCGGCATCTGGCGCGACGGCACGCTCGTCGGCGGCGTGATGTTCGTGAGCTTCAGCACCCAGAACGGCGTCTGCGAGATCGGTGCCTGGACCGAGCCGGCCGGCGAGGGCGGCGGGCTGATCACCGCCGCCGTCCGGCACCTGCTCGACTACGCCTTCGCCACCCGGGGCCTGCACCGCGCCGAGTGGTGGTGCTCCGCCGGGAACGCCCGCAGCCGCGCCGTCGCCGAGCGGCTCGGCATGACGCTGGACGGCACCCTGCGCGAGTGGTACCCGCACAACGGCGTCCGCCACGACAAGCAGATCTGGGGGATCCTGGCGACCGAGTGGAAGCCGCAGGCCTGACGGCCGGGCCGCACGAAGAGCGGGACCCGGTGGATTCCCCACGATCCACCGGGCCCTGCTCCTCGACGCACCGACCACGCACTGGCCCCGCTCAGGCCGCCAGCACCGGCCGGTCCGCCGCGTCGGCCGCCACCTCCGCAGCCGGCGTCCGCAGCCGCAGCGCGAGCAGCAGCACCAGCCCCATCACCCCGGCCGCCGACAGGAAGACGACGTCGACCGCGTCCGTGAAGCTGCGCACCGCGTGGTCCCGGGCCGCCCCGGTCAGCGTCCGGAGCGCGCCCATCGACCGGCCGGGCTCGCCCTCCGCGAAGACCCGGGCCAGCAGCGTGCCGAAGAGCGCCGCGCCGAGCGCGTTGCCGAGGGTCTGGAAGAACCGGATGCCGGTGGTCGCCACGCCGAGCTGGTGCCGCGGGGCGGCGTCCTGGACCAGCGGGATCAGCTGGCCGATCAGCTGGCCGAACCCGGCGCCGAGCAGGGCGAGTTCGAGGCCGACCGCCCACAGGCCGGTGTCCGGGCCGCTGAGCCCCAGCAGGGCGAGGGCGAGCGCGCCGAAGGCGGCCCCGGCCACCAGGAAGGTGCGCGGCGCGTGGCCCCGGGCGGTCAGCCGGCCGACCAGCACGCCGGACGCGGTCATCCCGGCGGCCATCGGGATCAGGTAGAGGCTGGCCGAGGTCGGGGCGACCCCCCGGGCGATCTGCAGGTAGATCATCACGTACACGATCGCGCCCATCATGCCCATCCCGGCGAGGCCCTGGACGGCGAAGCCGATCCGCACGACCGGGATCCGGAACAGCGAGAGCGGCAGCACCGGTTCGGCGGCGGTGGCCTGGCGCCACAGGAAGAGGCCGAGCGCGGCGAGGGTGGCGGCGGCGGTCCCGAGGATCACCGGGGAGGTCCAGGCGTAGTCCTTGCCGCCCCACTCGGTGACCAGCAGCAGGCCGGTGGCGAAGGCGGCCGCGAGGGCGGCGCCGAGGAAGTCCAGGCCGCGGCGGCCGACCGTCCGCGGCAGCTTGAGCACCAGGGCGGTGCCGACCAGGACGAGCAGGCCGAGCGGCAGGTTCACGTAGAAGATCCAGCGCCAGCCGACGTGGTCGGTGAACAGCGCGCCCACCAGCGGGCCGACGGCCATGCCGACGCCCGCGAAGATGCCGCCCATGGCGCCGCCCTTGCCGGCACCGCGCTCCGCCGGGTCCTTGAGGTGGGCGATGACGACCATCGTGACACTCATCAGCCCGCCGCCGCCGATGCCCTGGACGGCCCGGAAGGCGATCAGCTGACCCATCGTCTGCGCCGCGCCGCAGGCCGCCGAGCCGAGCAGGAAGGTGCCGACCGCCCCGAGCAGCACGCGCTTGGCGCCGTAGACGTCGCAGAGCTTGCCGTAGAGCGGCAGGAGAGCGGTCGCGGCCAGCGAGAACGCGCTGATCAGCCAGGGCAGCCGGTCGACGCCGTGGACCGGGTCGAGGTCGCGGACGATCGGCACGGTGGCCGCGGACACGATGTTCGAGTCGAGGATGGCCAGCACGATCGTGACCATGCAGAGCAGCATGCCCAGTCTGCGCTGGGCGGGTGTCATCGGGCTTTCGGATGCCATCGGTAAGTCCCCCCGGAGACGGTGGAGTTCGGAGCCGGACCGGTGCGGCCCGGCGGCACGTCCACCACGATGGCAGCCAACATGTACCGAGTCAATTCTTTAGCTCGATCGATTCTTCGGCCGAGACAAAACTTCATCCCGGACCATCTTTGAGCCTGGTACAGTCGGGCCATGGCGACGAACCACGGCTTGGACCTCGGCCCCGGCCGCGACCTCGACGCGCTCCCGCTGCGCGAGCGCAAGAAGATCCAGACCGGCATCCGGATCTTCCGCGCGGCCATCGGGCTGTTCGCCGAACGCGGCTTCGACCAGGTGTCCGTGGCCGAGATCGCGGCCGCCGCCGAGGTGTCCAAGATGACCGTCTTCAACTACTTCCCCACCAAGGAAGACCTGGTCATGGGCCCGATGGAGCAGCACCTCGACGAACCGGCCCGGGTGGTGCGCGACCGCGCCCCGGGCGCCTCGGCGGTGACGGCCCTGCGCGACCACTTCCTGGCCGCACTGGAACGGCTCGACCCGGCCACCGGCCTCAACGACGACCGGGTCGTGCTCGACGTGGTCCGGCTGGTGCACGGCACCCCCGCCCTCGCGACGCGCGCCACCGCCGGCTTCGGCCGCGAGGCCCAGGCGCTGCTCACCGCCGAACTGCTCGCCCAGGACCCGGCCCACGACGAGCTCACCGCCCGGGTCGCCGGGGCCCAGCTGCTGGCCGTCCGGGTGACCCTGACCACGGAGAACCAGCTCCGCGTGCTGGCCGGCGAGCGCGCCGCCGAGGCCCTGCCCGCCGCCCTCGACCGCGCCCACCGCGCGTTCGCCCTCGTCGAGCGGGGCCTCGGCGACTACTGCGCCGGCGCCGCCTGAGAGAGTGGGCGCACCACGAGACCCCGGAGGTGCCGCCCGCATGGACCCCACGGACCACGGCGACCACAAGGACCGCACGGACCACGAGGACCGCACGGACCGGTCGCTGCTGACGCGGGAGCGCACCACCCTGCCCGCCCGGGCCGACGGGCTGCACGCCCACGTCGGCGAGGACGGCGTCGCGGTGCTGGAGTTCGCCCGCCCGCACCGGCGCAACGCGGTCACCCTGGCGATCTGGCGGGCGCTGCCCGGGGTGCTGCGGGAGCTCGCCGAGCACGCGGGCGTCCGCGCCCTGCTGCTGACCGGCGCCGGCGGCACCTTCAGCGCGGGCGCGGACATCGCCGAACTCGCCGAGGTGTACGGCGATCCGGAGCGCGCGGACGCCTACCACGCGGTCAACGTCGCCGCCGAGGAGGCGCTGGCCGCCTTCCCGCACCCGACGATCGCCGCCGTCCGGGGCGCCTGCGTCGGCGGCGGCTGCCAGCTGGCCGTCGCGTGCGACCTGCGGTTCGTCGCCGAGGACGCCCGGCTCGGGATCACCCCGGCCAAGCTCGGCGTGGTCTACCCGGCGGTGCCGACCCTGCGGCTGGCCCGGCTGGTCGGCCCGGCGCGCGCCAAGTACCTGCTGTTCTCCGGCGAGTTGGTGCGGGGCCGGGACGCGCTCGCGCTCGGTCTCGCCGAGCGGGCCCTGCCGGACGCCGAACTGGACGCCGCCGCGCTGGAGTTCGCCCGGCTGCTGACCAGGCGCTCGCCGCAGACGATCGGCGCGGTGAAGGCCGCCCTGGCCGTCCCGGAGGAGCGGGCGGCGGCGGCCCTGGAGCCGTGGGAGCGGCGCTCCCGGGAGGCCTCGGACGTGCACGAGGGGCTGGCCGCGTTCCTGGAGGGCCGCCCGGCCCGGTTCTGACCGGCCTGTTTCCCACCGGCGCAGGTGCGACCGGCCCGCTTCCCACCGGCCCGTTTCCCACCGGCCCGACCGCGGGCCGGCGGCCGCGCGCACGTACGATCATCCGGCCCGACCGCCCCACGACCACCCGGGCCGCCCAGAGCGACCAGACCGATCCCCGGAGCAGCGACCCCGATGACCGAAGCCGCGACCGCCCCCGCCCCCCGCACGCTCTGGGCCCGGCGGATCACCGACGGCGTCGAGCCGAAGAACGTGATCATCGTGCTGTTGCCGCTGCTCGGCGGCCTGCGCTACGGCTGGAAGGGCATCGCCTGGGCGGCCTTCGCCGCGCTGTTCGCGGCCGTGATCCCGACCCTGTTCATCCAGCGCGCCATGCGCCGGGGCACCGTCGGGGACCGGCACGTCGGCCACCGGCAGAGCCGGCTGACGGTCCTGCCGTTCATCATGGGCTCGGTCGCGATCGCCTTCGCGGTGATGCTGTGGCTCGCCGCCCCGGCCGACCTGACCGCGCTGGTGGCCGCGATGTTCGCGTCGCTGATCCCGATCCTGGTGATCACCGTGTGGTGGAAGGTCTCCGTGCACACCGCCGTCACCAGCGGCGCGGTGGTCTGCCTGGCGATCGCGCTCGGCCCGTGGTGGCTCGCGCTCTCCCCGCTGGTCGCCGTCGTCGGCTGGTCCCGGACGGTGCTGCGGGACCACACCACCGCGCAGACCGTCGTCGGCACGGTGGTGGGCGCCCTCAGCGCCGGGCTCACCTTCTGGCTGGCCCGTTGAGGCCCGGCTAGCGGATCGGCATCCCCGAGATCGCGCGGGCGATCACCAGCCGCTGGATCTCGCTGGTCCCCTCGAAGATCGAGTAGATCGCGCTGTCCCGGTGCATCCGCTCCACCGGGTACTCCCGGGTGAAGCCGTTGCCGCCGAGGATCTGCATCGCCTGCGCGGTGACCCACTTGGCCGTCTCGCCCGCGTACAGCTTGGACATCGAGCCCTCGGCCGCGGTGAACGGCCGGTTGTTGACGGCCATCCAGGAGGCCCGCCACACCAGGAGCCGGGCGGCGTCGATCCGGGTCCGCATGTCGGCCAGCTGGAAGGCGACCCCCTGGTTGTCGATGATCGGGCGGCCGAACTGCTCGCGCGTCTTCGCGTAGTCCAGCGCGACCTCGTACGCGGCCCGCGCGATGCCGATCGCCTGCGCGCCGACGGCCGGGCGGGAGGCCTCGAAGGTGGCCATGGCCGCGTTGCCCCGGCCGCTCTTGCGCACGCCCTCGCGGGCGCGGGCCAGCCGCTCGTCCAGCTTCTCCTTGCCGCCGAGCAGGCAGCTGCCGGGCACCCGGACGCCGTCCAGGACGACCTCGGCCGTGTGCGAGGCGCGGATGCCGTGCTTCTTGAACTTCTGGCCCTGGCTCAGTCCGGGGGTGCCCGGCGGGACGACGAAGGAGGCGTGGCCGCGGGCGCCGAGCTCCGCGTCGACGGTGGCGACGACGACGTGGACGGCGGCGATCCCGCCGTTGGTGGCCCAGGTCTTGGTGCCGTTGAGCACCCACTCGTCCTTGGCCTCGTCGTAGACGGCCCGGGTGCGCAGCGCGGAGACGTCGGAGCCGGCGTCCGGCTCGGAGGAGCAGAAGGCGGCCACCTTGACGTCGTCGGGGGTGCCGAACATCTGCGGCGTCCAGGTGCCGATCTGCTCGTCGGTGCCGTTGGCGAGCACGGCGACGGCGGCCAGCGTGGTGCCGACGATGGACAGGCCGATGCCCGCGTCGCCCCAGAACAGCTCCTCCATGACGATCGGGATGCCGACGCCGGAGGGGTCGAAGTACTGCTGGGCGTAGAAGTCGAGCGAGTAGATGCCGAGCTTGGCGGCCTCCTGGATGACCGGCCAGGGGGTCTCCTCGCGCTCGTCCCACTCGGCCGCGGCGGGCCGCACCACGTCGGCGGCGAAGCCGTGCAGCCAGTCGCGCACGGCGAGCTGGTCCGCACCCGGGTCCATCGAGAACGTGCTGCTCATGGTGCTTGCCTCCGCAGAAGGGGTACGGCCGACCGGGGTGTTACCCGGGGTAACATCGTCGGAGTCTGCTACTGATTGGTAACCGGTGTCAACGCCCCGCACCGCCCGGCGCCCCCCGCGCCGGCCCACCCGACCCGAGGAGCAGCGCATGTCCCGAGAGCCCCGCCGCGAGCAGCTGCTCAACGCCGCCGACCGGGTCATCCAGCGCGAGGGCCCGGCCGCGAGCATGAACGCCATCGCCGCCGAGGCCGGCATCACCAAGCCGATCCTCTACCGGCACTTCGGCGACCGGAACGGCCTCATCCGGGCCCTGACCGAGCGCCACACCGGCGGCCTGCTGGCCGCCGTGCGGGCCGCGCTCGCCGCACCGCTGGAGCGCCGCGACCGGGTCGAGCACGTCCTGGACACCTACCTGGCCGGCATCGAGGCCCGCCCGCAGGTCTACCGGCTGCTCACCCACCCCGAGCCCGGCGACCCGACCGGCGCGGGCAACGCCCTCGCCCCCGCGCTGCGGCAGATCGCCGAGGAGATCACCCGGGCCGTGCAGAGCCAGGTCGACCTCGGCGCCGACCGCGACCTGCTCGCCGAGGCCTGGGGCCGGGGCATCACCGGCATGGTGCTGGCGGCCGGCGACTGGTGGCTGGAGTCCAAGCCCTGCTCGCGCACCCGCATGGTCCAGGCGCTCGCCGACCTGCTCTGGGGCCGCCTCGCCGCCGCCGCGGACCTGCCGACCGCCGTCCTGCCGACCGCGCCCGCCGAACCGGCCGAGGCGAACGGCGCCGTCTGAAGCCTTTCGTCCGGACCCTTGTGCCGGCCCCGGCAGCGCGGGCATCATCGGGCCCCACCCACCGCCGTGCGAGGTCCGAATGCGCCTGCGCCGCACCGCCGTTGCCCTGCTGCTCGCCGCCACCGCCGTCCTGGCCGGCACCCCCGGCGCGTCCGCCGGTGAGGCCGCCGGGGCCACGGCGGCCCGCTTCCCGACCGGCACCGCCACCGGCCCGGACGGCCGCACCGCGCTCACCGACGCCCGGGGCCGCCGGCTCCAGCTGCGAGGCTTCAACCTCGACAAGTACGCCGAGGCCACCGAGGCGGACGTCAGGTCCGTCGCGGCCCAGGGCTTCACCCTGATCCGCGTGGCGGTCTCCTGGAACCGGCTGGAGCCCGAGCGAGGCCGCCTCGACCCGGCCGAACTCGACCGCCTCCAAAGGCTCCTCGGCTGGGCCGACCGCTACGGCGTGCTCGCCCTCGTCGACTTCCACCAGGACGTCTACGGGCCCGCGTTCGGCGGCGGCGACCGCGGCATCCCGCGCTGGGCCACCCGGGACGACGGCCTGCCGTTCACCCCCGATCCGAACGACTGGTTCGCCGGCTACTTCCAGCCCGCCGTCCAGGCCGCCTTCCGCCACCTCTACGACGACCCCGACCTGCGCGCCTGGCAGGCCGACTTCTACACCCGGCTCGCCCGCGAACTGCGCGGCCACCGCTCGCTGCTGGGCTACGACCTGTTCAACGAGCCCTTCGGCCCGGTGGACGGCGACCCCACCGACCCGGCCGTCCTCGCCGCCGCCTCCGCCGCCCTCGAACAGGGCCGGCTCGCCGACATGTACCGCCGCCTGATCGCCGCCGTCCGCCACGTCGACCGCCGCGCCTGGCTGTTCGTCGAACCGACCGTCCTGGTCGGCCAGGGCGTGCCCACCCGGCTGCCGGGCTTCGACGACCCCCGGCCCGGCGCGCCCCGGCTCGGCTACGCGCCGCACTTCTACGACACCGCCGTCGAGAACGGCGCCGACTGGGACCCGTCCGACGGCTTCGTCGAGCACTACACCGCCGCGGTCACCGCCTACCCGGCCGCGCACCGGCTGCCCGTCCTGGTCGGCGAGTGGGGCCCGCCCGACTCCCGCACACCGGGCAACACCCGGCTGGTCCGGGAGCAGGTCGCGGCGATGGACGGCTTCGCCGCGGGCTGGACGATGTGGTACTGGTGCCGCGGCGACGGCGGCTACTGCGCGCTCGACCCGGCCGGCCGGCCCGCCCCCGGCGACGGGCCCGCGTTCGGCCCGTACCCCGCGGCCGTCGCCGGGACGGACGTGCGCACCGGCCCGGACACCGTCCGCTGGGACGCCGACGGCACCGGGCGCGGCAGCGAACTCGTCCTGCCGCCCGCCGCGTTCCCGCGCGGCGCGCAGGTCGCCGTCTCGCCCGCCGACGCCCGGGTCGAGGTCCGCCCGCCCGCGGACGGGCGCGCGGGCAGCGTCCGGATCCGGCTCCCGCACGCCCGCCCGGGCACCCCGGTGACGGTCACGCTCACCCCGAACTGACCGGGGCGATCAGGCCAGCCCCCGGCGCGCCAGCAGCGGCCCGGTCTCCGGTGCCCGCCCGACCACCGCGCGGAACGACTCCAGCGGGTCGCGGCTGAACCCGCGCGACAGCAGCTCGCGCCGGAACTCCTCGCCGCTCTCCCGCACCGAGCGGCCGTTGTCCCCGAACCACCGCACGGTGTCCGCGTCCAGCACCTCCGACCAGATGTACGCGTAGTACCCGGCGCTGTAACCTCCCGCGAAGACGTGCTGGAAGTAGGCCGACCGGTAGCGCGGCGGGATCGCCGGCACCGCGAGCCCGGCCTCCTCCAGCACCCGTGCCTCGAACTCCCCTGCGTCGGCGACCTCCCGGCCCCGAGGCAGGGTGTGCCAGGCCCAGTCCAGCAGCGTCGCCGCCAGGTACTCCACCGTCCGGAAGCCCTGGCCGAAACCCTCGGCCGCGACCATCCGCTCGACCAGCTCGGCCGGCAGCGGCTCCCCCGTCACGTGGTGGCGGGCGTAGTTGGCCAGCACCTCGGGCCGGACCATCCACATCTCGTTGACCTGCGACGGGAACTCGACGAAGTCCCGGGGCACGGCCGTGCCCGCGAACAGCGGGTAGCGCACGTCCGAGAACAGCCCGTGCAGCGCGTGCCCGAACTCGTGGAAGAGGACGCGCACCTCGTCCCAGGTCAGCAGCACCGGCTCGCCCGGAGCCGGCTTCGGGACGTTCAGGTTGTTCATCACCACGGCCCGCCGGCCGGTCAGCGCGGACTGCGACACCAGCTCGTCCATCCACGCGCCGCCGCGCTTGGACGCGCGCGCGTGGAAGTCCCCGACGAACAGGCCCAGCGGGGTGCCGTCCTCCTCGGCGACCTCGAAGACCCGGGCGTCCGGGTGGTAGGCCGTCAGGTCCGGCCGCTCGGTGAAGCTGATCCCGTACGCGAGCCCGGCGGCGAAGAACACGCCGCCGTGCAGCACCCGCTCCAGCTCGAAGTACGGGCGCAGCGCGGCCGCGTCGACCTCGTACGAGGCCTGCCGGACCTTCTCCGAGTAGTACGCCCAGTCGTGCGCGGCGAGCTCCTCGATCCCGTCCGCCGCGGCCGCCTCCGCCAGTTCGGCGGCCTCCCGGCGGGCGATCGCCACCGCTGGCCCCACCAGCCGCGACAACAGCCCGGACACCGCCTCGACCGAACCCGCGGTCTCGTCGGCCACGACGTACGCGGCGTGGGTCGGGTGGCCGAGCAGCCCGGCCCGCTCGGCACGCAGGGCGGCCATCCGGATCGCGACCGGGCCGTTGACGTCCGCGGCCCGGTCGAGCGAGGCGGCGAGCAGGCGCTCGCGCACCGACCGGTCGGTCAGCAGCGCCAGTTCGGGCTGACCCGAGGTGCTGCGCAGGCTCAGCACGTACTTTCCGTCGTGGCCGAGCACCCGGGCGTTCTCGGCGGCCGCGGCGACGGCGTCGGCCGACAGGCCGTCGAGCTCGCCCGCGGAGTCCAGGACCAGCGCGGCGGCCTTGGTGGCGGCGTTCACGTTCTGCTGGAAGGTCGTGGCGAGGGCGGCGAGTTCGGCGTTCAGCTCGCGCAGCCGCTCCTGCTCGGCCGCGCCCAGCCGGGCGCCGGAACGGACGAACGCGGTGTGCCGGCGCTCCAGCAGCCGCAGCGACTCCGGGTCCAGGCCGAGCTCGGCGCGGCGCCCGTACAGGTCCTCGATCCGGGCGAACAGGGCCCGGTCCAGGTGGATCGCGTCGTGGTGCGCGGCCAGCAGCGGGCTCACCTTCGCGTCCACCTCGTCGACGACGTCGTTGGTGTCCACCGACACCTGGTTGCGGAAGACCACCCCCACCCGGCGCAGCACCTCGCCGGAACGCTCCAGGGCCACCAGCGTGTTGGCGAAGGTCGGCGGCTGCGGATCGGCCGTGATCGCGGCGATCTCGGCCAGCTGCTCGGCCATCCCGCGCTCGTAGGCCGGCAGGTAGTGCTCCTCACGGATCTCGGCGAAGGGCGGCAGTTCGAAGACCAGGGTGCTGGCCTTGAAGAACGGGTTCTCGGTCATTTCACGGACCCTACGCCGTGTCCCGCGCGCTGCCTACGCGATTCCGGCCCCGCGTCGTCCGCCGTTGTCGTACCCACCGGCTACCGTCGATCCCGGACCCCCGCAGGTCCGCACACGCGTACCCGACCCGTACACCGGCGCCGCCGGCACCGCCACCGACGACCGCCACCGACACCGAGAGCCGCCCCCGCGCCCCGAGAGGAGGAGCCCCCGTGGCCCCCAGAACCGCCCTGGTCCCCGATCCGCACGGCCGCGGCGGCCGGCTCCAGCCGCTCGACGACGCCGGCGCCCCGCTCGGCCCGCCCGAGACCGTCCCCGACCTCGCCGCCGCGGTCGCCGCCCGGGAGGCCACCGGAGGCGACTCCCGGCCGGGGCCCCGCTGGGTCTGGGCCGCCGCCGACAGCGCCTACGCCCCGCTGCTGCCCCGACTGCCCGACCGGGTCGGCCGCTGCCACGACCTGCGACTCGTCGAGGCCCTCCTGCTCGCCCACGAGGGCCGCTTCGGCGCGCCCCGCTCGCTCGGCGCCGCCTGGTCCCGGCTGCGCGGCCTGCCCGTCCCGGACGACCTGCCCGAGCCGGGCTCCGCCGAGACGGACGACGGCCAGGACACCCTCTTCGCCCCCGACCGGCTCCAACTGCCGCCCGGCGCCGACCCGCTGGCCGCCGTCGTCGCCGTCCACGCCGAACAGCAGCGCCGGATCGCCGCGATCACCGACCCGGCCGCCCGGCACCGCTTCCGCGTGCTGGTCGCCGCCGAGTCCGCCGGCGCCCTGGTCGCCGCCGAGATGGCCCACGACGGCCTGCCCTGGCGCGCCGACGTCCACGACGCCCTGCTCACCGAACTCCTCGGCCCCCGCCCCACCGTGCCCGGGGCCCAGCCCAAACTGCTCGCCGACCTCGCCGCCGAACTCCAGCGCTCCCTCGGCGGACGCCCGTTCAACCCCGACTCGCACACCCAGGTGCTGCGCGCCTTCGCCGACCGGGGCATCCAGCTGAGCTCCACCCGGTCCTGGGAGCTCAAGCGCGTCGACCACCCGGCCGCGCAGCTGCTCATCCGCTACAAGGAGCTCGCCCGGATCCACGCCGCCCACGGCTGGGCCTGGCAGGACGCCTGGGCCCGCGGCGGCCGGTTCCGGCCCGAGTACGTCGTCGGCGGCGTCGTCTCCGGCCGCTGGGCCAGCCGCGGCGGCGGCGCCCTCCAGATCCCGCGCATCCTGCGCCGCGCCGTCGTCGCCGACCCCGGCTGGCTGCTCGTCGTCGCCGACGCCGCCCAGCTGGAGCCCCGGGTGCTCGCCGCGCTCTCCCAGGACGCCGGCCTCGCCCGCACCGCCGCCGGCGGCGACCTCTACGAGGCCCTCGCCGCCAGCGCCTTCCGCGGCGACCGCGACAAGGCCAAGCTCGGCCTGCTCGGCGCCATGTACGGGCAGACCAGCGGCGACATCGGCCCCCTCCTCAACACCCTGCGCCACCGCTACCCCGCCGCGATGGGCTACGTCGAGGCCGCCGCCCGCACCGGCGAGGACGGCGGCGTGGTCGTCTCCCGGCTCGGCCGGGCCTGCCCGCCCGCCTCCGCCGACTTCCTCGACCTCACCGAGGCGCCCGACACCGCCGCCGAGGCCGGCGGCCGCTGGGCCCGCGCCCGCGGCCGCTTCACCCGCAACTTCGTCATCCAGGCCAGCGCCGCCGACTGGGCCCTCGCCCTGCTCGCGGCGCTGCGCCGGCGGCTGAACACCCTGCCCGCGGCCGTCCCGGAGGACCGCCCGCACCTGGTGTTCTTCCAGCACGACGAGGTCATCGTGCACACCCCGGCCAACCTCGCCGACGAGGTCGCCGCCGCCGTCGCCGAGGCCGCCGACGAGGCCCGGCTGCTGGTCTTCGGCGACACCCCGGTCCGCTTCCCGCTCACCACCGCCGTCGTCGACTGCTACGCGGACGCGAAGTAGGAGCAGGAGTAGGAGCAGCGGCCGGCCGTCACAGCTTGCGGAAGGCGCGCGCCTCCTCGGCCGCCGCGACCACCTCGGCCAGCCCCGCCCCGGTCGACGCGGTCACCGCGGCGGCCACCGCGCCCTCCACGAACGGCGCGTCCACCAGCCGCACGCCCGGCCGCGGCGCGTCCTCCAGCACGGTCACCGCGGTCAGCACCGAGCTGCCGAGGTCGGGCAGCACGACCACGCCCGCCCCGCCGTCCGCCTCGCCGACGGCCCGGGCGATCAGGTCGTAGCTGGTGCCGAGCCCGCCGTCCTCCGTCCCGGCGGCGACCACCACCCGCACCCCGTCCGGGGCCAGCTCGCCGAGCAGCTCCCGCAGCCCGGCGGCGAGTTGGGCGCTGTGCGAGACCAGGACGATACCCACGTGTTCGGTCATGCCCCGACCCTACGACCGCCGCGCCGCTCCGAAAGGCACTCCGGAAGCCGCGCCGCAGGTCGCTCCGGAAGCCACTCCGCGGGCCGCTCCGAAAGCCGCGCCGGGCGGGCGGCGGGGGCCGCGCGTGTCGCATCCCGTGCCGTCGCGCCCCCGGCTGGCATAGCGTCGGGGCGACAGCAATCACGGCAGCAGCGTCCTGACCGAGGGAGCGAAGAACGTTGAAGAAGCTGATCAACACCCCGGAGAGCGTCCTGGAGGACGCGCTGACCGGATTCGCCGCCGCCCACCCCGAGTTGACGGTGGACGTCGCCAACCGCGTGGTCACCCGGGCCGCCCGCCCCGGCGCGCCGAAGGTCGCGCTGGTCTCCGGCGGCGGCTCCGGGCACGAGCCGCTGCACGCCGGCTACGTCGGCCGCGGCATGCTCGACGCCGCCTGCCCCGGCGAGGTGTTCACCTCCCCCGTGCCCGACCAGGTGCTGGCCGCGGTCAAGGCCGTCGACTCCGGCGCGGGCGTCGTCCTCGTCGTCAAGAACTACACCGGCGACGTCATGAACTTCGAGCTCGCCGCCGAACTCGCCGCCGAGGAGGGCGTCGAGGTCCGCACCGTCCTGGTCGACGACGACGTCGCGGTCGAGGACTCCACCTGGACGGCCGGGCGCCGCGGCACCGGCGCGACCGTCATCGTCGAGAAGACCGCCGGTGCCCTCGCCGAACGCGGCGCCCCGCTCGACGACGTCGCCGCCCTCGGCGAGCGCGTCAACGCCGCCTCCCGCTCCTTCGCGATCGCGCTCACCGCCGCCACCGTCCCCGCCGCCGGAAAACCCGGCTTCGACCTGCCGGAGGACGAGATCGAGGTCGGCGTCGGCATCCACGGCGAACCCGGCCGCCGCCGCGAGAAGCTGCGCCCGGCCCGCGACCTGGCCGCCGAGGTCGTCGGGACGATCCTCGCCGACCACCACCTCGCCCCCGGCGACGAGGTCATCGCCCTGCTCAACGGCCTGGGCGGCACCCCGCTGCTGGAGCTGTACGTCGTCTACGGCGAGGTCGCCGCCCGGCTCGCCGAGCGCGGCATCACGGTGGCCCGCAGCCTCGTCGGCAACTACGTCACCAGCCTCGACATGGCGGGCTTCTCGCTCACCCTCACCAAGGCGGACGAACAGCTGCTGGACCTCTGGGACGCCCCCGTCGACACCCCCGCCCTCAAGCGGGCCTGAGCCCTGAGCGAGGAGACGCACGTGGACTTCGACACCCCGCTGGCCGAGGCCTGGATCCGCGCGATCGCCGCCGCCGTCGAGAAGGAGCAGGGCCGGCTCACCGAGCTGGACTCCGCGATCGGCGACGGCGACCACGGCAGCAACCTCCAGCGCGGATTCGCCGCCGTCCTGGCCGCCCTGGCCGCACTCGACGGCCCCCGGCCGGCCGGCCCCGGCACGGTGCTCACCAAGACCGGCACCACGCTGATCTCCAAGGTCGGCGGCGCCTCCGGCCCGCTGTACGGCAAGGCCTTCCGCGCGATCGGCGCCGCCCTGCCCGCACCGGCGGGCCCGGCCGCCCTCGCCGAGGCCCTCGCGGCCGGCCTCGACGCCGTCCGCGCCCTCGGCAAGGCCGAACCCGGCGACAAGACCATCGTCGACGCGTACACCCCGGCCGTGGCCGCCTTCCGCACCGCCGCGGCCGCGGGCGCCGACCTGCCCGAGGCCGCCGCGGCGGCGGCCGACGCCGCCGAACAGGGCGCCCGCGACACGACCGCCCTGCAGGCCCGCAAGGGCCGTGCCTCCTACCTGGGCGAGCGCAGCAAGGGCCACCAGGATCCGGGCGCCACCTCGACGGCCCTGATCTTCCGCACCCTGGCCGACGTCACGGCGGGCTAGCCGGGAGGGGGGGGGGGCGCGGGGGGCCCCCCGCCCGCCCCCCCCCCCCCCCCGGCCGTACGTGTGTTGCGGCGGCCACCCACCCATGGGCCTTCCCCCGGTGCTGGCAAGCTGGTGCGCATGACCAGACGCAAAAGCCCGCTCGTAGTCGTGGCCGTCCTGATCCTGGCCGTCCTCGGCGCGGTCGGGTACCTGCTCGCCGGCAAGGGCGGCAGCAGCCACTCCAAGGCCTCCGGCTCCTCCACCACGGCCGCCGCGGCCGCCGCGAACTCCGCGGGCTCCCCGGGCGCCAAGTCCCAGGCCCCGAAGCCGTCCCCGCCCGCCGGCCGCACCCCCGCCCCGAGCGGCACCTGGGTGCCCGCCGACCCCGCGCTGGCCGACGTCTGCCGCACCAAGCTCCCCAGCCAGGCCCAGGACACCCTCGGCCTGATCGACAAGGGCGGCCCCTACCCGTACAACCGCGACGGCATCGTCTTCGAGAACCGCGAGAGCCGCCTGCCCAAGAAGTCCGACGGCTACTACCACGAGTTCACCGTCGTCACCCCGGGCTCCAACGACCGCGGCACCCGACGCGTCGTCACCGGCGGCGCCGGCGAGCAGTACTGGTCCCCCGACCACTACGCGACCTTCCAGGAGATCGACCCGCGCTGCTGAAAGTACCTTCCAGCCAGGACTCCGGCGACTCGTCGCTGCGGCCGAGGCCGCCGGAGCCCAGCACGCGGCCCGGTCGCAGCAAGGGAGTTGACGTCCTCAACGCGCCCGCCGCCAGGTGACCCTGGCGTGCGGGCCGTGGGGGCCGGTGGTCAATAGGGCGGTCAGCTCGTGGAGGACCGGGGTCGGGTCGCGGCGCAGCTGGACCGGGGTGGTGCGGACGACCGGGAGGCCCGCGGTGGTGAGGCGGTTGGCCCGGACCAGGCTGCGCTCGTGGTCGGCCGGGCGCAGGTGCCAGGCCCGTGAGTCGATCTCCAGCGCCACGCACGCGTGCGGCCAGTAGGCGTCGGGCACGGCGAGGAAGCGGCCGTCCAGGAACAGCACCGGGTTCCACAGCGGCTCCGACAGGCCCGAGCCCCGCAGGAGGTCGCGCGCCTCGCCCTCGACCACCGACCGCACCCCGGACGTCAGGTCCTCGACCACCTGGGCGACCTGCGGCAGCCCGAGCGCACCCGGCCGGGCGAGCAAGTGGTCCAGCAGCTCGCCGAGTTCGCAGTGCCGCCGCTGGACCGCCTCCGCGCACAGCGCCCGGAAGCGCCGCAGGCCCGGCTCGCGCGGGGCGAGGTCCGCCAGGGCCCGCGCGACGGTGGTGCTCCACAGCCCGTCGTCCCGCTGGTACCCGCTCGGCATCGGCCCGGCCGCCCGGTGGATCCGGACGAACTCGCGGTCGCCGACCCGGCGTTGCCCCGGGATCAGCACGTCGACGCCGATGAGGTCGGCCGGGTGCCCGGCGCTCGGCAGACCCGCGTCCGCGAGCACCGCGAACCCGGTCAGCAGGACTTCCCCGGTCTGCGGCGAGCGCCCCTTCGGTGCCGCGTACGCCAGTGCGGCGCGCAGCCGTTGATGTGCGGTCAGCCGCCCCGTCTGCAGGCAGATCACCCGGGGCAGCACCTGCTGCCACGGCCCGCCCGGCCGCAGCCGGTGGGCGATCGTGCCGGACGGCACCCCGAGGCGACGCAGCTGCGCCCGGGTGACGACGTGCTGCTGGTCGGCGCCGAGCAGGGCGACGGGGTCGAGGGAGTCGAGGGGAATGGCGCAGGTCATGTCACGGTGCTTCCCACCAGGATCGGATGTATGCGAAACATCGCCCGTGGGAGGGGCCCGGCAAAACAGGTTGACGCGGCCTCGGCCGGGCCGGTGAGCTGGGGGGCATATGACGACTCCCCACCAGGGCCCCGCGTTCGACGCGCTCGTCGGCCTCTCCGTGGCCGACGCCCTCGGCGCCCAGTTCTTCGTCCCCGAGGTCGCCGCCGCGCACCTCGCCGCCCGCACGACTCCGCCCGCGCCCTGGCCGTGGACCGACGACACCGAGATGGCCTGCTCGGTGTACGCCGCCCACACCGAGCGCGGCACCGTCGACACCTTCGACCTGACCTACGCCTTCGCCCTCCGCCACGACTTCGACCGCGGCTACGGCCCCGCCGCCAACCGGATGCTCCGGCTGATCCGCGAGGGCGGGGACGCCGCGGCGCTGGCCGCCGGACTCTTCGACGGCCAGGGTTCGTACGGCAACGGCGCCGCGATGCGGGTCGCCCCGCTCGGCGCCGCGCTCGCCGACGACCCGGACGCGTGCGTCCGGCTGGCCGCGCGCACCGCGGTGATCACGCACACCCACCCGCAGGCCGTGGACGGCGCCGTCGCCGTCGCGGTGGCCGCCGCGTACGCCGTGCGGGCCCGGCGCGAGCCGCTGACGCCGGACGGCCTGCTGCGGAAGGTCCTGCACCACACCCCGGACGGGGCCGTGCGGGACGGGCTCGCCGAGGCGCTCCACCTGCTCGCGGAGCCGGACTTCCGCGTCGCCGCGAAGGTGCTCGGCAACGGCAGCCGGACGTCCGCCGCCGACACCGTCCCGTACGCGCTGTGGTGCGCCGCCCGCCGGCTCGGCGACTATCCGGCGGCCGTGTGGGAGGCGATCGCGGCCGGCGGCGACGTGGACACCGTCGTCGCCATCACCGGGGGAGTGGTCGCCGCGCACACCGGCACCGCCGGCGTCCCGGAGGCCTGGCGGTCCGCCCGCGAGCCGCTGCCCGCCTGGGCGTTCCCGGTGCCGGGGTCCGTCCCGGCCGCCCGCGCCCGCGCCGAGCTGCTGGTGCCGCGGCCGCACCCCGTCCCCGACGTGGTGTGGAGCGACGAGCAGTGGCGGCGCCTGCGGACCGGGCTCGACGGCTGGGCCGTCCACACCGGGGAGGGCGTCCTGAGCATCTGCGACGCCGTGACCGGGCACCCCGTGTGGGAGGTGGCGGTCACGCGCGTGCGCGGCGGCTGGCGTCCGGCCTCGGCGGTCGTCGAGGCCGGACGGCGCGGGCCGTGGGACCCGGGCGCCCCCGCCCGGGTCCTGGGGTCCGCCGACGGTGGGCCGCTCAGGCCGTGACGCTCAGGCCGTAGCTCAGATGGCCGGAGCCGCTGCCGCCGTGTCTAAGGCACTCCTGGTTGATCTCCGGATCCGGGGCGCTCGGCGACGTGGCGTTGGCGATCCGCAGCTCGATGATGTCCCGGACGGCCGGCCATTCGGCGTCCAGGATCGAGTAGAACGCGGTGGACCTGACCACTCCGTCCAGGCCGCGCGAGTGCGCCCGGCGGACGCCCTCGGAGGTCGCGCCCAGCCGCTCGATCGCCGTGCGCGAGCGCAGGTTGCGGGCGTCGGCGCGCAGCGAGATCCGCTGCACCCCCCAGGTCTCGAAGGCGTGGCGCAGCATCAGCAGCTTGGCCTCGGTGTTGATGCCGGTGCCCTGGGCCCGCGGCGAGAGCCAGGTGTTGCCGATCTCCGCGGCGTCCGGCACGGCGGTGGCCGGGTCGCCGTGCGGCACGCCCGGGACCGGCGGCCACACCAGCGGGCCCTGCCAGTAGTCGAGTTCCAGGAAGCGGGTGGATCCGACCACCCGGCCGTCGGCGGCGTTCACCGTCGCGAACGGCAGCGACCGGCCCGCGGCCTGGTCCGCGAGGGCGCGCGCGACGTAGTCGCGGGCCGCTTCGAGGCCGTGCGGGACGGGGGTGAAGGCGTAGGTCGTACGGTCCTCGGCGCCGGCCTCGGCGATGGCCTCGGCGTGGTGCGCGGCGAGGGGCTCCAGCCGCACGGTGCGGCCGGTGAGGGTGACAGGTACGGGCACGGAACCTTCTGTCCTTCATCGGTCGTAGGGGGCATCTCGCGCCGGGGTGCGGCGCGGGCTGCGGTGGACTGGTTCGCCCCGGCCCGGTGACCGGTCGCCGGGTACCCCGGTGCGCGCCGGAGGTCCGGTCGGGCGGGGCGGGGGCGGCGGCCCGGGGCGGGCGGCGCGGGTGCCGGAATGGTCACGGGTCCACGGACCGGTCCGGCGGGATGTGCGAGGGGACAGTATGCGTCCGCGAAATGGCCGAGGAGGAACGAGAGCGCGAAAGGAAGCGGGCGGCCAGATGAAGGCAAGATGCGTCGTGGGTTCTGCCGGCACCGGTCCGGGACGTGATCGACGGCGTTACGGACGACGTGATGACGACGCGACGATGCGAGGCAGCGAGAGGACGATACCCGCCAGAAGGCGGTGCGTCACTTCGCGGCGCGCGTTTGGGGGCTCGGGTCGTCGCGGCGCGCTTCGGATCTTGCTGCCGGGACCCCTCGGCGACCCCCCTGACCAGCGGCTTTTCGATCGGATGCGATCATGGTTCGCGGCGGTCGGCCGCGGCCGCGGCGACGTCGTCCGGGTGGGCGGGAATTCCGGCGGCGCGCCGCACGCTGGAGACGACGAGAAGGGCGAACAGCCGGGTCCGCCGGGACGAGCAGAGAACGGGGTTGGGTGCGCGGTGCGTGATTTCCAGGCGCTGTACGAGCTGGATCAGCAGGGCGTGGCCGCCGTGGCCGCGGCGAACGCCGAGCTGAGCGACACCGGTGCGGGCCTCGTGCTGCTCCACCACTTCGAGGGCTTCATGGACGCCGGCGAGGCCGGCGGGCAGGTGGTGGACCACCTGCTGGAGTCGGGGTCGCCGCAGGTCGTCGCCCGCTTCGACCACGACCGCCTGGTGGACTACCGGGCCCGCCGCCCGTCGATGGTCTTCGACCGCGACCACTGGACGTCGTACGACCCGCCGGAGATCCTGCTCCAGCTGGTGCGCGACGCCGCAGGCGCGCCGTTCCTGCTGCTCAGCGGCCCCGAGCCGGACGTCGAGTGGGAGCGCTTCGCGGGCGCCGTCCGCGAGCTGGTGGAGCGCTTCGAGGTCCGGCTGAGCCTGGACTTCCACGGCATCCCGATGGGCGTGCCGCACACCCGCCCGGTCGGCCTGACGCCGCACGGCAACCGGCTCGACCTGGCCGCCGACCACCCGCAGTGGTTCGAGCAGGCGCAGGTCCCCGGCAGCGCGCAGGCGCTGCTGGAGTACCGGCTCGCCGAGTCCGGCCACGACGTCCTGGGCTTCGCCGTGCACGTGCCGCACTACGTGGCGCGCTCGGCCTACCCGGCGGCCGCCGTGCTGATCCTGGAGGCCGTGCAGTCGGCCACCGGCCTGGTGCTCCCGGGCACCGGACTGCGCCGCCGGGTGGACGAGGTCCACGCCGACATCGAGGAGCAGCTGTCCCAGGGGGACGGCGAGTTGCGGTCCGCGATCCGCGGCATGGAGGGCCAGTACGACGCCGTGGCGGGCGCGGAGAGCCGGGAGAGCCTGCTGGCGGAGCCGGTCGACCTGCCCTCGGCGGACGAGCTGGGCCGCCGCTTCGAGCAGTTCCTGGCCGAGCACGAGCGCGGCACGGAATAGGGAATAGCGGGACAGCCGACCGGGAGTCATCCGGCGCCCGCCGTTCGTTGGCCCCTGCGGTGCCCGGGGGACGGGTCGCCGCAGCGAGACGACTGCTGCCCCCGGGGGGATGCTTTGCCAATGACGACACGCCCGGCCGCCGCCGTGACGGCCGCCGGGCTGGCCGCGGTGCTGCTCGCGGCCTGCAGCTCCGGGAGCGGGTCGGACGGCGCGTCCGGGAAGGGCTTCGCGGGCGCGCTGCCCGCTCACGCCCCGGCGACGCCCACGGCCACGCCGACACCCACGCCGACGCCGACTCCGCTCCCCGCCGGGCCCTACGTGGCGCTCGGCGACTCCTACACCGCCGGCATCAAGATCGCCCCGCAGGTCGGCGACCCGAAGGGCTGTGACCGCTCCGGGGTCAACTACCCGTCCCTGGTGGCGAAGGCACTCGGGCTGGCACCCGGCCAGTTCCAGGACGTCAGTTGCAGCGGCGCCCGCACCGGCGACCTCACCAGCCCCCAGCAGACCGACGGCGGCGCCAACCCGCCCCAGCTGGACGCGCTCACCCCGGCCACCCGCCTGGTCACGGTCGGGATCGGCGGCAACGACGCGGGCTTCATGGAGGTCGTCACCCAGTGCGCCAAGGACAACCTGGTGGACGCGGTGAAGGGCCTCGTCGGCAGCGGGCGCGCCGCCTCGCCCTGCCGGGACCGCTACGCCGCCGGCGGCACCGACGAGGTGCAGCGCAAGGTCGACGCGGCCGGTGACCGGCTCGGCCGGGCCCTGAAGGAGATCGCGCGCCGCTCCCCGCAGGCCCGGGTGTACGTGGTCGGCTACCCGGCCCTGCTCCCGGCCGACCCGGCGAGCTGCGGGCCGGTGCTCGGCAGCACCCTCGCCCCCGCCGACCTCGGCTTCCTGGTCGAGAAGGAGCAGCAGCTCAACGGCATGCTCCGCAAGCGCGCGGAGAGCGCCGGCGCGGTCTTCGTGGACGCGGCCACCCCCTCCGCAGGGCACGACATGTGCGCCGGTGGGGCTCGCTGGGTGGAGCCGCCGTTCCCGGCCCCGGGCCTCGCGGCGATCCACCCGAACGCCAAGGGCCAGGAGGCGGTGGCCGCCGTCGTCCTCAAGGCCGTCAAGGGCTGAAGAGGGCCGAACAAGGCTGAACAGGGCTGAAGTGGGCCGAAGGGCCGAAGGGCCCGAACGGCAGGGCACGGCGCGTACGCAAAGGATTCACGCCCCGGTCCGCGCCCCTTCGCGCGCGGCACACCCCGCGTGTCGGAGGCGCGGCGTACGGTGAAGCCCATATGGACGACACTGCGCACCGCCCCGCCGCCGCCCCCGACCCGTACGACCACGCCGCGGAGGCCCGCTGGGTCCCCGAACCCGACAAGCGTCCCGGTCGCACGGCCTTCCAGCGCGACCGCGCCCGGGTGCTGCACTCGGCCGCGCTGCGCCGCCTGGCCGGCACCACGCAGGTGGTCGCCCCGATGCGCAGCGACTTCCCCCGCACCCGGCTCACCCACTCCCTCGAATGCGCGCAGGTCGGCCGGGAGTTGGGCGCGGCCCTGGGCTGTGACCCGGACCTCGTCGAGACGGCCTGCCTGGCCCACGACATCGGCCACCCGCCCTTCGGCCACACCGGCGAGGAGGCCCTCGACCAGGCCGCCGAGGCCTGCGGCGGCTTCGAGGGCAACGCGCAGTCCCTGCGCATCCTCACCCGGCTGGAACCCAAGCGCTTCGCCCCGCAGGACGAGCAGCCCGCCGCCCGCCTCGCCCCCTGGCCGGGCCGCAGCGTCGGCCTCAACCTGACCCGCGCCGCCCTCGACGCCGCCACCAAGTACCCGTGGACCCACGGCGCCCACCCGGGCGACCCGGCCTCGCCCAAGTACGGCGTCTACGCCGACGACCTGCCGGTCTTCCGCTGGCTGCGGGCGGGCTCCCCGGCCGGGCGCAAGTGCTTCGAGGCCACCGTCATGGACTGGTCCGACGACGTCGCCTACTCCACCCACGACGTCGAGGACGGCCTCCAGGCCGGGCACATCGACCCCGCCGCGCTGCGCGCCCCCGGCGAGCGCGAGGAGCTCTTCAAGGTCGCCGAGCGCTACGCCCGCGACGCCGAGCCCGAGGAGCTCGCCGCCGCCCTCGACCGGCTGCTCGCCCAGGAGTGGTGGCCGCGCTCCTACGACGGCACCGCGCGCGCCCGGGCCGGCCTGAAGGACCTCACCAGCCAGCTGATCGGCCGCTTCTGCCTGGCCGCCGAGCAGGCCACCCGGGCCCGCTACGGCCCCGGCCGGCTGACCCGCTACGCGGCCGAGCTGGTGGTGCCGCGGGACGTCCGGCTGGAGTGCGCGGTGCTCAAGGCGGTCGCCGTCCGCTACGTGATGCAGCGCGACGAGCAGGCCCAGTTGCGGGCCCGCCAGCGGATCGTGATCGCCGAGCTGGCCTACGTGCTGACCGAGCGCGCGCCCGAGGGCCTCGACCCGGTCTTCGCCGCCCAGTACCACGAGGCCGAGGACGACCGGGCGGCCCTGCGGACGGTCATCGACCAGATCGCCACCCTCACCGACGCCTCGGCGCTGGCCCTCCACGCCAAGCTCGTCGGCGCCGCCTGGAAGTAGCGGAGGGAACGGGGGGATCGCGCCCGCCGGAAACCCCGGCCACCCCAGTAGACTTCCGGGGTGGCCGGGCGGATCAGGGACGAAGACGTGCAGGCGGTGCGCAGCGCACTGCCCATCGACGCGGTGGTCGGCGACTACGTACAGCTGACCAACGGTGGCGGCGGCGAGTACAAGGGCGTCTGCCCCTTCCACGACGAGAAGTCCGCCTCCTTCTACGTGAACCCCGCCAAGGGCGTCTTCCACTGCTTCGGCTGCCAGGAGAACGGCGACACCATCGCCTTCCTGATGAAGATCGAGCACTTCACCTTCGCCGAGGCCGTCGAGCGGATGGCCGCCCAGGCCGGCATCACCCTGCGCTACGAAGAGGGCGGCTACAGCCCCCGCCACCAGCAGGGCGAGCGCACCCGCCTGGTCGAGGCGCACAAGGTGGCCGCCGCCTTCTACCAGGAGCAGCTGGCCTCGCCGGAGGCGGAGATCGGCCGCCGCTTCCTGGCCGAGCGCGGCTTCGACGAGGAGTCCGCCCGGACCTTCGGCGTCGGCTACGCCCCGGCCGGCTGGGAGCACCTGGTCCGCTACCTGCGCGGCAAGGGCTTCTCGGACAAGGAGATCCTGCTCGGCGGCCTGGCCTCGCAGGGGCAGCGCGGCGGCCTGATCGACCGTTTCCGGGGCCGGCTGGTCTGGCCGATCCGGGACATCGCGGGCGAGGTGGTGGGCTTCGGCGCCCGCCGGCTGCGCGAGGACGACAACGGCCCGAAGTACCTGAACACCCCCGAGACGCCGATCTACAAGAAGTCCCACGTGCTGTACGGCATCGACCTGGCGAAGAAGGAGATCGCCAAGTCCGGCCGCGCGGTGGTGGTCGAGGGCTACACCGACGTGATGGCCTGCCACCTGGCGGGCGTCACCACGGCGGTGGCCACCTGCGGCACGGCCTTCGCCGAGGACCACATCAAGATCATCCGCCGGCTGCTGATGGACACCTCCCAGTACCGCGGCGAGACGGTCTTCACCTTCGACGGCGACGCGGCCGGCCAGAAGGCCGCGCTGCGCGCGTTCGAGGACGACCAGAAGTTCGCCGCCAAGACCTCCATCGCGGTCAGCCCGGGCGGCATGGACCCGTGCGAGCTGCGGCTGGCCAAGGGCGACGACGCGGTCCGCGAGCTGATCGACAACCCGGTCCCGCTGTTCGAGTTCGCGCTGACCTCGGCGGTGGCCCGGCACCGGGTGGACACCCCGGAGGGGCGGTCGGCGGCGCTGGAGGAGGCGGCCCCGATCGTCGCCAAGATCAAGGACCGCTCGATCCAGCACGAGTACGCCGTCCGCCTGGCCGGCATGCTCGGCATCCTGGACGAGCCCTTCGTCGTCCGCCGGGTCTCCCAGCTCGCTCGCTGGGACCGCGAGCGCCAGCAGAACCCGCGCGGCGCCGCCCAGCGCCGCCCGGAGTCCGAGCAGGTCCGCCCGGCCCGGCCCGCCTTCGTGCTGAACCCGCGCGACCCGGCCCAGTTCGTGGAGCGCGAACTGCTCAAGCTGGCGCTCCAGCACCCGGACCTGGTCAGCCCGGCCTTCGACCACTACGGCGAGGACGAGTTCCCGACCGCGCCCTACACGGCCGTGCGGCAGGCGATCGCCAAGGCCGGCGGCGCCGCGTACGGGGCGACCCTGCCGGACTTCACGAGCGCGGTGCGCGAGGCGGCCCCGGACGACCGGGTGCGCTCGCTGGTGACCGAGCTGATCGTGGAGCCGGTGCGCTCGCGCCGCAAGGCGGACGCCGTCTACGCGGGGGAGTTCCTGGTCAAGCTGCGCCTGCTGGCCGTCGACCGGCGGATCGCCGAGGTCCGCGGCTACCTCCAGCGGCTCGGCCCGCGGGCCGACGCCGAGCAGCAGCACGCGGTGCAGACGGAGCTGTGGCAGCTCCAGCAGTACGGGCAGCAGCTGCGCAGCGGGGGCGCCGCGGCGCTCTGACGCGGGCGCGGGCGGCGCGCGGGGCGCGTCCAGAAAGTCGGCGCACGAGTCTCGGCCACGGAGCGTGGCGTACCGCACACTGGAGGGCGTCCCAGCACCGTACAGCGCGGGTCCGCCAGAGTCGCGCGCGCCCCGAGGGGATGCCCGTGGACCAAGGCCTTGCCGCGACCTCCAGTCCGACCGACAGACCGAATCCCCCCGCGCCGCCCGCCGGCCCGGTGCCGATCCCCTGCGAGGAGGCGGACCACGGCCGGGCCGGCGCCCCGCCCCCGGACGGTGCCCGGGTGCCCGCCCAGGGCCGGCCGGAGGGCCACCCCGAAGCCCCGGACGTCCCGGTGCCCGTGGCCGGGGCGGCGACGGAGGTCGATCCCGACGAGGAGCCCGACGACCGGAGCCGTCCCGACACCGGGGGCTCGGCCGCGGACCTGCTCCGCCAGTACCTCCGCGAGATCGGCCGGATCCGGCTGCTCAACGCCGCCGAGGAGGTGGAGCTGGCCCGCCGGATCGAGGCGGGCCTGTTCGCCGAGGAGCGCCTGCACCGCGAACCCCCGCCGCCCGACCCGCTGGCCGACGAGCTGGACTGCCTCGTGGTGCTCGGCCGGATCGCCAAGCGCCGCCTGATCGAGGCGAACCTGCGCCTCGTCGTGTCCGTCGCCAAGCGCTACGTCGGCCGCGGGCTGACCCTGCTGGACCTGGTCCAGGAGGGCAACCTCGGCCTGATCCGGGCGGTGGAGAAGTTCGACTACGCGCGCGGCTACAAGTTCTCCACCTACGCCACCTGGTGGATCCGGCAGGCGATGAGCCGGGCCCTGGCCGACCAGGCCCGGACGATCCGGGTGCCGGTGCACGTGGTCGAGCTGATCAACCGGGTGGTCCGGGTGCAGCGGGCGCTGCTCCAGGAGCGCGGTGTCGAGCCGGGCGCGGGCGACATCGCGACGGCGCTCGAACTGACGGAGGAGCGGGTGCGCGAGCTGCTCCGGCTGGCGCAGGAGCCGATCTCGCTGCACACCCCGGTGGGGGAGGAGGACGACGTCGCGCTCGGGGACCTGATCGAGGACGCCGACGCCGCCTCGCCCGCCGAGTCCGCGACCTTCCTCCTGCTGCGCCAGCACCTGGAGGCGGTGCTGGCCACCCTCGGCGAGCGCGAGCGCCAGGTGGTCCAGCTCCGCTACGGGCTGGACGACGGGCGCCCGCGCACGCTGGAGGAGATCGGCTCGGTGTTCGGGGTGACGCGCGAGCGGATCCGCCAGATCGAGTCGAAGACGCTGGTCAAGCTCCGCGAGCACGCCTTCGCCGCGCAGCTGCGCGGGTACCTCGACTGAGCGGCGCCGCTACGACACGGCCGTGGGAGCGGCGGACGGGCTCGCGGTGGCGTCGGCCGTGGGACTCGCCGTGCCCCCGACCCCCGGGGGCGGCGAGGCGGGTCCGACCGGGATCGGGGTGGACGCCACCATGCCCGCCGGGTCGGACATCGGCGCGATGCACAGGTTGCCCTCGGGCTGGTGCCCGCAGACCTGGAAGGTGACGGCCGGGTCCGCCGCGCTGAGCATCAGCGAGTAGTTGTCGTAGCCGTAGTGGATCAGCGCCTGCTCGCTCTCACCGGTGCTGCTGGTGATGGTCGCGTAGTCCTGCGGCTGGCCTTCGTTGATCGCCGCCCACACGGCCTGGCACTTCTGGCTGTAGCGGAGGTAGATGACGACCTTGCCGATGACGTCGGACTGCAGCGTGCGGGCGTCCTTGCCGCAGCCGGTGTCCTTGGGGTTCTTGTGCGCGCAGCCCATGGCCTGGCAGGTGGGGTCGGACGAGACGGGCTTGGCGGGCACCGTCACGGGGGCGGAGGAGGTGCCGGGGTCGGCGAGGGGCGTCGACGGATTGTCGTGCCGGGTCGCCCGCAGGCCCACCAGGACCAGGACGAGGGCCACCACGGCCGCGCAGGCCAGCAGCGGGGCGGGGCGCCGCCACCAGGCCGTGGCGGGTTCGGGCTCGCCGGCCGGGAGGACCTCGACCGGTTCGGCGGTGTCCTGGACGCCGACGACCCGCGGAGCGTCCGCGTCGGCCTCGGCGGCCGTGTCCTGCGCACCGGCTTCCGCGTCGGAGGGCCCGGCCGCGGCGTGCTGCCAGAGCGCCCGCAGGGCGGGCCCGTCGCACTCGACGGCCCCGATCAGCGCGTCCAGGGCCTGCTCGGTGATGACCCGCTTGCCGTTCAGCCAGCGCTCCCAGGAGGCCCGGCTGTAGTGGGTCCGGGTGGCGAGCTCGGACAGCGAGAGCCCGGCGGCGTCCTTGAGCGTGCGCAGTTCCTCGGCAAGGCTTCGAGCGGGCCCGGTCAGCTCCTCGGGCAGTTGCTTCCAGGCGGAACCCATGCGGCCCTTCCATGCAATCGAGACGGTGGATCGGGAGGATCGATCGGGGGGAGCTCCGGGTGAGGGGGGCTCCGACCCCGGGCCGTTCGGGTGTCTCCGCTTCTCCAACCTCAACCTTCGGCCGTCCCAAACCCCAGGTCCTGGCGCTGAGACGGACCGAAGTGTCTCACAACCCCCGGGGACGCTCGAACAATCGTGTCTCCGTCGTGCACAGTTCTCTAGCCGGTGCGGTTCGCCCACCGGACGCTTCGTTCGGACGCGGACCGTTCAGCGGTCGTCCGTCCGACACCCAGGTCCCGGTACCCCCACCGTCCGGGGCAGCCTCGCGGGGGGAGGCTGCCCCGGACGTACCGGGACGCACGACGGGGAGGGCGCTCCGGCGCCCTCCCCGTCGTGGCCGTTCACTGGGAGGTCCGGCGGGGACGGTTCAGTGGTGGAACCCCGTCCGGGCCGGCACCCCGAGCTCCTTCAACGGGACGGGCTGGCGCCGCAGCTCGGGCAGCAACCGGCCGAGGTCGGCCAGCAGCAGGTCGGCGAGGTCGCGGGAGAAGCCGTTGCGGCACACGACCCGCAGCACCGACAGGTCCTCCCGGTTCGCCGGGAACGTGTACGCGGGCACCTGCCAGCCGCGCTCGCGCAGGCGCCGGGACACGTCGAACACGTCGAAGGGGACGCCGTCGTCCGTGGTGACGGCGAACACCGGCAGCTGGTCGCCGCGGGTGAGCAGCCGGAAGCCGTCGAGCTCGCCGATCCTCCCGGACAGGTAGGTCGCGACCTCCCGGGACGCGCCCTGGACGGCCCGGAAGCCCTCCCGGCCGAGCCGCAGGAAGGTGTAGTACTGCGCGACCACCTGGGCGCCGGGCCGGGAGAAGTTGAGCGCGAAGGTGGGCATCTCGCCGCCGAGGTAGTTGACCCGGAAGACCAGCTCCTGCGGCAGCGCCTCGTGGTCGCGCCACAGCGCCCAGCCGACGCCGGGGTAGACCAGCCCGTACTTGTGGCCGGAGGTGTTGATCGAGGCGACCCTGGGCAGCCGGAAGTCCCACACCAGGTCGGGGTCGAGGAAGGGCGCCACCATGCCGCCGGAGGCGCCGTCCACGTGCACCGGGACGTCGAGGCCGGTGCGCCGCTGGAGCTCGTCCAGGGCCGCGCAGATCTCGGCGACCGGCTCGTAGGAGCCGTCGAAGGTGGAGCCGAGGACGCCGACGACGCCGATGGTGTCCTCGTCGCACAGCTCGACCGCGCGCAGGGCGTCGAGGTGGAAGCGCTCGCCCTCCATCGGGGCGGTGCGCGCCTCGACCTCCCAGAAGGTGCAGAACTTCTCCCAGCACACCTGGACGTTGACGCCCATCACCAGGTTGGGCCGGGCCCCGGCCGCGTAGCGCTCGGCGTTGCGGCGCATCCAGCGGCGCTTGAGCGCGAGGCCGGCCAGCATGCAGGCCTCGCTGGAGCCGGTGGTGGAGCAGCCGACGGCGGCGTCCGGGTCGGGGGCGTGCCACAGGTCGGCGAGGATCGCCACGCAGCGCCGCTCCAGTTCGGCGGTCTGCGGGTACTCGTCCTTGTCGATCATGTTCTTGTCCAGGCACTCGGTCATCAGCCGGGTGGCCTGCGCCTCCATCGAGGTGGTGACGAAGGTGGCCAGGTTGAGCCTGGCGTTGCCGTCCAGCATCAGCTCGTCGTGGATCAGCTGGTAGGCGGTGTCGGCCGGGACGGGGCCGTCGCCGAGGCGGTGCAGCGGCGGAGCCAGCTCCATCGCGCCGAGCGGGTCGGCGGTGGCCACGAACGGGCTGATGCTCAGCCGGCGGTCGTCGCCGGCCCCCTTGTGCAGCGCCATGGGTGCCTGTCGCCCTTCGCTCGGGTGGCCGTGTCCCGTCCCACGCTGCCACCGGGGGCGGGCTGACGCACCTTCATCGGGCGGATCCGCGGAGCCGGACGGCTCAGGCGGCCGTCTCCGGGTGGATCCGCTCCCGGGCGGCCCGGTACTGGCGCAGCACCGCGGAGCCGATCGCCAGGTCCTGGTCGCCCTCGGGCTCGACGGTCTCGGCCCCGGCGAGCTCCCACTGCGGCGGCCCGGGCGTGCCGGCCAACGCCCAGGCGGCCTGCCGGGCGGCCCCGCGGGCGGCGTGGGCGCCCGGCGGGGGGATGACGACGGGGACGCCGAACACCAGCGGGGCCACGTGCCGGACGGCGGGCAGCCGTCCGGCGGTGCCGAGCAGGAACACCCGCTTGATCCCCACGCCCTGGGCGCGCAGGACGTCCAGGGCGTCCGCGATGTTGCAGAGCATGCCCTCGACGGCGGCCCGGGCCAGGTGCTGCGGGGCCATCGACTCGGCCCGCAGGCCGGACAGGGTGCCGGCCGCGTGCGGCAGGGCGGGGGTCCGCTCGCCGTCCAGGTAGGGCAGCAGGACGAGGCCGTACGCGCCGGGGGAGGAGTGCAGGGCGAGGTCGCTCAGCCCGTCGAGGTCCTGGCCGAGCAGGGCGGCGGTGGAGCGGAGGACCTGGGCGGCGTTCAGGGTGGCGACCATCGGCAGGTGGTGGCCGGTGGCGTCGGCGAAGGAGGAGACCAGCCCGGTGGCGTCCACGACGGCCCGGTCGTGCACCGCGAAGATCGTCCCGGCGCTGCCCAGCGAGACCACCGCGTCGCCGGGGCGCAGGCCGAGGCCGAGCGCGGCGGCCATGTTGTCGCCGGTGCCGGCCGAGATCAGCAGGCCCTCGGGGGTGTGCCCGGCGGGCTCGGCGGGGCCGAGGACGTCGGGCAGCTTCAGCTCGTGGCCGAGCGCGAGCTTCACCAGGTCCTGCCGGTACTCGCCGGTGATCGGGGACCAGTAGCCGGTGCCGGAGGCGTCGCCCCGGTCGGTGGTGCGGCGCTTGGGGCTGCCGAGCAGCTGGGAGACCAGCCAGTCGTGCGGCAGCAGCACCTCGGCCACCCGGCGGGCGTTGGCGGGCTCGAACTCGGCCAGCCAGCGCAGCTTGGCGATGGTGTACGTCGGCCCGGGGACGGCGCCGATCGCGGCCGTCCAGGCGGCCGGGCCGCCGAGGGCGTCGAGCAGCTTGGCGGCGGCCCCGCTGGAGCGCGGGTCGTGCCAGAGGATCGCGGGCCGCACCAGCACGCCGCCCGCGTCGAGGCCGATCATGCCGTGCTGCTGCGCGCTGACTCCGATCGCGCGGACGCCCTCCAGCAGGCCGCTGGCGGCCGCGTCGCCGAGGGAGTGCAGCCAGACCTGCGGGTCGGCCTCGCCGGCCCGGGTCTCGGTGCCCTCGGGGACGGGGTGCGGAGCCTTCCCGGAGCGCAGCACGGCACCGGTCTCGGCGTCGCACGCGACGATCCGGGTGCGACTGGTCGAGCTGTCTATCCCCGCGACGATGGCCATGTCGAGATCATGCCTCAGCCCGGCCCGGGACGCGTCCGGACCGGGGAGGCCTTTGCCCGTTCGGTACCCGGGGGGCCTGTCTTCGGCCCCCCGGACACCCGGGCTTCACCGGGGTGTCACGGCCGGAAGGTACCCCAGCCGTCGTCCTCCGGGCGGGCCCGGTTGAAGTACGGCACCCGGTCGGTCACGGCGGCCGGCAGGTGGTCGCCGACCCGGTCCGCGACCGCGCCGGCGGCCTTCCCGGCCACCGCGCCGGCCTGCTGCCTGGCCCGGTCCGTCGCGCCCTGGACCTTGGGGCTCCGGGCGATCTGCCGGGTGACCTTGGCGATCTGGTCGTAGCGTTGGCGCCCGGCCCGGGAGCCAAGGACGTAGCCGGCCGCGAGTCCGACGGCCAACGACAGCTTCCACATGATCGGATTCCACCCTCTCCTGGCGGCCTTCTGCCGCATTGCCCTACCCGTCCGTCGGGACGGTGAACCGTCCGCGTCCCCAGCATCCCCGGGGGGTGCGCCCGGCGCGCGCGGGGCACGCCGCACGGGGCTCCGGGGCGGCGGGGGAAAGCGATTGGCGGACCACCCCCCCGAGTGCGCTAATGTATGTCCCGCAGCGAACGCCGAGGAGCCCGGGGAACCGGGGGCCGGAGCGGAAGCCGATCCCCCATAGCTCAATTGGCAGAGCAGCCGACTGTTAATCGGCAGGTTATTGGTTCGAGTCCAATTGGGGGAGCTCCGGAAGCGGTCCCTCGGGGTCCGTTCTTCCGTCCGTGGTACGGCAGTTGTGTACCGCGATCCCGCATAGCTCAATTGGCAGAGCAGCCGGCTGTTAACCGGCAGGTTTTTGGTTCGAGTCCAAATGCGGGAGCTGCACCGGGTGCGCCCGGTGACTGCTCAGAGCGAAGGCCCCTCGGACGACCGGGGGGCCTTCGTGTTTCCCGCCCCCGTGTCGTCTCCGTCACACCGAGCTCTGTCACCCCGGGCCCCGTCACCCCCGGGCCGTCAGGCGGTCGCCTGCTGGTACAGGTCGGAGACCCGGCCGTCGAAGGTGATGCTGTACGACGTGCCGGGGGTGTCCCCGCCCTCCTCGTAGCCGCCGATGACGCCGACGACCGTCCCGCCGGGGGTGACCCACGGGCTGCCGCTGGTGCCGTCGGTGTAGCCGCCGCAGTCGAAGCGCTCCTGGGTGGGGCTCTGCGAGCGGGTCCGGACCGAGCAGGTGATCGGCTCGTCGCGCTCGTTGGGGTAGCCGGTGACCGACACGTCCAGCCCGAAGCCCTGGCCGGTGGCGAGCCGGTTGCCGCCGACGGCGTCCTCGACCTCCCGGCCGTCGACCGGGCGGACGGTGATGAACGCCACGTCGTACTCGGGATCGTCGTCGTCCGCCCAGCGGGGGTCGACGGTGATCGACTGCACCGGCCAACTCCCGTAGGGGGAGTATCCGTTGCGGTAGCCCGGGGTGAACACCAGGCCGTCCAGCAGGCCGACCCTGCGGTTGTGCACGCAGTGCGCGGCGGTCACCAGCAGGTTGTGCCCGGGGCTCTGGACGACGCTGGCCGTGCAGGCCCGCGGGCCCTGCGGGGTGCGGACCGAGAGGGTGCCGATGCGGTCGCGGGCCGCGCTCTGCTGCGCGACCTCGGCGGTGGGCGCCTGGTCCGTCCCGGCGCAGGCGGTGCCGGCGGCGAGCAGCAGGGCCGTCAGCGCGGCCGTCCGTGCGGCGCGCGCGGGCCGTGCCGGGCGGGGGGCCATCGGGGCTCCGTCTCGTTCCTCGGGGCGGGTGCGGGTCCTTCGATCCGCCGTTCGTGAGGAAGATCTACCAGGCCGCGCGCGGCAGCGCCACTGCCGGTCGTTCGATCACACCGCGGCGGGGCGCCCGGACCCGCCCGGCTACTGGGTCGCGCGGTCGTAGAGCGCCTGGACGCGGTCCCCGAAGTAGCTGGTGTACGAGATGTCGGGGTTGTCGCCGCCCTCCTGGTAGCCGCCGATCACGCCGACCACCGTGCCGGTCCTGGTGCTCGGGTCGAAGTCGGTGACCCACGGGCTGCCGCTGGTGCCGCCGGTGTAGTCGGGGCAGTCGATCCGCAGCTGGGTGGGGCTCTGTTCGACGGTGTTGTTGGCGCAGGTGATCGGGACGTCGCTGGTCCCGGGGTAGCCGGTGACCCGCACGGGGAGCTGGTAGCCGAGGTCGACGCCCAGTTTGTTGGCGCCGAGCACCTGCTGCACCTGCTGCCCGTTCTGAGGCCCGACGACGGCGAAGGCGACGTCGACGTCCGGGTCGGCGTGGTCCTTCCAGCCGTCGTCGACGGTGACGGCCACCAGCGGCCAGATGCCGCTCGGGGTGTCGCCGTTGCGGTAGCCGGGCACGAAGACCAGGTCGCTGCGCTGGCCGAGCTTCGGGTCCCAGACGCAGTGCGCGGCGGTGACGACGAGGTTCTGGCCGGCGCTGTCGACCACGCTGGCGGTGCAGAAGTGGTCGCCGTCCGCGTTGCGGGTGAAGACGGCGCCGACCAGGCCGTTGAGCACGGTGGGCCGGGCGGTGCGGGTGATCCCGGTGTGCTTGCCGATCGCGCCCTTGAGGCGCTGGCGGCTCCAGCCGTGGGCGCCGTCCGACGTGGCGGACGAGGCACCGGGCGAGGCCGGGGCCGAGGTGACGGTCGGGGCGCCGGCGCCGGGCCGGGCCGCCGTGGTGCAGCCGGCCGCCGCCAGCAGCACCAGCACGGTGCCCGCCGCCACTCCCGCCTCACGCATCGTCACCCGCTCAGGCTGCCCGCCCGCCGCCGCGCGTGCCAACCGGACTGGTCCGCACGGAAACCGCGTGCACGCCTGCGCACCCCATGTGCGCCCCCGGCGCGCACCGCGGGTGATCGACCGGCTATGCTGCCCGGGACGGCCTTTCGGGGCCGTCTGCTGCTGCCGTGGCCGACGACCGGCGCGCGCGGCGAACCGGGGCGGTAGCTCAGCCGGTTAGAGCAGGGGACTCATAATCCCTTGGTCGTGGGTTCGAGTCCCACCCGCCCCACCCAGATCGACCGGCCCATCGGGCCGCGGGGTCGCTGACCTGCGAGAACTGTAGGCGAACGGCGACCGTCCGGCGGTGATTACACGCCGAAGTTCACCCGCTCGGTAAGGGCCCGGGAACGTTTCGCTGACGTTCCGGGCGCCTGAGCAGCGCGTTTGCGGTCTCTCGGCCGCCACCTCCCGTCGTTCCGTTCCGGCCCCTGGCCCGCTTGCGCGAAAAGTGATATCACTTTGATTGCTAGGCGGAATCACTCGCTGGAGGAGCCGGTCCCATGACCACACCGCGCATCCCCGTCGACGTCGACGACGAAGACGGCCCCGTCCTGGACCTCCCGGTCCCCAAGATCACCGAACGCCTCATCACCCCCCGTGCCGGCCTGCCGGTCCTCGGGGCCGGCCTGCTCGGGCTGGTCGCGGGCGCCGCCCTGGTCATCGTCGGCGGCGTGCAGATCGCCGGCGGCACTAAGGGCCTCGGCACCGCCCTGGTGGTCGCCGGGCCGGTGCTCGCGCTGGCCTCGCTGGTGGTGCTGGCCGGCCTGACCGTGGTCTCGCCCGGCGAGGCCCGGGTGGTCCAGCTGCTCGGCGACTACCGCGGCACCATCCGCACCGAGGGCCTGAGCTGGGTGAACCCCTTCACCAGCCGTCGCCGGATCTCCACCCGGATCCGCAACCACGAGACCGAGACCAGCAAGGTCAACGACGCCGACGGCAACCCGATCGAGATGGCCGCCGTCGTGGTCTGGCAGGTCGAGGACACCGCCAAGGCCGTGTTCGAGGTCGACGACTACACCGACTTCGTCGCCATCCAGACCGAGACCGCCGTCCGGCACATCGCCGGCAGCTACCCCTACGACGCCCACCGCGAGGGCGAGTTGTCGCTGCGCGACGGCGCCGAGGAGATCACCCGCAAGCTCTCCGCCGAGATCGGCGCCCGGGTCGTGTCGGCCGGCGTGCGGGTCGTCGAGTCCCGGATCACCCGGCTCGCGTACGCGCCCGAGGTCGCCCAGGTGATGCTGCAGCGCCAGCAGGCCGGGGCCGTGGTGGCCGCGCGCAGGCTGATCGTCGAGGGCGCCGTCGGTATGGTCGAGGAGGCCCTGGACCGGCTGGCCGAGCGCGACGTCGTCGAACTGGACGAGGAGCGCAAGGCGGCCATGGTGAGCAACCTCCTCGTGGTGCTCTGCGGAGACCGCGGCACCCAGCCGGTCGTGAACACGGGCTCCCTCTACCAGTAAGGAGCGGCGCGGCGTTGGCGACCGAGCGGAAGAAGATCCTGCTGCGCCTGGACCCGGCGGTGCACGACGCGCTGGCCCGGTGGGCGGCGGACGAACTGCGCAGTGCGAATGCACAGATCGAGTTCCTGCTCCGCCGAGCCCTCACCGACGCGGGGCGGATGCCCAGCGGTGCGGCGACGCTTCCCCGGCGCGGCCGACCGCCCAAGGAGAGCCCGGAGGACGGCCCCGACGCCGACTGACCGGGCGGCCCACCCAACCGTCCCCAGCCTGGAGCCCACGATGGACGTGCCCACCACCCTCCCGGAGAAGCTGTACCTGCTGGCCTACGACCCCGAGCGCGGGCGGCACACCGGCACCCTGAACCTCGACCCGGCCCTGCGGGCGGCGGCGCTCACCGAACTCCTCCACCGCGGGCTGATCCGCGACGACGGCCGGCACCCGGTCGGCGTCGACGGCGCGGCCGACGGCCTCGACCCGCTGTCCGCCCGGCTGCTGGAGCAGATTCGCCAGGGACGCCGGCGCAGCTGGAAGAGCTGGATCGGGCGCCAGGGATTTCCGTCGCACATGGTTCGCGACGGGCTCGCCGCCGACGGCCGGATCCGGGTCGAGAAGCGCCGGGTCCTCGGGATCTTCCCGGTCGCCCGGGTCACCCTGCCGGAGCCCCGGGTGCACAAGGCGTTGGCCTCGGGCATCACGTCGGCGCTGAAGGGCCCGCTCAGCCGGGTCGACCGGGCCGACGCCGCCCTGGTCGCGCTGGCCGACGGCGCCCGGCTGGGCTCGGTCCTGACGTGGCGCCGGCGCCGCGAGTTCCGGGCCAGGATCGACAAGCTGGCCCCCGTCACCGGCCCCATCCGGCGCGCCCTGCGCCGCGCGGTCGACGCACGGAACTCGGACGGCGGGGCGGGCTGACCCGACCGCACGACCGCACGACCGCACGACCGCTCGACCGTGAGCCCGGCCGCCGATCCGGCGGCCGGGCTCCGTGCTGTCCGCCCCCGGCGCCGCCACCCGCCATCCACCGATCGGTTGATCGGCGCTCCACCGCATCGTCCGAGCGATAGGACCGGCTGGTCGATCCGCCGCAAGGCCCCCGCGCGGGAAGCTCGTTGTGAGCCGGGGAGCGCCCGGGACGAACGGGAGGGAGCGGCACGATGGCCGTGATCGAGGTGGCGGGCCTGCGGAAGGCGTACGGGCGGCGCCAGGTGCTGGAGGACGTGTCCTTCACCGTGGAGCGCGGCGAGGTGTTCGGCCTGCTGGGCCCGAACGGCGCCGGCAAGACCACCGCCGTCGAGTGCTGCGAGGGCCTGCGCCGGGCCGACTCCGGGACCGTCCGGGTGCTCGGCCTGGACCCGGTCCGCGACGCGCACAGGCTGCGCCCCCGGATCGGCATCCAGCTCCAGCAGGCCCAGCTGCAGGGCGCGCTGCGGGTCGGCGAGGCGCTGGAGCTGTACGCCGCCCTCTACCCGAAGCCGCGGGAGCCGCGCGAGCTGCTCGACGAGTGGGGGCTGGCCGGCGAGGTCCGGACGCCCTTCGACAAGCTCTCCGGCGGCCAGCGCCAGCGGCTGTTCATCGCCCTCGCGCTGGTCGGCGACCCGGAGGTGGCGTTCCTGGACGAGCTGACCACCGCGCTCGACCCGCAGGGCCGTCGGGACACCTGGGAGCTGGTCCGCCGGATCCGCGACAACGGCGTGACGGTGGTGCTGGTCTCGCACTTCATGGACGAGGTCGAGGCGCTCTGCGACCGGGCCGCCGTCCTGGACGGCGGGCGGATCGTCGCCGCCGGCACCCCGGCCGAGCTGGTCGCCCGCTCCGGCACCGGTGGCACCCTGGGCTTCCGTCCCACCGCGCCGCTGGACACCGCCCGGCTGGCCGCCCTGCCCGGGGTCACCGCCGTCGAGGAGCGGGACGGCCGGATCGAGGTCACCGGCACCGGGGACTTCGCCGACGAGGTGACCGGCCTGCTCGCCCGCGAGGGCATCGTCGTCACCGGCCTGCGGATCCGCGAGCACAGCCTCGACGACGCCTACCTCGCCCTCACCCGCCACCACGCCTGAGCCACCGCACTCCAGAAACGGACCCACCGCCATGAACCACACCGTCCACGCCGTCCGCCGGCTGGCCACCGTCGAGGCCCGCCTGTTCCTCCGCGACCCGCTGACCGCGTTCTTCAGCCTGGCCTTCCCGGTCCTGCTGCTGGTCGTCCTCGGCTGCATCCCGGCCCTGCGCCGCACCTCGCCCGACCTGCACGGCATGAGTACCATCCAGCTGTACGCGCCGATCCTGGCCGTCTTCACCCTGCTGCTGCTCGGCCTCAACGGCCTGCCGTCGCTGCTCTCCGCCTACCGCGAGCGCGGCGTGCTGCGCCGGATGTCGGCCAGCCCGGTCCGCCCGGGGCTGCTGTTCGGCGCGCTCGTGCCGATGTACGTCGGCATCGCGACCGTCTCGGTGCTGCTGGTCGTCCTCGGCGGGCTGGCCCTCGGGGTGCCGCTGCCGCGCCAGCCGCTGGGCTTCCTGCTGGCCTTCGTGCTCGCCGCCGCCGCGATGATGTCGGTCGGCCTGCTGATCGCCTCGTTCGTCCCCTCGGCCAAGGCCGGCAACGCGGTCGGCGCCCTCGCCTTCTTCCCGATGATGTTCTTCTCCGGGATCTGGCTGCCCCGCGACATGTCGCCCGCGCTGCTCGACCGGATCGGCGACTTCACCCCGAGCGGCGCCGCCGTCCAGGCCCTCCAGGACTCCTGGAACGGACACTTCCCGCACGCCGTGGGCCTGCTCACACTCGCCGCGTACGCGGTGCTCGCGGGCGCCGCCGCTGCCAAGCTGTTCCGGTGGGAATGATCAAGGAGCCGGCCGCGGACGAGAACACCCTCGGCGACTGGCAGCACCGCCTGGACCGGCTGATCGGCCCGCTGTGCTACGTCGCCCTGCTGATCGCCCTCGCGCTGGCCCTCCTGGTCCCGGTCCCGACCGCGCGCTCCGCCGCCGCCACCCTCCCGGCGGCGGCCGCCGCGTTCCTGTGGCTGGTGCTGCGCTCCGCCCTCGACCGCCGGCCGGTCCCGGACGGGCGCGCCCGCTGGGCCGGTGCCCACTTCGCCGTCCTGCTGGTGCTGATCACCGTCCTGGTGCTGGACAACCCGTACTTCGGGTTCTTCGCCTTCACCGGCTACCTGCACGCCGCCCGGTACCTGCGCGGCCGGGCCCGGATCGCCGGCGCGGCGGCCACCACCGTGCCGAGCGCGCTCTCCCAGACCGGCGGGGTGCTGCCCGCCGGCGCCGCCCAGGTCGGCGGGCTCCTCGCGGTCATGGCCTTCAACCTGGTGGTCGTCGGCGTGATCCTCGCGCTCAGCGAGGTCACCGACCGGCTGAGCCTGCGCCGCAAGGCCACCAACGCCGAACTCGCCGAGGCCAACCGGCTGCTGACCGAGATGCTCGCCGAGAACGCCGGACTGCACGCCCAGCTCCTGGTCCAGGCCCGCGAGGCCGGGGCCGCCGACGAGCGCCGCCGGCTCGCCCGCGAACTGCACGACACCGTCGCCCAGGGCCTGGCCGGCATCGTCACCCAGCTCCAGGCCGCCGACCTGGCCCGCGAGCAGGACACCCCGGTCGAGCAGTGGCGCCGCCACCTCGACAACGCGGCCGGCCTCGCCCGTGAGAGCCTCACCCAGGCCCGCCGGGCCGTCCACGCGCTGCGCCCGCTGGAACTGGAGCGCGCCGCCCTGCCGGAGGCGCTGGCCGAGCTCGCCGAGCAGTGGCAGGAGCGCAACGGCACGACCGCCGGGCTGACCGTCACCGGCGAGGCCCGCCCGCTGCACCCCGAGGTCGAGGTGACGCTGCTGCGGATCGCCCAGGAGTCGCTCGCCAACGCCGCCAAGTACGCGCGGGCGGGCCGGGTCGGACTGACGCTCTCCTACATGCCCGGCCTCGTCACCCTGGACGTCCGGGACGACGGCGTCGGCTTCGACCCGGCCGCCGAACCGGCCTCCCGCGCCACCGGCGGCGGCTACGGTCTCGCCGTGATGCGCCGCCGCGCCGAGCGCCTCGCGGGCCGGCTCGACCTGGAGACCGAACCGGGCGCCGGCACCACGGTGACCGCGACCCTGCCGGCGATCGGCATCGAGGAATGAGGGGGACCTTCGTGAACGAGGCACCGATCAGGCTGCTGCTGGTCGACGACCACCCGGTGGTCAGGGACGGGCTGCGCGGCATGTTCACCGCCGCCCCCGGCTTCGAGGTGGTCGGCGAGGCCGGCGACGGCGCGGAGGCGCTGCCGTTGATCGCCGCGCTGCTCCCGGACGTCGTGCTGATGGACCTGCGGATGCCGCGGATGGACGGCGTCACGACGATCCGCACGATGGCCGAGCGCGGCCTGACCAGCCGGGTGCTGGTGCTCACGACGTACGACACCGACGCGGACGTGCTGCCCGCCGTCCGGGCCGGCGCCACCGGCTACCTGCTCAAGGACGCGGCCCGCGAGGAGCTCTTCCACGCCGTCCGGGAGGCCGCCCGCGGCGCCTCGGTGATCGCGCCGACGGTCGCCGCCAAACTGCTCGGCCAGGTCCGCGAGCCGGTCCGGGAGGCGCTCAGCCCGCGCGAGGTGGAGGTGCTGGAGCTGGTCGCCTCCGGCGCGACCAACCGGGAGGCCGCGGCCCGGCTGTTCATCAGCGAGGCGACGGTGAAGACCCACCTCATCCACATCTACACGAAGCTCGACGTCAAGGACCGCGCGTCCGCCGTCGCCGCCGGCTACAACCTGGGCCTGCTGACGCCGACGCCGCCTCGGTAACCTGGGACGGTGCTCGAACCCGCTCTGCTGCCGACCCCGCTGGTGGACTGCACCGACGAGGCGCTCGCCCGGGCCGGGGTCGAGCTCCGGCTCAAGCGGGACGACCTCCTGCACCCGGCCGTCCCCGGCAACAAGTGGCGCAAGCTCGGGCCCAACCTGGCGGCGGCGGTCGAGCAGGGCCACACCCGGCTGCTCACCTTCGGCGGCGCGTACTCCACGCACCTGCGCGCGGTCGCGGTGGCCGCCGCGGCGCTGGGGCTGGAGAGCGTCGGACTCGTCCGCGGCGACGAGCTGGCCGGCCGGCCGCGCAACTGGTCGCTGCGGGCGGCCGAGGCGGCCGGGATGGAGCTCGCCTTCCTGTCCCGCACGGAGTATCGCGAGGCGACCGGCCGCGATGGCTCCGCCGATGCGGAGGGCCGGGCGGCGCTGCAACGGCGGTGGGGCCCGTGCCTGGTGCTCCCCGAGGGCGGTTCCAACGCGCTCGCCGCGATCGGCGCGGCGGCGATCCCGGCCGAGCTGACCGACCTCGGCGCCCGTGACGTCGTCTGCTGTCCGGTCGGCACCGGCGGCACGCTGGCCGGGATCGCGGCCGGCCTGCCGTCCGGCGCCCGGGCGCTCGGCGTGGCGGTGCTGCGCGGCGGCGCGGGTTACCTGGAGGACGAGGTCGCGCGGCTCCACCGGGCCGCGTACGGGCGGGAGTTCGGCAACTGGCGGATCGACCACGCCCACCACGGCGGCGGCTACGGCAAGGTCCGGCCCGAACTCGCCGCCTTCGCCGAGCGGTTCGAGCGCCGGCACGGCGTCGCGCTGGAGCGCCGGTACGTCGCGAAGCTCCTGGCCGCCCTCCACGACCTGGCCGCCGCGGGGGAGTTCCCCCGCGGCACCCGTCTGACGGCCGTCGTCACGGGCCTGCCGGACCCGGTCTGAGCCCTGCCCGGTGTCCTACCCGAACGTCAGGTTCGTGCAGGGGTCGGTGTCGGCGTTGCGCTCGTTCTCCGCTATGCCCGTCGGGATCCCGCCGGGCACCGTCGCGGTCGGGCTCGGGCTCGCGCCCAGGTCGTTGATCTGGGTGCCGGCCGGCTGGTAGTCGCGGCCGAGGGTGACGGTGACCGCCCCGCTGCCGGGTTCCTCGACGGCCTTGGCGCCCGGGAAGAGGGCGGCCACCTGGTCGGCGGCGGCCTTCAGCGCCGGGTCGTAGGAGACCTGGGTGGTCTGCCGCCCGGGGTCGTTGGCGCCGAGCGTGACGTTCGTGAAGCCGCGCGCCTTGAGCGCCGCCGCGCCGGAGCCGGCCAGGCCCGAGGTGCCGACCCCGTTGACCACGATGACCGGCGCCGCGGCCTGCTCGGGCGCGAGCGGACCGGCGGAGGCGGACGCCGTCGCGCCGGCGCTCGCGGACGCGGTGGCCGCGCCCGTGCCCGCGGTGCCCTGACCGTCGAGGGTGCGGTCCTCCTTGAGCAGCTTCCACAGGGTGTCCGCGTCGGGCTGCACCAGCCGGACGCGCTCCCCGGCGAAGCGCCAGGGCGCGGTGACGAAGGTGACGTCGGAGAGCTTGATGTCCTGGACGGACCGGGCGAAGTCCACGAGCTTCATCGCGGTGCCGAGGCCCTCGTCCACGGTGAGCGACTTGGTGGCCGCGTCGGCCAGCGGCAGCAGGGTGGGCAGCGAGAAGCCCTGGGCCTGGACCTTCTTGATCATCGAGGAGAGGAAGGCCTGCTGGCGCTTCATCCGGCCTATGTCCGAGCCGTCGCCGATGCCGTGCCGCGTCCTCAGGTAGTCCACCGCGGACTGCCCGGAGAGCTTCTGCAGGCCCTTCTTGAGGTGGATGCCGTACTGGTCGACGTCGTTGGGCACGCAGGCGTCCACGCCGCCGATGGCCTCGGTCATCGCGGCCGCGCCCTTGAAGTCGACCACGACGGTGTGGTCGATCCGCAGGCCGGTGAGGCTCTCGACGGTGTTCTGCGTGCAGGCCGGGTTGCCGTGCGCGAACTGGCCCAGGCTGAAGGCCGAGTTGAACATCTGGTCGTTGCGCGGCCTGGTCCAGGTGCCGTCCTGCAGCTTGCAGGACGGGATCGTGACCAGGGTGTCCCGGGGTATCGAGACGCCGACGGCGTGCTTGTGGTCCGCGTATATGTGCACCAGGATCGCGGTGTCCGAGTTGCCGACGCCCTCGTCGCCGCCGCCGAGCGCGTCGTTGCCGTCGTCCCGGGTGTCCGAGCCGAGCAGCAGGACGTTGACCGGCACCTGGGCGCCCGGCGTCGCCGGGGCGGGCGCGGGCGGGCGCTCGGTGGCGACGCCGCCCGCGTCGAACGTGGTGATGTTGTGGTCGAGCCGGTGGTAGAACCAGGCCCCGGCCCCCACGACGGACAGCACCAGGACGGCGGCCAGGCCGATGGCGGTCCGCAGGAAACGCCGCCTGGGCGAGCTGCTGCTCATCGTCGCGGTCCCCCCGTCTTCGTCTGTTGCTGTTCGGTGTTCGAACATTAGACGTTTCGGGAAGGCGTTCGGTTACCTCGGTGAAGGTCCGGGTTCGGCGCCCGCGCCTGTGATGCTGGTCACGCTCCGGGTCCGGAGGCGCCCGTGAGCATCCGTCGGAGCAGGTCGCGCAGGACCGTCCGCTCGTCCTGGCCGAGCGCGGCCAGCGGCTCGCGGGCGAAGTTCAGCGACTCGCGCAACTCCTCGGAGGCGGCGGCGCCGCTGTCGGTGGCGGCGACGAGCTTGACCCGGCGGTCCTGCCGGTCGGCCTCCCTGGTCACGAAGCCGCGGGACTCCAGGCGGTCGACGATGCCGGTGATGTTCGACGGCTCACAGCTGAGCGTCTGGGCGATCTGCCGCATCGGCATCGGCCCCCGGCGCAGGAGGGCGAGCACCTTGGCCTGGGCCCCGGTGAGCGACCGGGCGGCCGCGGCGTCCTCGTACTCGCGGTGGAAGAGTGCGACCAGGTTGGCCATGAGGTCGACGACCTCGCGGGTGATCTCGTCGGGCTGCTGCGGCGTGGCGGCCGCGGTCGGCTGCGTCTCCATGGGGCACAGTCTACCTGAAAAGTTGACAACCTGAACCTTTCATGTCCATCGTTACTTCATTCACTCAACCTTTCAGGTGTGAGACACCGCCGATCACTCCCAGGAACAAAGGAACAATCCGATGGCAGAGCAGGCAGCGCCGGCCACCGCCCGTGAGTGGCACCTCGCCGCGCGTCCGCAGGGCTGGCCGGTCCCGGCCGACTTCGCCCTCGTCGAGGCCCCGGTCCGCACCCCCGGCCCGGGCGAGATCCTGGTCCGCAACGCCTTCCTCTCGGTCGACCCGTACATGCGCGGCCGGATGAACGACGTGAAGTCCTACCTGCCGCCGTTCCGGCTGGGCGAGGCCATGGACGGCGGCGCCGTCGGCTACGTCGTCGCCTCGGAGGCCGAGGGCTTCGCCCCCGGCGACGCCGTGCTGCACGGCCTCGGCTGGCGCGAGTACGCGACCGTCGACGCCAAGCGCGCCGTCAAGGTCGACGCCACCGCCGCCCCGCTCTCCGCCTACCTCGGCGTGCTCGGCATGCCCGGCCTGACCGCCTACGCGGGCCTGCTCGCCGTGGGCGCCCTCAAGGAGGGGGACAAGGTCTTCGTCTCCGGCGCGGCCGGCGCGGTCGGCTCGCTGGTCGGCCAGATCGCCCGGCTCAAGGGCGCCTCCCTGGTGGTCGGCTCGGCCGGCTCCGCGGAGAAGGTCGCCAAGCTGGTGGACGAGTACGGCTTCGACGCCGCCTTCAACTACAAGGACGGCCCGGTCGCCGAGCAGCTCGCCAAGGTCGCCCCGGAGGGCATCGACCTCTACTTCGACAACGTCGGCGGCGACCACCTGGAGGCCGCGCTCGGCGCGCTCGGCGTGCACGGCCGCGCGGTGCTCTGCGGCGCCATCGCCCAGTACAACGACACCACCGCGCCCGCCGCCCCGCGCAACCTCGCGCTCGCGATCGGCAAGCGGCTACGCCTGGAGGGCATGCTGGTCGGCGACCACGCCGCGCTCCAGCCGCAGTTCGTCGGCGAGGTCGCGGGCTGGCTCGCGGCCGGTGAACTCCGTTCCGACGAAACCGTGGTGGACGGCTTCGAGAACGCGGTGGAGGCCTTCATCGACCTGCTGCGCGGCGCCAACACCGGCAAGATGGTCGTCCGCCTGGGCGCCTGACCCGTCATCAGGGAATCCGACCGCCCCGCCGCCCGCCCGGGCGCGCGGGGCGGTTTGCATGCACGGCGCAGGGAGGGGCGTCGCACTACCGTATTCCGGCCGGATCCGAAAGCACGTCATCCATCGTGCGGGGCGGCGCGGTACGGTGGTCCCGCCTGGCGATGGGGCCGTTCGGGGGAGAGATCCGGCCGAGGGGTAGACCTCGTTGAGGATTCGACTAGCATTGAGCGAAAGCCTGTCCGTTTTGCTCAATTTAGTGGCTTAATGTCGGCAAACGTGGGTAACTGTGGATCAACTGCAGGCACGAGGCAGCTGGGGAAGGCGACCCTCGTCCACAGCCTGGAGGTCCCGGTGACGACACGTGGAGTTCTCTACATCCACTCCGCGCCCCGCGCGCTGTGCCCGCACGTCGAGTGGGCCGTCGCGGGAGTGCTCGGTGTGCGGGTGAGCCTGGACTGGATCCGCCAGCCGGTCGCACCCGGACACTGGCGCGCCGAGCTCTCCTGGCAGGGTGAGCCCGGTACGGCCTCGAAGCTCGCCTCCGCGCTGCGCGGCTGGCAGCTGATGCGGTACGAGGTCACCAGCGAGCCCTGCGCCACGGCGGAGGGCGAGCGCTACAGCAGCACGCCCTCGCTCGGCATCTTCCACGCCGTCACGGGCATCCACGGGGACATCCTGATCCCCGAGGACCGGCTGCGCGCCGTCCTGCTGCGCGCCCGCAGCGAGGGGGCCGACCTGGAGGCCGAGATCTCCCGGCTGCTCGGCAAGCCCTGGGACGACGAGCTGGAGCCGTTCCGGTACGCCGGTGAGGGTGCGCCGGTGCGCTGGCTGCACCAGGTGGTCTGACCTCCGGCACGCACCCCCGGAACGACGGAAGGGGCCGGCGCTCACGAAGAGCGCCGGCCCCTTCCGGACGTACGGGCGGGTCAGCGGGTGCGGAAGGCCAGCACCACGTTGTGGCCGCCGAAGCCGAACGAGTTGTTCAGCGCCGCGATCCGGCCCTCGGCGGGCAGCGCGCGGGCCTCGTCGCGCACGATGTCCGCGTCCACGTCGTCGTCGAGCTCCTCGACGTTGATGGTCGGCGGGGCGAGCCGGTTGTAGAGGGCCAGCACGGTGGCGACGGTCTCGATGCCGCCGGCGCCGCCCAGCAGGTGGCCGGTCATCGACTTGGTGGCCGAGACGGCGATGTGGTCCAGGTGCTCGCCGAGCTCCTTGCGCAGCGCCTTCAGCTCGGCGGTGTCGCCCTGCGGGGTCGAGGTGGCGTGCGCGTTGACGTGCACGATCTCGGCCTTGTCGAGGGTGTTGCGGTCGAACAGGTCGGCCAGCGCGCGGGCCACGCCGGCGCCGGTCGGCTCGGGCTGGGCGATGTGGTGGGCGTCCGAGGACAGGCCCTGGCCCACGGCCTCGCAGTAGATCCGGGCCCCGCGGGCCTCGGCGTGCTCGACCGACTCCAGCACGACGACGCCGGCGCCCTCGCCGAGGACGAAGCCGTCGCGACCCTTGTCGTACGGGCGCGAGGCGCGCTCGGGGTCGTCGTTGTTCTTGGACATCGCCATCATGTTGGCGAACGCGGCGATCGGCAGCGGGTGGATCGCGGCCTCGGTGCCGCCGGCCACCACGACGTCGGCGCGGCCGCTGCGGATCATCTCGATCGCGTAGCCGATCGCCTCGGCGCCGGAGGCGCAGGCGGAGACGGGGGTGTGCACACCCGCGCGGGCGCCGACCTCCAGGCCGACGTTGGCCGCCGGGGAGTTGGGCATCAGCATCGGGACGGTGTGCGGGGAGACCTTGCGGGAGCCCTTCTCCTTCAGTACGTCGTACTGGTCGAGGAGGGTGGTCACGCCGCCGATGCCGGAGGCGATGACCGCGCCGAGGCGCTCGGGGGCGAGCTTGGAGGACTCGTCGGTGGCCGGGGTCTCGTAGCCGGCGTCGGCCCAGGCCTCGCGGGCGGCGATCAGCGCGAACTGCGCCGAGCGGTCCAGCTTGCGGGCCAGCGGGCGGGGCAGGATCTCGCCGGGGTCGACCGCGGTGCGGGCGGCGATGCGGACGGGCAGGTCCGCGGCCCACTCCTCGGTCAGGGCCGACACTCCGGAACGGCCCGCCACCAGGTTCTCCCAGGTGGTGGCGGCGTCGCCGCCCAGCGGCGTGAAGGCGCCGATACCCGTGACGACCACGGTACGGTTTTCAGCGGTCACTGGTTCTTCTTCTCTCACGTTGGTGCGGGGTCGGCGGCGAGCCGGGGGGTGGGGCCCGGCCGGGCGCCCGGTGGGGGCGGCCCGGCCGGCGGGTCGGCCGACTCGGCGAGCCGACCGACGATCACGCGACCGCTCAGGCGGCGTTGGTGACGATGTACTCGACGGCGTCGCCGACGGTCTTCAGGTTCTTGACCTCGTCGTCCGGGATCTTGACGTCGAAGCGCTCCTCGGCGGCCACGACGACCTCGACCATGGAGAGCGAGTCGACGTCCAGGTCGTCGGTGAACGACTTGTCGATCTGGACGTCCTCGGTCGGGATGCCGGCGATCTCGTTGACGATCTCGGCGAGACCTTCCAGGACCTCGGCCTTGTCCATAGCCATACTGGCTGCTCCTCTTCGGTGTTGAACGCGTCCGACCGGCGGACGGACGCAGGCTTGCGGATGAGTGGGGCGAAACGCGCCTAGGGGAGCGTAACGACTGCCGCGGCGTACACGAGACCCGCCCCGAACCCGATGATCAGCGCGAGGTCTCCGCTGCGGGCCTCGCCGCTCTCCAGCATGCGCTCCATCGCCAACGGGATGGAGGCCGCCGAGGTGTTCCCGGTTTCGGTGATGTCGCGGGCGACCGGCACCGAGTCGGGCAGCTTGAGGGCCTTGATCATGGCATCGGTGATGCGCATGTTGGCCTGGTGCGGGATGAAGGCGCCGAGCTGGTCGGCGGTGATGCCGGCGGCGTCCAGCGCCTGCTGGGCCACCTTGGCCATCTCCCAGACGGCCCAGCGGAAGACCGTCTGGCCCTCCATCCGCAGGGCCGGCCACTTGGCCTCCTCACCCGCGCCGTTGACGGCGTCGGGCTTGGCGAACGCGGTGTCCCAGGCCTGGGTCTGCGAGATGACGTCCTTCTGCGAGCCGTCCGAGCCCCAGATCACCTTGCCGATGCCGGGGGTGTCGGAGGGGCCGACGATCGCGGCGCCGGCGCCGTCGCCGAAGATGAACGCGGTCGAGCGGTCCGACTGGTCGGTCAGGTCGCTCAGCCGCTCGACGCCGATCACCAGCACGTACTCGGCGCTGCCACCGCGGATCATGCCGTCGGCCAGGCCCAGGCCGTAGCCGAAGCCGGCGCAGGCGGCCGAGATGTCGAAGGCCGGGGCGGTGCCGCAGCCCAGGCGCTCGGCGATCTCGGTGGCGATCGCGGGGGTCTGCTTGAGGTGCGAGACGGTCGCGACGATGACGCCGCCGATCTGGTCGGGGGCGATCCCGGCCTGGGCGATGGCCTTGCCGGCAGCCTGCACCGACATCTCGGCGACGCTCTCCTCCGGACCGGCCCAACGGCGCTCGGCGATGCCGCTGCGGGTGCGGATCCACTCGTCCGAGGACTCGATCCACTCCAGGACCTCGGAGTTCGGGATCACGCGGACGGGACGGTAACCGCCCACGCCGTGGATCCGTGAGTACTCGGCCCCGGTCGAAGGACGAATCTGCGGCTTGCTCATGCGGCCACCTCGCTGCGCTCGGCGGTCGCTTCGCAAGATGCGCACCTGCTGATCATTCGTTCGCTGTGCTCACTCATGCGGCCACCTCGCTGCGCTCGGCGGTCGCTTCGCAAGATGCGCACCTGCCGATCATTCGTTCGCTGCGCTCACTCATGCCTGGCTCTCCTGGTCCTTACCGCCGTGCTCCGCGATCAGCTCGCGAGCCTTGTCGAGGTCGGCGGGGGTCTTGAGGGCGAGCGTCGCCACACCCTTGAGGTTGCGCTTGACCAGGCCGGTGAGCGTGCCCGCGGGGGCCAGCTCGATCACGGCGGTCGCGCCCAGCGCGGCCAGCGTCTCCATGCAGAGGTCCCAGCGGACCGGGTTGGAGACCTGCGACACCAGACGCTCCAGCACCTCGGTGCCGGAGGAGACCACCGCGCCGTCCCGGTTGGAGACGTAGCGCACCTGCGGATCGGCCACGGTCAGGGTCGGGGCCAGCTTCGCCAGCCGCTCGACGCCCGGGGCCATGTGCTCGGTGTGGAAGGCGCCCGCCACCTTCAGCGGGATCAGCCGGGCGCCGGTCGGCGGGTCCGCCTTCAGCGCCTCCAGCTGGGCGAGCGTGCCGGCGGCGACGATCTGGCCGCCGCCGTTGTTGTTGGCCGGGGTCAGGCCGTGCTCGGTCAGCTTGGCCGCGACGGCCTCCGGGTCGCCGCCGAGGACGGCGGTCATGCCGGTCTCGGTGACGGCGGCGGCCTCGGCCATCGCGCGGCTGCGCTCCCGGACGAAGGTCAGCGCGTCGTGGGCGCCGAGCACACCGGCGCCGGCGGCGGCGGTGATCTCACCGACGCTGTGGCCGGCCACGGCGCCGACCAGGGAACGGGCGGCGGTCTCGTCGGGGAAGAGCGCGCGGGCGGTGACCAGGCCGGCGGCGACCAGCAGCGGCTGGGCGACGGCGGTGTCCTTGATCTCCTCCGCGGAAGCCTCCGTGCCGGCGTGCAGGAGGTCGAGTCCGGCGACCTCCGACCAGCCGCTCAGGCGGTCGGCGACACCGTCGACCTCCAGCCAGGGGCTGAGGAAACCGGGGGTCTGGGCACCCTGTCCAGGGGCGACGATTACGAGCACGGTTCAACCCTCTCTCGCCAGGCGCCCGGGGGCGGGTAGGCGACGGTAACGAAGAAAACCATCCGGGATTGTAAGTTCCCTACATCCTGGTCAGCCCTGCTCGCCGACGGACGTCAGTCGGCCGAGGGCCAGGGCGATCCGCAGCGTGAACGCCGATCGAACGTCCGATGGCGCGTAGCCCGTGACGTCGGTCACACGTCGGAGCCGGTAGCGCACCGTGTTCGGGTGGACGAAGAGCATCCGGGCGGCGCCCTCCAGCGAGGAGGCCTGCTCCAGGTAGACGCTCAGCGTCTCCAGCAGGGCCGAGCCCGCCTCGTCGAGCGGTGTGTAGATCTCCTCCACCAGCTGGCGGCGGGCCGCCTCGTCGCCGGCGAGCGCGCGTTCGGGCAGCAGGTCGTCGGCCAGCACCGGGCGGGGGGCGTCCGGCCAGGCGGCGCAGGCCCGCAGGCCGGCCGCGGCGGCGTGCGCCGAACGGGTGGCCGAGAGCAGGTCGGGCACGGTCGGGCCGACCACGACCGGGCCCGGCGCGAACTGGCCGATCAGCGCCCGGGCCGCGTGCACCGGCTCCTTGTCGCCGCCCACCACGACCACCAGGCGCTTGCCCAGGACGCCGGTCAGCACGTTCAGCTTGGCGTAGCGGGCGGCCCGGCGGATCGCCTCGACGACCAGCTCGCTGTCGCCGTCCGGGGCGCTGCCCATCACCACCCGGACCTGGCTCGGCTGGCCCCAGCCGAGCGCCGCGGCGCGCGAGAGCACTCCCTCGTCCGCATCGCCGGAGAGCAGCGAGTTGACGACCAGCGCCTCCAGCCGGGCGTCCCAGGCGCCGCGCGCCTCGGCCGCCTGGGCGTAGACCTGGGCGGTGGCGAAGGCGATCTCCCGGGCGTAGACCAGCACGGACTCGCGCATGTCCGCCTCGTCGCCGGGGGCGGCCACCTCCTCGATGGCCTCCTCCATCACCTCGATCGTGGTGCGGATCAGCTCGACGGTCTGGCGCAGCGTGATCGCCCTGGTCAGCTCGCGCGGGGCGGTGCCGAAGACGTCGGTGGAGATCGCCTGCGCGGCCTCCGGCTGGCGGTACCACTCGGTGAAGGCGGCGATGCCCGCCTGGGCGACCAGGCCGATCCAGGAGCGGTGCTCCGGCGGCATCCGCCGGTACCAGCCGAGCTGGTCGTCCATCCGCGCGATCGCGGCGCTGGCCAGCTTGCCCGAGGACTTCTCCAGCCGCTTGAGCGTCGCGGCCCGGCGCTCGGCGCGGTCCGCGGCGTTTCTGCGCTCCTGCGGGGTCAGGCGCGGCGCGGAGCGGCCGGGGCGGTGGCGGCCCGGTGCGGAGGCCGGGGCCTTCCCGCCCGGCGCGGGATTCTCGGTGGGGTCGCTGGTGGCGTCTGAGGAAGCGGCTGGCACAAGGACAAGACTGCCTCACGTGAGTCACTGCTCGTGCACACCCCCCGGCGGAGCGCCGCGGTGGCACCCGTCACACCGGTTACGGTGGGGCCGTGACCGACGCCCCCGCCCGCCCCCGCGCGGACCACCGCCGCACCGCCGAGCGTTACCTCTCCACCCCGGCGGAGGGCGTCGAGACCAGGCACGCGTTCTCCTTCTCGGGGCACTACGACCCGAAGAACACGCACTTCGGCGCGCTGCTCGCCTGCAACGAGGAACTCCTCGCGCCCGGGGCCGGGTTCGACGAGCACAAGCACCGGGACACCGAGATCCTCACCTGGGTCCTGGAGGGCGCGCTGGCGCACCGGGATTCGCACGGCCACAGCGGCGTGGTGCGCCCGGGGATGGTCCAGCACCTGAGCGCGGGCTCGGGCGTGACCCACACCGAGCGCAACGTCGGCGGTGCCGAGGGGCCGGTCCGGTTCGTCCAGATGTGGCTCCAGCCGGACGCGTTCGACGCGCCCCCGGCGTACGGGCTGCGCCGGGTGGAAGCGGCCGCGGACGGGTTGACGCTGCTGGCCTCCGGGCTGGAGCGCGACGCCGGGGCGGACGTCCTGCGGCTGCGGCGCAGCGACGCCGCGCTCTGGCTGGCGACCGCGGGGCCGTGGCAGCCGCTGCCGCGACTGCCCTCCGCCGCTTGGCGCTACGCGCATCTGACGGCCGGCGCGCTGGGCTACCGGACGGTGCCGGGCCCGAAGGGCGAGGGGCGTTCGATGGTGCCGGGGGACAGCGTGCGGATCACCGGTGACGCGTTCGCGGATCCGTCGGCCGGTGGGACCGGCGCCGAACTCCTGCTGTGGGAGATGCACTCGTCGGTCTCGTACGGCTGACTCGGCCGGCTGACTCGGCCGGCCAGCCCCCGGCAGCCAGGCCAGTCCCGGCAGCTAGGCCAGCCCCGGCAGTTCGGCCAGCACCGCGTCGGACAGCTGCGGCCAGGCCTCGGCCGCCCAGGGGCCGAAGTCCCGGTCGGTGAGGGCGATGCAGGCGGCCCCGGCCGCCGGGTCGACCCACAGGAAGGTGCCGGACTGGCCGAAGTGGCCGAAGGTCGCGGGGGAGTTGGCGGTGCCCGTCCAGTGCGGGGTCTTGCCGTCGCGGATCTCGAAGCCGAGGCCCCAGTCGTTGGGGCGGCGGTGGCCGTAGCCGGGCAGCACGCCGCTGGTGCCGGGGAAGGCGACCTCGCGGGTGGCCCGGTGGACGGTGGACGGGTCGAGCAGCTTGGGGGACTGCAGCTCGGCGGCGAACCGGGTGAGGTCGGCGAGCGTGGACAGGCCGCCGGCGCCGGCCGGGGACTTGTGGGCGGTGTTGACCAGGGTGTCGTGCATGCCCAGCGGCTCGAACACGGCCTCGGCGGCGTAGCGCGAGAACTCGATCCCGGCGGCCGTGGCGAGAGCGTTCGCCAGCGCGTCGAAGCCGGCGTTGGAGTAGAGGCGGCGCTTGCCCGGCTCGCCGAACACCCGGTCCTCGTCGAAGCCGAGGCCGGAGGTGTGGGCGAGCAGGTGGCGGACGGTCGAACCGGGCGGGCCGGCCGGGTCGTCGAGCTCGAAGACGCCCTCCTCCACGGCGACCAGCGCGGCGTAGGAGGTGAGCAGCTTGGTCACCGACGCGAGCGGGAACAGGTGCTGCTGCGGTCCGTGCGAGCCCAGCACCGCTCCGTCCGAGCCCCGGACGACCGCCGCGGCGGCGTGGGGGACGGGCCAGTTCTCGATCATCCGCAAGCTCTCCATGGGCCCGACTCTAACGGGGCTCGAAAGCGGGTGGCGGGACCACCCGGTTGTGAGGCTTGCTTGGAGTGCACTCCAACTAGGTAGCGTCGTCGTCATCACGGCACAGGGGGTATCGGTCATGGCCACACTCGCACCCGTCGAGGTCGATCTGCGGAGCTGTTCCGAGGTGTTCGGCCGGCCGGTCGGCGATCCGGACCGGACTCCGCGGCACACCATCAGCGAGGTCTCGGCGGCCAGTGGACTGACCACGCACACCCTGCGCTGGTACGAGCGGATCGGCCTGCTCGACCCGGTCGACCGCGCGGTCGGCGGCCAGCGCCGCTACTGCGACGCCGACCTGCACCGGCTGGCCTTCCTCGGCCGGCTGCGGCTGACCGGCATGTCGGTGGCGGACATGCTCAGGTACGTCGACATGGCCCGCGAGGGCGAGCGGACGTACGAGGGCCGGCGGCAGCTGCTGGTGACGCAGCGCGAGGAGGTCCGCCAGCGGATCGCCGACCTCCAGGCCACTCTCGCCGTCCTCGACTACAAGATCGATCTCTACGCGGGGAAGATCGCCGACGCCGCCGGCGCACCCGTCCAGTGCCAGTACTACCGAGCAGAGGAAGAGCAGCGAGCATGACGCACCCCGCACTCCCCACCGCCCGACTCGGCGCCGACGGCCCGCTCGTCGGTGTCCAGGGCCTCGGCTGCATGGGCATGAGCGAGTTCTACGGCCCGACCGACACGACCGAGTCGCTGGCCACCCTGGACGCCGCCCTGGAGGCCGGCGTCACCCTGTTCGACACGGCCGACATGTACGGCTCCGGCCACAACGAGGAGCTGATCGGCCCGTTCGTCCGGGCCAACCGCGACCGGGTGGTGATCGCCACCAAGTTCGCCATCGAGCGCAGGGCGGAGGACCCGGGCTACCGGGCCGTCCGCAACGACCCCGAGTACATCCGGGGCGCGGTCGACGCCTCACTGCGCCGGCTGGGTGTCGACGTCATCGACCTCTACTACATGCACCGCCGCGACCCGGCCGTGCCGCTCGCCGAATCCGTGGGCGCCATGGCCGAGTTGGTGCGGGCCGGCAAGGTGCGCCACCTCGGGCTCTCCGAGGTGACCGGGGCCGAGCTGCGCGAGGCGCACGCCGTCCACCCGATCGCCGCGGTGCAGTCCGAGTGGTCGGTGTTCTCCCGCGACGTCGAGCGCTCGGTGGTGCCGGCCGCGGCCGGGCTGGGCGTCGCGTTCGTGCCGTACTCGCCGCTCGGCCGGGGTTTCCTGACCGGTTCCTTCCAGGACGCCGAGCAGCTCCCGGCCGACGACTTCCGGCGCACCCAGCCGCGCTTCACCGGCGCCAACGCGAAGGCCAACGACGCCCTGCTGGAGCCGGTGCGGCGGATCGCGGCGGACCGCGGGGTGACGCCGGCCCAGGTCGCGCTGGCCTGGGTGCACCAGCGGGCGCAGGTGCACGGGCTCACCGTCGTGCCGATCCCCGGCACCCGCAAGCGCACCCGGCTCGCGGAGAACACCGCCGCCGCGACGCTGGAGCTCCACCCCGCCGAACTGGCGCTGCTGGAGCCGGTGGCCGGCGAGGTGGCCGGGGACCGCTACCCGAGCATGGCGAACACGCAGGTCGAGCGCGAGTAACGGCCTTCGGGGCCGGGCGCGTTCGGCCCGGGGGGCTGCGCCGGCTCCCCGGGCCGCTCGCGTACGGCGGGTCAACTCCCGGTAATCGAACGGGATTTCGTATCGAGCGGGCAATCTCCGGGTAAAGCCTGACAACGGGCGTCATGATTGCTGCGATTCTGCTGCCATGAAGGCCGACCGGCTGCTCTCGATCCTCCTGCTGCTGCAGACCCGCGGCCGGATGCCCGCCACGGAACTGGCGGAGCGCCTGGAGGTGTCCGTCCGCACCATCTACCGCGACGTGGAGTCGCTCGCCGCGGCCGGCGTCCCGGTGTTCACCGAGCGCGGCCGGCGCGGCGGCATCGGCCTGCTGCCCGGCCACCGCGCCGACGTCGGCGGGCTGACCGGGGACGAGGCCCGCGCGCTGCTCGTGCTGTCAGCGCGGGGCGCGCACGGCGAGCTCGCGCTGGACGGGGCGCTCGGCTCGGCGCTGCGCAAGGTGATGGCGGCGCTGCCGGCGCCGGAGCCGCCCGCCGGCGGGCGCGGCGGCGAGCGCGTCCTGGTCGACCCGCCGCGCTGGCTGCCGAGCGGGGCCGGCGCCGCTGCCGGGCCGGACCTGGGCGAGCTGCAGTACGCCGTCTTCGCCGACCGGCGGCTGCGCCTGCGCTACCGGCACGGCGGCACGCCGGTGCCGGTGGAGTACACCGTCGACCCGTACGGCCTGGTGAGCCGGGCCGCGCTCTGGTACCTGGTGGCCGACCTGAACGGCGAGCCCCGGCTGTTCCGGGCCGACCGGGTGCTGGCCGCCGAGACGGCCGAGGAGCCGGTGCGCCGCCGCCCCGGGGCGGGGCTCGGCGACGTGTGGGCGGGGCTGCGCGAGCACGTGGAGCGGCGGCCGAACGAGCTGCCGGTGCGGGTGCGGGTGCGGCGCGGGCGGCTGGACCTGTTCGTCCGGGTCCACGGCGGGCGGGTCACCGCGCAGCCGCCGGAGGCGGGCGCCGGGCCGGCCGAGGAGTGGGTCGAGCTGGCGATGGCGTTCCCCACGCCGGCCGCCGTCCGCGCGCTGCTCGCCTTCGGCCCGGAGGCCGAGGTGCTGTCCCCGCCCGCCGCCCGCCGGGAACTGGCCCGGGCGGCGGCGGAGGCGCTGAGGCTCTACCAGGAGTAGGGCGTGCCTTTCGCCCCCGGCCTTGAGCTCCCGGCGGGGATCAGGAGCCGGACTGCGGCCGGAGGACGACGTCCTGGTAGTGGCCGAGCGAGATCGCCGCGAAGTTGTGCAGGCTGTCGGTGCCCTCGGTGAAGTAGCCGTTGTGGCCGGCCGCGCGGGCCGAGGAGATCTCCTCGGCGCCGAAGCCGGAGGACGTCGGGTCGGCGCCGTGGCCCAGGCCGCCGACCTCCAGGTACGGGACGTTGCCGATCCAGTCGCTGGGGTTGCGGGTGGCCCACACCTTGACGCCGGTGCCGAGCTCGCTGGTGCTCTGCACGCCCATGCCGGGGCTGCCGAACACCATCATGTCGGTGACGCCGGAGGTGTCGGACGGCGAGGCCGCGGCGCGCGGGATCTCGGGGGCGGCGTCGCCGCAGACCACGGACCCGTAGGAGTGGCACAGCAGGGACGGCGGCGCGTCCGGGCGGGTGGTCTCCTTGAGCCCGGCGAGCAGGCGCTGCAGCCGGGGCGCGCCGATGTCGGCGAGGCGGGAGGTGACGGCGTCCGGGCCGAGGCCGGAGGGAGTGACGTAGCCGGTCCAGGCGATCACCGCGGTGCGGGTCTTCGGGGCCTGCTTGTGCTCCTCGGCGTACAGGGCGCGGGCCATGCCGGCGGGGGAGCGCAGCGGGTCGGCGGCCTGGTCGAAGTGGCCGAGGTCGGCGTCCGAGCCGGGCACCAGGACGGAGACCCGCTCGGCGTCGGCGAGGTCGCCCCACACCTCGGTGACCAGGCCGCGCCCGCGCGGGTCGAAGGCGAGGACCTGGCGGTCGGGGGAGAGCAGGTGCTCGACGTCGTTGGCGCGGGAGACGGCCAGCGCGCGGGCGTCGGAGTCGAGCTTGGGGTCGTTGGCGCGGGCGCGGGCGGCGTCGCGCTCCTCGGTGAGGGCGATCCGGTTGGCGCGGTAGCGCAGGTCGAGCGGGGCGCCGTCGAAGTTGCCGACGACCAGCGGGTACTGCCGGATCAGCCGGTCGAGCTCGGTGGGGGCCAGCGAGGCGAAGAACTCGGCGGCGGCGGCCGGGGTGGTGGTGGCCGGGTCGGGCAGGCCGCGGCCGAAGGAGTGGTCCTGGACCCAGGCGGCGCTGCCGGCCGGGGGCGTGCTGATCGCCAGCTGCTCGGTGGAGGCGGCGGCCGCGGCGGCCGAGGCGCCGGCGTCGGCGAGGACCGCGAAGCCCGCGAACGCCCCGATCAGTACACGCTTCCAGCGTCGACGGTTGCGCACCGCACCAACTCCCTTGGGCCCGTCACCATGTCCTGGGCGGGGCCCGAGGGGTGCGTCAGACTGCGAACTTCCCTCCGCAAGCGTAGAGGTCACGGGAGGGTGACGGACACGCCCAAACTGTGGGATGGATCACATGAACCGTGGGTGTCCGGTTCGCGTCCTCCCGTGGTCCGGGACGCCCCGCCGGGCCGGGGGCGCCGTCGTCCCGGGCGTCACCGCGCCCCCTCGTCGAACTCCCTGACGAGTCGCTTCGGCGCGGTGCGCCGCCAGGCCTCGGTGACCAGGTCGCGGAGCTCCTCGGGGTCGACGAGGTCCAGCCGGACGCTCACCCAGCCGTGCCGGCCGACGTAGGGGGCGGACGAGAACACCTCGGGTTCGGCGGCCAGGAGTTCGGCCTGGTCCTCGGGACTGGCCTTGACGGTGACCCGCTCGCCCTCGGGGGAGCCCATCGCGAAGATCCTGGCCCGCACCCGCAGCGTCTCGATCTCCCACGTCGGCTCCTGCGCGGCCTCCGGAAGGGCCAGGGCCATCGCGCGGAACTCGTCGAACGTCACCATGGCGGCAGGTTAGAGCACGCCACCGACAACGCGCCCCCGGTGCGCGCCGAGGCGCTCCGGGGGCGTGTGCCGGCTGGGGCGGGCGGGTCACACCACGCCCAGCGCGTACGCGGTGAACAGGGCCGCACCGGCTCCGGCCACGGCCTTCCACGGGCGGGAGAGGGCCGTCCACGGCGCGTCGAACCGCCGGGCGAACCAACCGATCGCCACCAGTGCGGCCGCGAACAGCGGGAGCAGCGCCAGCCGGGCGGCCACCCAGGCGAGGGAGTCCGGCGCGGTGGTCAGCCCGGGGACGGCGCCGAGGCCGGCGGCGCCGGGCACCGCCACGGCGAGCATCGCGGTCTGGTGCCAGCAGAAGACCGTCATCGCCGACAGGTTGACCACGACCACCGGCAGCCACAGCAGCGGACGGCGGTTCAGCAGCCGGCCCAGACGCTCCCGCAGCAGCACCGCGGCGCCGCACTGCGCCGCCGCCAGGGCGAGCACCAGCAGGGACGGCGGGTGCGAGTTGGTCCGCTCGACGCCGGGCACGCCGACCATGCTCGCCGGGTAGTGGAACACCAGCAGCAGCGCGGCGAACAGCACGGCGCCGCCGCCCAGCAGGACCCGCGCGGCCCGGCGGTCGAGCCGGCCCCGCGCCCACAGCACGCCCAGCTGGTAGCCGAACAGCCAGCCCGGCAGGATGTTGACCAGCCCGACCCAGGACGGCACCGCCTCCGCCCACGGCCCGTACCGCAGTGCGTCCACCACGGCGACGACGGCCACCAGGAGCCCCGCCGACCACGCGCCGAGCCGACGGGCGGCGGCCAGGCAGGCCGAGGTGAGCGCGGTCACCCCCAGGTAGACGGCGATGTACCAGAGCGGCTGTACCACCAGCGTCGCGCCGGTGCGGACGGTGCCGGCCGGGACGCCGAGCCGGGGCAGCACCGGGATCAGCACCGCCCACACCGCCGTCACGCCGAGCACCGGGCGCAGCAGCCGGACCGTCCGGGCGCGCAGCCAGCCCCCGTAGGTCGTGCCCCTGGCGCGGGCGCGGTCCAGCGAGCGGACCGAGGAGTAGCCGCCGACCAGGAAGAACACCCCGAGCATCTGCAGCACCCAGCTGACCGGGGCGAAGCCGCCGAGGGCGGAGAGCGGGCTGGCGTTGTGCAGGGTGCCGTCGGGGTCGCGGGTGAAGCCGCCGAGCATCCAGTGCCCGAGCGGGACGGCGAGCAGGGCGAGGGCGCGCAGGCCGTCGAGGGCGCGGTCGCGGTGCGCGGGGGTGCGGGCGTCGACCTCGTGGGCGGCGCGGCGCAGGGTGGTGAGCGGGTGGGCCATGGCGGTGCTCCTTCTCCGGTTGCGGCGGTCCGGGCTGGTCAGCGGCCCTGCGCGAGGGCGGCGTAGGCGGTGAGCGAGGCGGTGCCGGGGGCGAAGTAGCCGGTGTGGCCGTGCGAGCCGGTGGACGGCAGGGGGCGGGCGCCGAAGTCCGGGCCGGTCGGGTCGGCGCCGTGGCCGAGGCCGAACAACGAGACGTTGGGCACCCGGCCGATCCAGTCGGAGTCGTTGCGGGTGGTGGCCCAGAGCGGGACGCGGGGGTCGAGGTCGGCGGCGGAGCCGACGCCCATGCCGGGCGAGCCGAGCACCACCACGCCGGAGGCCTGTGCGGGGCCCGGGTGGGCCAGGCCGCAGACGACCGAGCCGTAGCTGTGGCAGAAGACGGTGGCCGGGGCCTCGGGGCGGGTGCTGACGGCGAGCCCGTCGAGCAGCCGGGCCAGCCGGCCGGCGCCGGCGCGGGCCAGGTCCTCGGTGGCGGCGTCCACGCCGAGTCCGACCGGGGTGGTGTAGCCGGCCCAGGCGATGACGGCGGTCGTCCGGCCGGTGGCCTCGTACAGGGACCTCGCCATGCCGGCGGGGGTGCCGTACGGGTCGGCGGCGCGGTCGAAGTTCAGCAGGTCGATGTCGGAGCCGGGGACGACGACGGCGGTGCGACTCGCGCCGGCCAGGTCGCCGTAGACCTCGGCGACCTGGCCGCGGCCGCGCGGGTCGAAGGCGAGGACCTGCCGTCCGCCGTCGAGCAGGGTGCGGTAGCGCTCGGCGCGGGTGCGGGCGGCGGCCTGGTCCTGCGGGGTGAGCGCCGGGTCGGCGGCGCGGGCGGCTTCCCGGTCGCGCTCGGCGGCGAGGGCCAGGGCGTTGGCGTGGTAGCGGAGTCGGACGGGCGCGCCGTCCAGGTTGCCGACCACCAGCGGGTGCCGGGCGGCGAGGGCCTCGCCCTGGGCGGGCGTCAACCGGGCGAAGAACGCGGCGACTTCGGCCGGGTCGGTGGCGGCCGGGTCGGGCAGCCGGAGGCCGAGGGCGGTGTCGGCCGTCCACGCGGCGCTGCCGGGCGGCGGGCCGGTGACGGGCTGCTGCGTGTCGGCGGCCCAGCCGCCGGCGCCGAGTACCGCCGCGAGGGCCACCGTGGCGGCGGCGATCGCACGCCTGGCCCGAAACTTTCCCATCTTCCCGTGCTCCCTTGTCCGTTGCTCACTGGCGACGGAGAGGAAGGTAGGAACGGGAAGGCCCCGCGGACGTCACACCGCGGGGCCAAGTCGGGGGTGCTACCCCGGTACTACCTGCTACCCACCAGGGGTCACGAGCCCGGACTCGTAGGCGAGCACGACCGCCTGGGCGCGGTCACGCAGGTCGAGCTTGGCCAGGATCCGGCCGATGTGCGTCTTGACCGTCTGCTCGGCCAGCACCAGGCGGCCGGCGATCTCCTGGTTGGACAGGCCGCGGGCGATCAGCTCCAGCACCTCGGTCTCGCGCGGGGTCAGGCCGTTGAGCCGCACCTTGGGGTCGCGCCGGCGGGCCGGGCGGGTGCGGGCGAAGTCCTCGATCAGCCGGCGCGTCACCGAGGGCGCGAGCAGCGCCTCCCCGGCCGCGACGACCCGCACGGCGGCGATCAGGTCGGCCGGCGGGGCGTCCTTCAGCAGGAAGCCGCTCGCCCCGGCGCGCAGCGCCTCGTACACGTAGTCGTCCACGTCGAAGGTGGTCAGCATCAGCACCTTGGGCCGGTGCGCGCCCGGCACGGCCGGGTCGAGCAGCCGGCGGGCCGCCTCCAGGCCGTCCATGCCGGGCATCCGGACGTCCATCAGGACGACGTCCGGGTGGGTGCGGCCGCTGACCTCCAGGGCCTGCGCGCCGTCCGCCGCGTCCCCCACCACGTCGATGTCGCTCTGGGCGTTCAGCAGTGCGGCGAAGCCGGCCCGCACCATGGCCTGGTCGTCGACGATGATCACGCGGATGGTCATGCGGGTGTCTCCCGGGCGGGGTCGAGGGGCAGGACGGCGGCCACCTTGAAGCCGCCGTCCGGCAGCGGGCCGGTGTCCAGCCTGCCATCCACGAGCCGGACGCGTTCGCGCATGCCGACCAGCCCCTGCCCGGTGCCCTCGGCCGTGGCCTCCAGCGACTCGCGGCGTTCGGGCGGCGGCGCGTTCACCACGGTGACCAGCAGCTCGGGGCCGGCGGCCGTGAGCGACACCCAGGTCCGCGCCCCGGGCGCGTGCCGGACGACGTTGGCCAGCGCCTCCTGGACGATCCGGTACGCGGAGAGGGCGACGGCCTGCGGCACCCGCCCCGCCAGTCCCGGATCCGCCGTCAGTTCGGCCGGCACCCCGGCCCGGCCCACCGTCTCGACCAGTTGGCCGAGTTGCTCCACGCCCGGCTGGGGCGCCGTCTCGGCCGCGCTCTCCTCGCTGCGCAACACCCCCAGCAGGCGCCGCATTTCGGCGAGCGACTCGCGGGCCGAGCCGGCGATCGCGGTGAACTCCTCGACGGCCTCGTCCGGGACGCCGCCGATCCGGTACGGCGCGCTGGCCGCCTGCACCGCGATCACCGACATGTGGTGCGCCACCACGTCGTGCAGCTCGCGCGCGATCCGGGCGCGCTCCTCCAGCAGCGTGCGGCGCTCGCGCTCGGCCTCGCTGATGTGCTCCTGCTCGGTGAGCAGCCGGCGGGCCTCGGCGCGTTCCCGCAGGGCGCCGCCGAGGACCAGGACCGCGCCGCTGAGGGCGATCGCCAGCAGGCTGTTGTCCCCGCCCCAGTCGCGCACCGCGCCGAGCACGGAGAACACGAGGCTCACGGCGGTGGTGGCCAGCCACACCGCGACCAGGGTGCGGCGCGCCTCGCGGAGGGCGAGCGGCACCATCAGCAGCAGGTACCCGACCAGGTTGGTGGCCGGCCAGGGGAAGACCGGCGCGGTCTTGGTGGCCGTGGCGAGCACCACCGCGGCCGTGAGGAGGTCCGTCAGCCCGATCATCCACCAGGCGGGCAGCGGCCGGGCGGGCGCCAGGAGCAGCGGCGCGGTCTGCGCGACGGCGAGGGCCGCCGCGAGCCCGGTGTCGATCCCGTAGTCGTTGGCGAGCACGTTGATCGAGCTGGGCAGCAACGCGGAGATCGCGGCCAGCGCGAGGACGTACGGCAGGTAGCGCAGCCAGGGCCGGCGTGACTGCGCCAGGAGCGGCGTGTGGTCGGTGGACGGGCTCAGCAGCGCGACGAACAGGGCGCGCGGGGACGGCCGGCGGGGCTTCCCGGTGGGCGGGGCGATCATCCGGCCAGCGTAGGGGCGGGTGGCGCGGTCGGCGTCGGACCGGGGACCGGATCGCGCCTAGTACTCCGGTATGACTCCGGCCATGACTCCGGCGTGTCCCCGGGTGCTACGAGCGCCAGTGGCCGGCGAGGGCGGGGCCGAGCTGGTCGAAGTGGCGCTCGATCACGGCGATCATGCCCTCCGGGCCGGCCGGTTCCTGGTCGGCGGTCCAGGAGAGGTGGGCGGCGCGCAGCACGCTGCCGAAGACGGCGGCGAGGACGGTGGGGCGCAGGTCCAGGGCCGGGTCGAGGCCCTCGCGCTCGGCGATCACCTGGACCACGACCCGCTCCTGTTCGGTGACCCGGCGCAGGTGGGCGGCGAGCAGGGTGGGGGTCTCCTCGATCATCCGCATGAGTTCGAGGGCGCTGTGGATGGAGCCGAGGCCGGTGCGCTCGGCGCTCCCGAGGTCGCGCCAGGCCTTGACGATCGAGGCGCGCAGCGCCTGGAGCGGGGTCTCGGCGGCGGGGCGGTGGCGCAGGCACTCGATGAAGTAGTCCTCGGCGTCGGCCATGACGGCGAGCGCGACCTCGTCCTTGTTGGCGAAGTAGCGGAAGAAGGTGCGCTGGGAGACGTCGACGGCGGTGGCGATCTCGTCGACGGTGGTCCGCGCGAAGCCCTGGCCGAGGAAGAGGACGTGGGCGGCCTGGACGAGGGCGTCGCGGGTCTGCTGCTTCTTGCGCTCCCGCAGTCCGGGCACCCGCCCCGGCGGGGTGATCGGCGCGGGGCCGGTCGGGGCAGCGGGGTGGGGGGCGTGAGCGGCCATGGCGGGGCCTTCCGGGCGCGGGTGCGGTCGGGGTGGGAGGACAACCTTAGCGGCCTGACAAACGGCAGCACTGGCCAGAAGTCAGCCTTTGCCTATTGTCAGTGGCTGACATAATCTGCCGGAAGTGGCGCCCGTCGGGCCGGGTAGCTCGTGGGGACGGGTGGGCCGGGGCGCCACGACCACGTTCATTCGGCTTCGTTCGCCGCACACGCCCCGTGGAGGGCCCCAGATGAGCCAGTCCGTCGTCAACAACGCCAGGGCGGACGACCCGCCGCAGCGCTCGGCACCGCCGGGGGGTGGGATCAAGGGCCACCCGTGGCTGACCCTGCTGACCGTCGCGGTCGGCGTGATGATGGTCGCCCTGGACGGCACGATCGTCGCGATCGCCAACCCGGTCATCCAGGAGAAGCTGAAGGCCGCGCCGTCCGAGATCCAGTGGGTGACCAGCGGTTACCTGCTCGCGCTCGCGGTCTTCCTGATCACCGCCGGCAAGATCGGCGACCGCTTCGGGCACAAGACCACGTTCCTGGTCGGCGCGGTCGGCTTCGCCGCCACCTCGGCCGCGATCGGCTTCGCCGGCGACATCCGGACCGTGATCGCCTTCCGCGTCCTGCAGGGCCTGTTCGGCGCGCTGCTCCAGCCGGCCGCGCTCGGCCTGCTGCGCGGGGCCTTCCCGGCCGAGAAGCTCAACATGGCGATCGGCATCTGGGGCGGCGTGATCGGCGCCTCCACCGCGGCCGGCCCGATCGTCGGCGGCCTGCTGGTCGAGCACGTCAGCTGGGAGTCGGTGTTCTTCATCAACATCCCGGTCGGCCTGATCGCGCTCGTCCTCGGCCTGCTGGTGCTCCGGGACGTCCGCGCCGAGAACGCCGCCAAGTCCTTCGACGTGCCCGGCATCGTGCTGCTCTCGGTGGCGATGTTCGCCCTCGTCTTCGGCATCATCAAGGCCCCCGAGTGGGGCTGGGGCGACGCGTCCACGCTGCTGCTCCTCGGCGGCGCCGTCGTGCTGATGGTGCTGTTCGCGCTCTGGCAGGGCAGGGCCGGGGAGCCGCTGATCCCGCTCGGCCTGTTCCGCTCGGTGCCGCTGTCGGCGGGCACGCTGCTGATGGTGCTGATGGCCTTCGCGTTCTTCGGCGCGATCTTCTTCGTCACCTTCTACCTGCAGAACGTGCACGGGATGACGCCGGTCCAGGCGGGCGTCCACCTGCTGCCGATGACCGGCATGATGATCGTCGGCTCGCCGGTCGCCGGCATCGCGATCGGCAAGCTCGGCCCGCGCGTCCCGATCGTGGCCGGCATGCTGATCACCACCGCCGCGATGTTCGGCATGTCCACCCTGGACACCGGCTCGGGCACCGGCGTGATGTCGCTGTGGTTCGTCCTGATGGGCCTCGGCATCAGCCCGGTCATGGTCGGCGCCACCGAGGTGATCGTCGGCAACGCCCCGCTGGAGCTGTCCGGTGTGGCCGGCGGCCTCCAGCAGGCCGCGATGCAGGTCGGCGGCAGCCTCGGCACCGCCGTGCTGGGCGCGCTGATGGCCGCCAAGGTCGGCGACGTGCTGCCCGGCAACTGGGCCAAGGCCGGGCTGCCGCCGGTCGAGGGCCCGCAGGCCGAGGGCCTCAAGCAGGCCGCCCAGCTCGGCATCGCCCCGCCGGCCCCGCCCGGCACCCCGCAGCAGGTCGTGGACGGGATGGCCGGCGCGGTCCACCAGTCCTTCGTGAGCGGCATGTCGCTCGCCTTCGCGGTGGCCGCGGTGGTGGCCTTCGGCGCCGCCCTGCTCGGCCTGCTCACCCGCCGCGGCGCCAACGACGCGGGCCCGGCCGTGCACATCTGACCGTCGCGCGCCCGTACGGCGGCCCCGGACTCGGCGGAGTCCGGGGCCGTTCGCGCACCCGGCGCCGCCCCGGAAGGCCGAAGGGCCGGACCCCCTGCGGGAGTCCGGCCCCTTCAGTGCCTACGGGCTGATCAGGCGTCGCCGCCGGCGGCGCCCGGGTCGGCCGCGGTCACGTCGAGCAGCTGGTAGCGGTCGACCGCCTCCTTCAGCGCGCTGCGGTCGATCTTGCCCTGCTTGGCGAGCTCGGTGAGCACCCCCAGGACGACCGACTGCGCGTCGATGTGGAAGAAGCGGCGGGCGGCGCCACGGGTGTCGGCGAAGCCGAAGCCGTCGGCACCCAGCGACTGCCACTGACCCGGCACCCAGCGCGAGATCTGGTCCGGCACCGCGCGCATCCAGTCGGACACGGCGACGAACGGACCCTCGGAGCCCTGGAGCTTCTGGGTGACGTACGGGACGCGCTGCTGCTCCTCGGGGTGCAGCAGGTTGAACTCCTCGGCCTCCACCGCGTCGCGGCGCAGCTCGTTCCAGGAGGTCGCGGACCAGACGTCGGCCTTGACGTTCCACTCCTCGGCGAGGATGCGCTGGGCCTCCAGGGCCCACGGCACCGCCACGCCGGAGGCGAGGATCTGGGCCGGGATCTGGCCGGCGGTGGCCGGCGCGTACTTGTGCAGACCCTTGAGGATGCCCTCGACGTCCACGTTCTCGGGCTCGGCCGGCATCTTGATCGGCTCGTTGTAGACGGTCATGTAGTAGAACACGTCCTCGCCGTGCGGGTGCTCGGCACTGGTGCCGTACATCCGGCGCAGACCGTCCTGGACGATGTGCGCGATCTCGAAGCCGTACGCCGGGTCGTACGCGACGACGCCGGGGTTGGTCGAGGCCAGCAGGTGCGAGTGGCCGTCGGCGTGCTGCAGGCCCTCGCCGGTCAGCGTGGTGCGGCCGGCGGTGGCGCCGATCACGAAGCCGCGGGCCAGCTGGTCGGCCATCTGCCAGAACTGGTCGCCGGTGCGCTGGAACCCGAACATCGAGTAGAAGACGTAGACCGGGATCAGCGGCTCGCCGTGGGTGGCGTAGGACGAGCCGGCGGCGATCAGCGAGGCGGTGCAGCCGGCCTCGGAGATGCCGTCGTGCAGCATCTGGCCGGTCGGCGACTCCTTGTAGGCGAGGAGCAGGTCGCGGTCGACCGACTCGTAGGTCTGGCCGAGCGGGTTGTAGATCTTCGCCGACGGGAAGAGCGAGTCCATGCCGAAGGTGCGGTACTCGTCGGGCGCGATCGGCACGAAGCGGTTGCCGATGCCCTTGTCCCGCATGAGGTCCTTGAGCACCCGGACGAACGCCATGGTGGTGGCGATGGTCTGGTTGCCGGACCCCTTCTTGACCGCCTTGTAGGCGTCGTCGCCGGGCAGTTCCAGCTTGCGCGGGCGCACCTTGCGGGTCGGTACGTAGCCGCCCAGCTCGCTGCGGCGGTCGTGCATGTACTGGATCTCTTCCGAGTCGCGGCCCGGGTGGTAGTAGGGCGGGTAGCCCTCGTCGAGCTGCTTGTCGGTGATCGGCAGGTGCAGCCGGTCGCGGAAGCGCTTCAGGTCCTCGACCGTCAGCTTCTTCATCTGGTGGGTGGCGTTGCGGCCCTCGAAGTTGGGGCCCAGCGTCCAGCCCTTGACCGTCTGGGCCAGGATGACCGTCGGCTGGCCCTGGTGCTCGCGGGCCGCCTTGAACGCCGCGTAGATCTTCTTGTGGTCGTGGCCGCCGCGACCCAGGTGCTGGATCTGCTGGTCGGTCATGCTCTCGACCATCTTGCGCAGGCGCAGGTCGGAGCCGAAGAAGTGCTCGCGGATGTACTGGCCGGTCTCGGTGGCGTAGGTCTGGAACTGGCCGTCCACCGTGGTGTTCAGCTTGTTGACCAGGACGCCGTCTCGGTCCTGCGCGAGCAGCGGGTCCCAGCTGCGGTCCCAGACCAGCTTGATCACGTTCCAGCCGGCGCCCCGGAACTGGGACTCCAGCTCCTGGATGATCTTGCCGTTGCCGCGGACCGGGCCGTCCAGGCGCTGCAGGTTGCAGTTGACCACGAAGGTCAGGTTGTCCAGGCCCTCGCGCGCGGCCAGGGACAGCTGGCCCAGCGACTCGGGCTCGTCCATCTCGCCGTCGCCGAGGAAGGCGTACACCTGCGAGTCGGAGGTGTCCTTGATGCCGCGGTGCTCCAGGTAGCGGTTCATCCGGGCCTGGTAGATCGCACCGAGGGGGCCGAGGCCCATCGAGACGGTCGGGAACTCCCAGAAGTCCGGCATCAGCCGCGGGTGCGGGTAGCTGGACAGGCCGTACGGGGCCTTCGACTTCTCCTGGCGGAACGCGTCGAGCTGCTGCTCGGTGAGTCGGTCCAGGAGGAAGGCGCGGGCGTAGATGCCGGGGGAGGCGTGGCCCTGGAAGAAGATCTGGTCGCCGGACTCGCCCTCGGCGTCCTTGCCACGGAAGAAGTAGTTGAAGCCGACGTCGTAGAGCGACGCGGAGGAGGCGAAGGTGGCGATGTGGCCGCCCACGCCGATGCCGGGACGCTGGGCACGGGAGACCATGACGGCCGCGTTCCAGCGGGTCGCGTTCAGGATCTTGCGCTCGATCTCCTCGTTGCCGGGGAAGAACGGCTCGTCCTTGGTCGCGATGGTGTTGACGTAGTCCGTGCTGCGCATCTCGGGCACGGCGACACGCTTCTCGCGGGCGCGCTCGATCAGGCGGAGCATCAGGTAACGGGCACGCTCGCGCCCCCGCTCGTCGATGGCCGCGTCAAGCGACTCCAGCCATTCCGCGGTCTCCTCGGGATCGAAGTCCGGGACCTGACTCGGAAGGCCGCCAATGATGATCGGGTTGCGATCGGATCCGGAAGCCACGCTGTTCCTTCACTGTCGGTCGAAACTGAGGTGTGTCGCGCCGCCTCCATCGTGCTACCGCGCTCGGAGATCCGTCATCTCTACCGATCGGTAACCGTTCCGCCTGGTGGGCGGGACGGTCTGGCGGTGAGCGGAACAGGCGTCTTCGCCTGCGTCGCGCACCCCCGGGTGTTACGAAAAGAGGTGGTCCGACCTGGTTTCCCGTCCGCCCGATGGCGGGCGGCCGGGGTGAGGGCCAACAGGAGACTCTACGCCCGCGCACGCGCGGACCCGAATGCCGTTCGCATCTCGGGCATGCGTACGGCCTGTGGGCCGGGACCACCCGAAGCATCCTTGTCCCATGCAGAGAAGGGCAAATCGGTGTGATTCCCGCCACCTCGACCGGCGTGTCCCGGTGCGACACGTCAACCTTTGGAGGGGATCGGGGGTCGGGTACTTGCGCGAACCGCCGCGCCCGTGTGGACTACGGCCACAGCCTCGGCATGGATGCCGAGCCGAATACTGGAGGTTATTCCCGTGAGCGCGACCGCGGACCCCGCGGACAAGTCCAACCCGGCGGCCCGTCTCAACTTCGAGGAGGGCCAGATCGTTCAGGAGCTGGGGTACGACGAAGACACTGACCAGGATCTCCGCGAGGGCATCGAGGAGATCACCGGGACGGATCTCGTCGACGAGGACTACGACGACGTCGCCGACGCCGTCCTGCTGTGGCACCGCGACGACGACGGGGACCTCACCGACGCCCTCGTCGACGCCCTGGAGTACCTGGCCGAGGGCGGCCTCATCTGGCTGCTGACGCCCAAGACCGGCCGCGACGGCCACATCGAGGCCTCGGACATCGCCGACGCGGCCAAGACCGCCGGCCTGTCGCAGACCAGCTCCATCGCCGTCGCCAAGGACTGGGCGGCCACCCGCCTGGCGACCAAGGCCGCCCCGAAGGCGGGCGGCAAGCGCTGACCGCGCACCGAGCCCCGGGCCGCTGAAGAGCCCCGGCCGGGCCCCGTCGGAACTCCTCCGGCGGGGCCCGGCCGTTTTCCGTTCCGGTGCTCCGGTGCTCCGGTGCTCCGGCGCCGCTCGGTGTTCCGGTGTCGCTCGGCGTACCGGCTGCCAGGCGTCCCGGTACCGCCCGGCCTCCGGAGTTCCGCCGCTGCGGCCGGACGCCGCGCCGGGGGAGGCGTTCGCCCAGGGCGAACGCCGTCGGCCGTCCGGCGGCCCGCCCTCACCCGTCCGGCCGAACGCACCCGAACGGATGCGAGGATGTTGGCTCGCCGCGCCCGCCGGGCGGCGCCCGCCCGTCAGAAAGGTCCCACCATGGCCGTCGAGGTCGGCACCGGGGCTCCGGACTTCGAGCTCAGGACCCAGCACGGCGAGCTGATCGGGCTCTCGGACTTCCGGGGCGCCAAGGCCGTCGTCCTGGTCTTCTACCCGTTCGCCTTCACCGGGGTCTGCACCGGCGAGCTCGGCGCGATCCAGAAGGAACTGCCGCGGCTGCAGAACGACGCCGTCCAGGTGCTCGGGATCTCCGTCGACTCGCAGTTCTCCCAGCGCGTCTTCGCCGACCGGGAGGGCCTGGACTTCCCGCTGCTCGCCGACTTCTGGCCGCACGGCGAGGTCGCCCGCGCGTACGGCGTGTTCGACGAGGAGAAGGGCTGCGCCCTGCGCGGCACGTTCGTGATCGACAGCACCGGAACGGTCCGGTGGAGCGTCGTGAACGGCCTCCCGGACGCCCGGGACGAGCAGGAGTACCTGCGCGTCCTCGCCTCGCTCTGACGGGCGCGGCCCGGGCCTTCCACGGGTGCGTCGTGGGCCGGCGGGGGAACTTCGAACTACGCTCGGTCCGTTGATCGGGTGGGGCGCGGAGGCCGCCAGGCCGGCTCGTGCCCCGCACCGCACCACCGGGGGCGCGCCGCGCGTGCCTCCCGATTCTTGGAGGACACGTGGGAGTCAGCCTCAGCAAGGGCGGCAACGTCTCGCTCACCAAGGAGGCCCCCGGCCTCACGGCCGTCGTCGTCGGCCTGGGCTGGGACGTCCGGACCACCACCGGCACGGACTTCGACCTGGACGCCAGCGCCCTGCTCTGCAACGACCTCGGCAAGGTGTCCGGCGACGGCAACTTCGTCTTCTTCAACAACCTGCGCAGCCCGGACGGCTCGGTCGAGCACACCGGCGACAACCGCACGGGCGAGGGCGAGGGCGACGACGAGGCGATCAAGGTCAACCTGAGCACCGTCCCGGCCGACGTCCAGAAGATCGTCTTCCCGGTCTCGATCTACGACGCCGAGACCCGCTCGCAGAGCTTCGGCCAGGTGCGCAACGCGTTCATCCGGGTCGTCAACCAGGCCGACAACAAGGAACTCGCCCGCTACGACCTCTCCGAGGACGCCTCGACCGAGACCGCGATGGTCTTCGGCGAGCTGTACCGGGCCGGCGGCGAGTGGAAGTTCCGCGCCATCGGCCAGGGTTACGCCTCCGGCCTGCGCGGCATCGCCCAGGACTTCGGCGTCAACGTCTGATCCGCCGTTCGTCCGACGGGGCGTGCGGCGCCCCGACACCGCGTCACCCGGCCGGGGTGGCCGCGGACCCGAGGGTCCTCGGCCGCCCCGGCTTCGTGCTGTCCGCGGGCGCTGCGAGGATGTGAGTTCAGGAAGTTCAGGCGGCTCAAGGGGGCCGGCCGGGGCCTCGGGCGACTAAACCTGGAACGTCGCGCCGAACAACGCGCCCCGGGAGAAGGCAAGGGAGGAAGAACAGCCATGGTCGTCACACTCGCCAAGGGCGGGAACGTCTCGCTCAGCAAGGCCGCGCCCAATCTGACGCAGGTGCAGATCGGACTCGGCTGGTCCGCCCGCTCCACCACCGGCGCACCGTTCGACCTCGACGCGAGCGCGCTGATCTGCGGCGGGGGCCGGGTGCTGGGGGACGAGTACTTCGTCTTCTACAACAACCTCAGGAGCCCGGAGGGCTCCGTCGAACACCAGGGTGACAACCTCACCGGTGGCGACGACTCAGGCGACGACGAGGTGGTCCTCGTCAACCTGGAACTGGTCCCGGCCCAGGCCGACAAGGTCGTCTTCGCGGTCTCGATCTACGAGGCCGAGGCGCGGCTGCAGAACTTCGGCCAGGTGCGCAACGCGTTCATCCGGGTCGTCGACTCCGTGGACGGCCGGGAGATCGCCCGCTACGACCTCTCCGAGGACGCGTCCAGCGAGACCGCGATGATCTTCGGCGAGCTGTACCGGTACGCGGGCGAGTGGAAGTTCCGCGCGGTGGGCCAGGGTTACGCCTCCGGCCTGCGCGGCATCGCCCTCGACTTCGGCGTCAACGTCCAGTAGGGGGTCGGTGGCAGCGGAGGACGGACCAAGCGCATCCATTCCATGATCACGAAACCGTCATGACGACGGAGGGCAGTGCGGAGGTGACCTGACCGGGCGGCGCCCGGTCGGGGCGTCTCGGGACGAGGCCGCACCTGGGCACGCCCGAAACATCCCGAAAGGTAACCAAGTCCCGTGTTCCTCCGCACTTTCGGCTGGTCGTTCGCGATCACCGCCGTCGGCCTGGCCGCGGCCGGTCTCTTCTGGGGGGCCAAGGGGTTCGGCATCGTGCTGATCCTCTCGATCCTGGAGATCTCCCTGTCGTTCGACAACGCGGTGGTCAACGCCACCGTGTTGAAGCGGATGAACCCGTACTGGCAGAAGATCTTCCTGACCGTCGGCGTCCTGATCGCCGTCTTCGGCATGCGCCTGGTCTTCCCGCTGCTGGTCGTCGGCCTCACCGCGAAGCTCAACCCCGCGACGGTCGTCGACCTCGCGCTGCACTCCGACAAGACGCACGACGGCCTCACCTACGGCCAGTACCTGGCGGCGGCCAACCCGGCCATCGCGGCCTTCGGCGGCGTCTTCCTGCTCATGATCTTCCTGGACTTCGTGTTCGAGGAGAAGGAGCACAACTGGCTGTCCTGGATCGAGCGTCCGCTGGAGAAGGTCGGCAAGCTGGACGCCCTGTCCTCGGTCGTCGCGCTGGTCGCGCTCGTGCTCTCGGCCCGCTTCTTCGCGGCCGAGCACGCCGAGACCGTCCTGCTCGCCGGCGTCCTCGGCCTCATCACCTACCTCGTGGTCGGCGGACTCTCGTCGATCTTCGAGTCGGGTCTGGAGGCCGAGGCCGAGCGCGAGGAGGAGGACGAGAAGGCGGGCAAGTCGCTGATCCAGGTGGGCGGCAAGGCCGCGTTCTTCCTCTTCCTCTACCTGGAGGTCCTGGACGCCTCGTTCTCCTTCGACGGCGTGGTCGGCGCGTTCGCCATCTCCAACGACATCTTCATGATCACGCTGGGCCTCGGCATCGGCGCGATGTACATCCGCTCGCTGACCGTCTTCCTGGTCCGCAAGGGCACCCTGGACGACTACGTCTACCTGGAGCACGGCGCGCACTACGCGATCGGCGCGCTGGCCGGCATCCTGCTGGTCGGCATCAGGTTCCACATCCCGGAGATCGTCACCGGCCTGATCGGTGTCGCCTTCATCGGGCTCGCGCTCGGCTCGTCGATCCTGCGCAACCGGCGCGAGGGCGACGGCGCGGGCGAGGAGAACGAGCTGGTGGGCGCGGACAAGTAGCCCGTCCGCTCCGCCCGTTGCACGCGAAAACGGCCGCCTCCCGGGAATCCGGGGGCGGCCGTTTTCGCGTGTCGTGCGCGGGTGCTGCCGCTCGGCTCAGCCCAGCTGCTGCTCGATGGCGCGCAGCTTGCGCTCCAGGGAGTCCAGCTTCGGCATCGACAGCGTGTCGTCGTCGGCCGTGAGGTCGATCGCCGAGCTGCGGCGGGCGGAGCCCGACGCGTCGAGGGCGGACGACGAGGAGGACGAGGACGAGTAGGCGGAGGAGGACGACGAGGACGAGTAGGACGAGGACGACGACGAGTAGGTCGTCGGCGACGAGTAGGAGGACGAGCCGACGGCGGCACGCGGGGTGCGGCCGGAGTCCAGGGTGCTGCGCGAGGAGGGCTCGAACAGGGAGCCCGTGGAGGCGGGGGAGGCGGTGTCCGACCCGGCGGCTAGGGCAGGCTCCGTAGCGGTCGGGCCGTCGCCGGCCGCCGTGAGCGCGGGCAGGTTGCGGCCGCCGCGGGTCCGCGACAGCACGCCGCCCTGGCGCCGGGAGAGCGCCTTCAGCTCGGCCCGCTCGCGGCGGTCGGCGGTGCGGGCGCGCACCTTGGCGTCCTGCTTCGCCTGGCGCTCCTCGCGGACCTCCTCGACCGCCTCGTCCAGGCTGCGGACGTTCTCCAGCAGCATCAGGGACCACGCCGCGTACGTCTCGCGCGGGGCGCGCAGCCAGCGCACGATCCGGATCTGCGGCAGCGGGCGCGGCACCAGGCCCTGCTCGCGCAGCGCGGCCTTGCGGGTCTGCTTCAGCGCCCGGTCGAACAGGATGGCCGCCGAGATCGACATGCCGGAGAAGAACTGCGGGGCGCCGGCGTGACCGAGGCCGCGCGGCGCGTGCACCCAGTTGAACCAGGCCGAGGCGATCGCGAAGACCCAGACCAGCAGGCGCGAGCCGAGCGCCGCGTCACCGTGGCTGGCCTCGCGGACGGCGAGCACCGAGCAGAACATCGCGGCGCCGTCCAGGCCGAACGGGACGAGGTACTCCCAGCCGTTCGACAGGCCCAGGTTCTCCTTGCCGAAGCCCACTAGGCCGTGGAAGGACAGCGCGGCCGCGACGCCGGCGCAGCAGAACAGCAGCGTGTAGGAGGAGATCCCGTAGATCATCTCCTTGCGGCGGCGCCGCTCCTCGCTGCGCTCCCACGAGTCGCCGGACTCGTCCTTCTTCGCGTTCTTGAATCGCAGCGTCGCCATGAGGATGGCGACGAACAGCAGGGCTGCGCCGCCGACGACGGTCCAGACCAGCTGTATGGAGGTCAGGTTCATTGCGGGTCGGGCCTCGGGTTTCCGCAGGGGACAGTTTCACGGGCGAGCGGGGCTGAGCGGTACGGGCGGTCAGGTCCGGTCGTACGGAGCGGGCCTGACTGGCCGTCCGTCTCGTTCGTCGCCGCACGGTGTGCCCACCGCGCCCGCGCAGGGGCGGACGGGACACCTGTGCGGCTAGACGATATCGCGTCCGAAGGGGCGGCATGTTACGGGAGGGCGGCTTCCTCCCGCCAATCGGCCCTTCCGCGGACTTCGGTGAACGCGGGGCGGCCGGATCGGGTAGGGGAGGAGGAGGTCGGGGTATCCGACGGCCGGGCCGATGCCCGATCATGGAGCGGCGCACCGTCAGATCGCCTGGCGGGAGCAGGGGGAGGACTGGATGGTCTCGATCTGGGAGTACCTGCGCGGCGACCGGAGCTACACCTTCGACAACCCGGGCGGCCAGCACAAGGTCACCCTCACCAAGTCGGCCCCGCAGCACGCGATCACCGGCGCCGCGGCCACCACCGGCTACCTCTACGTCAACCTGCACTGGACCATGCGCTCCAGCGCCGGCCGCCCCAGCGGGCGGGAGACGCTCAAGCGCTTCTTCAGCCCGCGCATCTTCAGCCCGGTGGAGCCGGCGTCCCAGGTGAACGAACAGGTCAACGTCGACCTCGACCTGGCGTGCATGTACGAACTCACCGACGGCACCCGGGGCGTGGTGCAGCCGCTCGGCAACTTCTTCGGCGACCTGCGGGACCCGCCGTACATCAAGCTCAGCGGCGACGACCAGTACGGGGCGCCGTCGGGCGAGACGATGTACGTGAACCTGGAGAAGAAGGACAAGTTCAAGCGGCTGCTCATCTTCGTCTACATCTACGACGGCACCCCGGCCTTCGAGCAGTCCCACGCGGTGGTGACGATCGTGCCGCAGACCGGGCCGCGGATCGAGATCAAGCTGGAGGAGCGGACCCGGGCGGCGCGGTCCTGCGCGGTGGTGCTGATCGAGAACGCGGGGGACAACCAGCTGACGGTGCGCCGCGAGGTGCGGTACGTCAACGGGTTCCAGGCGGACATCGACCGGCTGTACGGGTTCGGGATGCAGTGGCAGCGCGGGTACAAGAACCAGGGCGACTGAGCGACTGAGCGGCGGGGCGGCCGTGACGGCCGTGACGGCCCCGCCGGGCGTTCTGCGGGCTCGGCGGGGCTTCGTTGTGCGGGCTTCGCTGGGTGGGGGTTCGCTGTGCGGGGCTTCGCTGGGTGGGGGTTCGCTGTGCGGGGCTTCGCTGAGTGGAGCTTCGCCGAGTCGGGGTTCGCTCGGCGGGGTTTCGCTCAGCGGGGCTGGAACTGCGGGCCCTGCGGGGGCAGTGCGAACTCCTCGGCCGGGGGCTGGTTCTGGGTCGTCGGCGCGGCCGGCGGCTGGGGTTGCCGGGGCGGCTGGGCCTGGGGCGGGTAGCCGTAGCCGCCGGGGTGCTGCTGGTGCGGGACCGGTGCCTGCGGCGGGTAGCCGTACCCGGTGCCGGGCTGGGGCGGCGGGTAGCCGTAGCCCTGGGCGGGCTGCTGCTGGGAGGCGTGTCCGGGCGGCGGCGGGTAGCCGTATCCCGTGCCGGGCTGCGGGGGCGGCGGGTAGCCGTACCCGGTACCGGGCTGCGGGGCGGGGTGCGTGGGTGGCATCGGCGGGGGTGTGTTCGGCGCCGGCGAGCCGGGCGGCGGGGTCATCGTGGGCGGGTTCGCCGGCGGCGGGGGCGCGGCGGGGCCGGCCGTCGGTGCCGTGGCGGGCGGGGGCGGGGTGGCCGCGGCGGCGGGTGCCGGGACGGCCGGGGCCAGCGTGAAGGTGCCGGGCTCGGGCCGGGCGGCCGCCGGGCCGGACGTCGGCAGCGGGGTGCTGCGCGGGTCGACGGCGTGGCCGGGGGCCTGGCCGGCGGCGGGCGGCGGGCCGGCCGGTGCGGCGGCGGCCTGCTGGACCGCCTGCTCGGCCTCGTCGTCGACGGTGATGCCGAAGTCGGTCGCCAGCCCGATCAGCCCGGCGCTGTAGCCCTGGCCGACCGCCCGGAACTTCCAGGTGCCCGAGCGCCGGTACAGCTCGCCCACGACCAGCGCGGTGACGGTGTCGGCGTCGGTGATCGCGAACTCGGCGATCGGGGGCCCGCTCTCGCCGGTCGAGGCGTCGAAGAGCAGCACGCGCAGCCCGGTCACCGTGCCGAAGGCGCCGCCCTCGGAGGAGCCCGCCAGCACCACCCGGTCGACGTCGGCGGTCAGCTTGGCGAGTTCGACCTCGACGGTGTCGGTGATCTCGGTGCCGTCCGGGGTCCGCTGCTTGGGCAGGTGGCGCACCAGGCCGGAGGGGTGCCGCGGCTGGTTGTAGAAGACGAAGTCGGCATCCGAACGGACCCTGCCGTCGGTGCCGAGCAGCAGCGCGGACGCGTCCACGTCCGGCGCACCGGGCGTGGCGCTCCAGCGCAGCACGGCGCGGACCGCCGCCGCCGGCAGTGCGATGTTGGCGCCCTTGGCCATCACGTGCGTCATAGCCGACCATCCTGCCTGTTCGCCACCCCTTCGGACAACGTGACCGAAGCAGCCGGGATCGCGCCGGATTTTGCCAAGCCTTGCGTTTGGCCGCCCGCTCCCTGGTGCGATCTGGGCCGGGTCAAGTGGACGATAGCCTTCCGGTGGCCGTGCGGAGCAGGGTGCGGGGCCGGTCGTCTTCGGCCGGAAGTCGCCCCCCGGCGCGCGGTGCGTCCGACGCCCGGGCGCACCGGGCACCCCGGACGGGACGGTACCGGCGGTGCACACGGACGGGTGATCGGGAACCACCGCGACGGGCGGACCGGTTAACTCTCGTGTCGTCCCGCGCCGCCGCGCGCCGCTTCGCACCCCGGAAACGTGCCGGCGGGCGTCGAAACCCCTGAGGAGAGCACCTTGCGCCATTTCGGCCACCTCGCCGACGACGTACGCGGCCGGCTCTTCCTCGAACCGCCCCGGCCGTTCTCCGCCGACGGCGACCCGGCGCTGCTCGCCACCGCCCTCGGCGGGACCCTCTACAGCCCCGCGACGCGGCCCGCCCTGGCCGCCGACATCCGCAAACAGGCTGCTCGGGGCGTGGTCTCGATGGTCCTCTGCCTGGAGGACGCCATCGCCGACCACGAGGTGGACGCGGGGGAGCGCAACCTCGTCGAGCAGTTGGGTGACCTGGTCAGGGATTTCACCGACTGCACACAGTCCCATCCCCTGCTCTTCATCAGAGTTCGCACCCCCTCCCAGATCGTCGATCTCACCCGGCGGCTCGGCGCCGCCGTCGGACTGCTCAGCGGCTTCGTCCTGCCCAAGTTCACCGAGGACGCCGGCGGTGCGTACCTGGCCGCGCTCGCCGAGGCCGAGCACGCCTGCGGGCGACGGCTGTTCGCGATGCCCGTCCTGGAGTCGCCCGAGCTGGCCCACCTGGAGACCCGGCGCACCCAGCTGTTCGGCATCGCCCGCCTGCTCGCCGAGCACCGCGACCGCGTGCTCGCCGTCCGCCTCGGCGTCACCGACCTCTGCTCCGCGTACGGCCTGCGGCGCTCGCCCGACCTCACCGCGTACGACGTCGCGCTGGTGGCCGGGGTGATCGGCGACGTCGTCAACGTCCTCGGGCGGGCGGACGGCACCGGGTACACGATCACGGGCCCGGTCTGGGAGTACTTCCCGCACCAGGAGCGGATGTTCCGCCCGCAGTTGCGGCGCACCCCGTTCACGTCGTTCACGTCCGGCTCGCGCCGGGCGTCCGGCGCGGGCGAGGGGGTCCGGCGGCGGATCATCGAGCACGACCTGGACGGGCTGATCCGGGAGATCCAACTCGACCGCGCCAACGGACTGTTGGGCAAGACCTGCATCCACCCCAGCCACGTGCCCGCGGTGCACGCGCTCTCCGTCGTCACGCACGAGGAGTACTGCGACGCCCAGGACGTCCTCCGGCAGGAGCGCGGCGGCGGCGGGGTGCTGCGTTCGGCGTACACCAACAAGATGAACGAGGCCCGGCCGCACCGGACCTGGGCGGAGCGGGTGCTGCTGCGCGCCGAGGTGTTCGGCGTGGCGCGGGAGGACGTGGGCTTCGCGGAGTTGCTGGTGAGCACCTTGGACGGGTGAGCGCCTCGTGGACTCGCGAAGAACATGCCGTCGTACCAGTCGTACCAGTCGTACCAGTGGAAGCGGGACCGCAGTGACAGCACAGCGAACGTGGACCGGCCGTTGGGTCGCCGAGCGGGCCGGGGTCGGCCTGGTCGGCTCCGACCACCTCCCCGACCTCGTCGGCCTCGCCCTCCGCGAGAACCGCAAACGCGCCCACCTGCTGGTCTCCACCGTGCTCGGCAAGCACGTGCCGCAGCGCCCCTCCGTCGTCCACGGCGCCGGGCTCGACCTCGGCCTGCGGGTCCGCGCGCTGCTGGGCGCCGAGGCCGCCGCGCGCGCCGTCGTCCTCGGGTACGCGGAGACCGCGACGGCGCTCGGCCACAGCGTCGCCGACGGTCTCGACGCGCCCTACCTCCACTCCACCCGGCGCCCCGTGGCCGGCGTGCGACCGCTCGGCGGCTTCGCGGAGGAGCACTCGCACGCGACCGCGCACCTGCTGCTCCCGGCCGACCCGCGACTCCTCGCCGGTGACGGTCCCCTGGTGCTCGTCGACGACGAGCTCTCGACCGGCACGACCGTCCTCAACACCATCCGCGAACTGCACGCGCGCCACCCGCGCTCCCACTACGTCCTCGTCGCCCTGGTCGACCTGCGCACCGAGGCGGACCGCCACCGGCTCGCCGACTTCGCCGCCGAACTCGGCGTCCGCCTGGACCTGGTGGCCACCGCCAGCGGCGCCGTCCGGCTGCCCGGGGACATACTCGACCGCGCCGAACGCCTGATAGCCGACGTCGGTCCGGCCCCCGAACTCCCGCCCGCCGCCGCGCCCGCCCCGCTCGTCCGCGTCCCCCTCGACTGGCCGACCGCCCTCCCGGACGGCGGGCGGCACGGCTTCACCCCCGCGGACCGCGCCCGCCTCGACGCCGCCCTGCCCCGCCTGGCCGGGCAGCTGGCCGACGCCCTCGGGGGTGGTCTCGGTGGTGGTCTCGGGGACGGTGATGGGGGCGGTGGTGGTGGCGGTCTCGTCGGTGAACTCCCGGACCGGATCCTGGTGTTGGGCTTCGAGGAGCTGATGTACGCGCCGCTGCGGCTGGCCGGTGCCCTCGCCGACCGGCTGGGAGGGGATCGCGTGCGGTACTCGACCACGACCCGCTCGCCCGTCCTCGCCGTCGACGACCCCGGCTACGCCATCCGCACGCGCCTCGCCTTCCCCGCCCACGACGACCCGCAGGACGACGCCCCGCGCGAGCGCTACGCCTACAACGTCGCCCCGGGCGCCGACCCCGACCGCCGCTTCGGCGCCGTGGTGCTGGTCGTCGACGACGTCGCCGACACGGCCGCGCTGGCCGAGGGCGAGCGCGCGCTGCTCACGCAGCTGCGGCAGGTCACCGACCGGGTGGTGCTCGCGGTGCTGCCGTCGTACCGACCGGAGGCTCCCGTGCATCCGTCACTCCCGTTCCCGGAGTCGTCGGCCTTCCCGGAGCCGCTGGCCGTCCCGGAGTCGTCGGCCTTCCCGGAGCCGTTGGCGTTCCCGGAGCCGTTGAGGGGGCCGGGGTTCTCCTCCTACGGCCCCGACGAAGTCGCCTGGCTGCTCAAGGACCTCTCCGGTGTCCCACTCGAAGCCCCCACCGAGGAGCGCGAGGAGGCCGTCCAGCACGGCGGTGCTCACTACGCAGAGTCGCTCCCGGTCGAGTACCGGCCGAGCCCCGAGTACCAGGAGCTGTACCACCAGGCGCTGCGCGCCTCCGCCCGCCGCATGGCCGTCGCCGTCGGCACCGTCGCCGAGACGCTGCTGCGCGAGCGCGGCCGGGGCCTGGTGCTCGCGTCGCTGGCGCGGGCCGGGACGCCCGTCGGCATCCTGGTGCGCCGCTGGCTCGCCTTCGCGCACGGGTTCGACGCGCCGCACTACGCCGTCTCGATCGTCCGCGGCCGCGGCCTCGACCCCGTCGCCCTGCGCTACCTCGCGGCCCACCACCACGCCCCCGGCGTCGTGTTCGTCGACGGCTGGACGGGCAAGGGTGCGATCACCCGCGAACTCGCCGCCGCCCTGGCCGGCACCTCCTTCGACCCCGGCCTCGCCGTGCTCGCCGACCCGGGCCGCTGCGTGCGCACCTACGGCACCCGGGACGACTTCCTGATCCCCTCCGCCTGCCTCAACTCCACGGTGTCCGGGCTGGTTTCGCGCACCGTCCTGCGCGGCGACCTGATCGGCCCGGACGACTTCCACGGCGCCAAGCACTACACCGAGCTGGCCGACGGGGACGTCTCCGCCGCCTTCCTCGACACCGTGGCCGGCCACTTCGCGGCCGTCCGGGACGAGGTCGCGCTCGCCGCCGGCCGGCTCGCCACCGACCCCGACCGCACGCCCGACTGGGCCGGCTGGGCCGCCGTCGAGCGGATCGCGGCGGAGTACGGCATCGGCAGCGTGAACCTCGTCAAGCCCGGCGTCGGCGAGACCACCCGGGTGCTGCTGCGCCGCGTCCCCTGGCGGGTGCTCGCCCGGCGCGGCGCCGGCGCCGACCTCGACCACGTGCGGCTGCTCGCCGCGCAGCGCGGGGTGCCGGTGGAGGAGGTCGACGACTTGCCGTACACGTGCGTCGGCCTCATCCACCCGCGCTACAGTCGGGGAGCAACCGGGGCTTCCGGTACGGCCGTTGTGGGGGAGGCCTGATGCACGCCCGACTCTCTTCGCTGGCCGTCAGCGACCTCGACCGCACCCTCGTCTACTCGAACCAGGCCCTCGCCCTGACCGCCCCCGACCGGCACGCCCCGCGGCTGCTGTCGGTCGAGGTGTACGAGGGCAGGGCGCACTCATTCGTCACCGAACGGGCCGCGGCGCTGCTCGCCGAACTCGCCCGGGAGGCCTGGTTCGTCCCGGCGACCACCCGGACCGTCGAGCAGTACGAACGGGTCAACCTGCTGGGCCCGCAGCAGGGTTGGACCCCCGCGTACGCGATCTGCGCCAACGGCGGGCAACTGCTCGTCGACGGCGTGCCGGACGGCGACTGGCGGGGGGAGATCACCGGCCGGGTCGCCGCCGCCTCGGCGCCGCTCGCCGAGGTCGTCGACCGCCTGGCGCTGGGGGCTGACCAGGAGTGGGTCCACCGGCGGCGCGTCGCCGACGGGTCGTTCGTCTACTGCGTCGTCGAGCGGGCGCGGATGCCGGCGGGCTGGCTCGACGACCTGGCCGGCTGGTGCGCCGAACGCGGCTGGACCGTCTCGCTCCAGGGGCGCAAGGTGTACGCCGTCCCGGCGGGGCTGACGAAGAGCGCCGCCCTGGCCGAGGTGGTCCGGCGCACCGGCGCCGGCACCGTCCTCGCCGCCGGGGACTCCCTGCTCGACGCCGACCTGCTGCTCGCCGCCGACGCCGCCTGGCGCCCCGGGCACGGCGAACTCGCCGACCGCGGCTGGACGGCCCCCGGCGTCACCGCCCTGGCGGAGACGGGGGTGGCGGCGGGGGAGGAGATCGTCCGTCGGTTCCTGGCGGGGGTGCGGGGAGCCCTTTAGGGGGCGCTCGGCGGGGCGTTCAGTGGGGCGTTCAGTGGGGCGCTCGGCGGGCTGTTCGGCGGGGTGTTCAGCCGCAGCAACCCCCGCCGCAGCAGCCGCCCCCGCCGGAGGGGGCGGACTGCGGCGCGCTGCTGCCGGCGCCGCCCGTGACGGCGACGGCGGACAGCAGCTTCACGGTGTCCTCGTGGCCCTGCGGGCAGACGGCGGGGTCGTTGGCCTGCGCCATCGTGCGGCGTAGTTCGAACGTGGCGCCGCAGGAGCGGCAGCGGAAGTCGTAGCGTGGCATACCCGCAGGGTACCGACGAGCGGGCCGGTCGGGTGGCTCGGCGGTGCGATCCGAGGCCGCCTCGGATCAGCGGCGGATCCCTGGTCGCCGCGGATCAGCGCTGGGAGCCGAGGTCGCCGCGGATCAGCTCGATCACCCGGGCCGCGGTGTCCCGGGCCGCCGCCAGTTCGGTCAGGAAAAGCCAGTAGTCCGGGTGCCGGCCGCCCTCCTCCAGCGTCGCGAGCGCCCGGTCGATCCGCGCGACCGCCTCGTCCAGCGGCGCGGCGTGCCGCGGGTCCGGCGCGTGCCGGCCGGCCATCGCGAGCCGCTGCGCGTCCCGGACGGCGAAGCGGGCCCGCTCGACCTCCCGGCTCGGGTCGTGCTGCACCTCGTTCAGCTGCCGCAGCCGCTCGCTGACCGCGGCGACCGAGCCGTCCGCGGTGTCCAGCAGGGCGCGCACCGTACCGATCGCGCCGGTCGCGTCCGCCCAGCGCTGCTCGTCGCGCGCCCGCGCCGCCTCCGCCAGCTTCCCCTCCGCCGACCGGCCGGCCTCCGCCACCTGCTCCGGCACCCGCTGCAGGTCCTGCCAGCAGGCCGTGCTGAACCGGCGGCGCAGCTCGCTCAGCGCGGGCCCGACCGTCTCGGCCTTGGTCTCCAGCGCCTGGACACGGGTCCGCAGGCTGGACAGCCGGCGGTCGATCTCCCGCGCGCGCTCGGGCAGCTGCGCGGCGTCGGCCGTGATCGCCCCCGCCTGCTGCGCGACGGTCTCCGCCCGCTGCAGCGTCGCCGCCACGCCGTGCCGGGCGGCGCCCTCGTTCAGCCGGCCCAGTTCCGGCGCCAGCTCGGCCAGCCGGGCCGCCAGGTCGTCCGCCCGCAGGCCCGCGGCGCGTGCGGCGTCCAGCGCGTTGCTCGCCGCGAGCAGCGCGCGCTTCGCCTGCTCGACCGCCGGGGTGACCCGCATCAACTGCTGCTCGGCGTGCTGGAGCACCGGCTGGAGACGCTGCAGGAAGTCGTTCAGCTCGGCCCGCGCGGAGCCCAGCTGGCCCCGCACGTCCTCCAGGACGCGCCGGGCCCGGGCCGCCGCTCCGGCGTCCAGCGTCTCGTCGTCCAGGTCGTACGCGTCCAGCGCGGCCAGGTAGTTCATGGTGACCTGGTCGACCCGGCCGGAGATCGCGTCGAAGTCCGCCTGCGTTCGCTGCGAGGTCGCGGCGTTCCCGGCGGCCCGGATGGTCTCCACCGTCAGCTGCACCTCGCGCTGCGTCGAGTCCAGCTCGTAGAACGCCTCCTGCGCGGCGTCCCGCGCCGCGCGGGCGTCCGCCCGCACGCCGTCGCCACCGCGCCGCCCCCACCAGCCGCCGCCACCGCCGGCCGACGCCAGCCCGACCGCGCCCAGCGCGCCGGCCAGCACCACCGGCAGCACCAGCGCCTCGGCCAGCCCGCTCCCCGCCCGACGCCGTCCCACCGACACTGCGCGCTCCCTGCTCCGACCGCTGATCCGCCCGCCATTGTCCCCGATCACCCCACCCCACCGGCACCCCCACCCACCGCACTCCCCGCCCACCCGCACCACACCACCCCCGACGACCAGGTACCCTAGGCAGTCGTCGTGCCCCCACCGGGCCGCGACGGGGGGCGCGTAGCTCAGTGGTAGAGCGCTGCTCTTACAAAGCAGATGTCGGCGGTTCGAAACCGTCCGCGCCCACCAGTTGCCCCGAAGGGCCGGTTCAGGAGTCATTCCTGGGCCGGCCCTTCGGCGTTGTGGGGCGTGGTGGTGAGGGGCTCATTTTGGTCCGTCGGGTGGGGGTGCTGCGGGTGGCGGGGGGTGTTGGGGCGGGTGAGGATCGGGGGGTGGACGAGTCGCGGGCGGCGTTGTCGGCGCGGTTGAACTGGTTGCGGGCCGCGGTGCTCGGGGCCAATGACGGGGTGGTGTCGACGGCGGGGATCGTGACGGGTGTCGCGGGGGCGGCGGGGTCGCGGACGGCGTTGCTGGCGGCGGGGGTCGCGGGGCTGCTCGCGGGGGCGATGTCGATGGCGGCAGGTGAGTACGTCTCGGTCAGCACCCAACGGGACACCGAGCGGGCCGCGTTGGCGAAGGAGCGGCGGGAGCTGGCGGAGGATCCGGAGGGGGAGCTCGACGAGCTGACGGACTACTACCGGGGGAGCGGGCTGACGGACGGGCTCGCCCGTGAGGTGGCGGTGGCGCTGACCGAGCGGGACGCCCTCGCCGCGCACGCGCAGACCGAGCTCGGCATCGACCCGCAGGTGCTGACCGATCCGTGGCAGGCGGCGCTGGCGAGTGCCGCCGCGTTCACCCTCGGGGCGCTGGTCCCGTTGCTGGCGGTGCTGTTGCCGCCGGAGTCGTGGCGGCTGCCGGTGACGGTGGCGGCGGTGGTGGCGGCGCTGACGCTGTCCGGGTGGACGAGCGCCCGGCTCGGCGGGGCGGGTCCGGTGCGTGCGGTGCTGCGCAACGTCGCGGGCGGGCTGCTGGCGATGGCGGTGACGTACAGCGGGGGCGTGTTGTTGGACCGCTTCACCGGGTGAGCGTGCCGGAGCTTCCGGAGGCGGCCCGCCACGGCCTGTGTTTGTGTGGCAGCAAACCGCTTGGGAGAGGTGAGCCGTCGTGACCATGCCCCCGTTCGGATCCAGCGATCCGTTCTCCGACCTGCTCAGCCGGTTCTTCGGGATGAGTCCGCTGGCCTCCCCGCCCGCCGTTCAGCGGGTGCCGATCGGCCGGTTGCTGAGCGAGTCGTCGCAGGAGCTGCTGGCGATGGCGGCGCACCGCGCGGCGGAGGACGGGAGCAGCGACCTCGACACCGCGCACCTGGCCTGGGCGGCCACCCGGGTGGAGCCCTCGCGCCGGATGCTGGAGCGGGCGGGCATCGATCCGGACGAGCTGTCCGCGGACCTGGAGCAGGCGCTGCCGTCCGGCCCCGTGCCGGCGGTGGACGGGCAGCCGGCACTCACACCCTCGGCCAAGCGCGCGCTGCTCGCCGCGCACGCCCGTTCGCAGGCGGCGGGGGCGTCGTACATCGGTCCGGAGCACATCCTCGGCGCGTTGCTGGACCAGGAGCGCTCGGGCGCGGGGGCGGCGCTGCGCAACGCGGCGCCCTCGCAGGAGGCGCTGAAGACGGTGCTGGACGGGCGGGGCGTCGGCGGGGAGCGCAGCAGTGCGGGCGCGCACCCGAGCGGGACGCCGACGCTCGACGAGTACGGGCGGGACCTCACCGAGGAGGCCCGTTCGGGCCGGCTGGACCCGGTGGTCGGGCGGGCCGAGGAGATCGAGCAGACTGTCGAGATCCTGTCCCGTCGCACCAAGAACAACCCGGTGCTGATCGGCGAGCCGGGCGTCGGCAAGACGGCGATCGTGGAGGGGCTGGCGCAGCGGATCGTCTCGGGGGACGTGCCGCAGAGCCTCAGGGACAAGCGCGTGGTCACCCTGGACCTGACCGCGCTGGTGGCGGGCTCGAAGTACCGGGGCGAGTTCGAGGAGCGGCTGAAGAACGTGATCGACGAGGTCACGGCGGCCGAGAAGAGCGTGGTCCTGTTCCTGGACGAGCTGCACACGGTGGTCGGCGCGGGCGGTGGCGGCGAGGGTTCGATGGACGCCGGCAACATCCTCAAACCGGCCCTCGCGCGCGGCGAGTTGAGCGTGGTCGGAGCGACGACGCTGGACGAGTACCGCAAGCACGTGGAGAAGGACGCCGCGCTGGAGCGCCGCTTCCAGCCCGTGCTGGTGCCGGAGCCGAGCGTCGAGGAGACCGTGGAGATCCTCCGGGGGCTGCGCGACGCGTACGAGGCGCACCACCAGGTGCGGTTCGGTGACGACGCGCTGGACGCGGCGGCGACGCTCTCGGACCGGTACGTCAGTGACCGCTTCCTGCCCGACAAGGCGATCGACCTGCTGGACCAGGCGGGCGCGCGGGTGCGGTTGCGCAGCCTGTCCGGTTCGACCGCGGCGACCTCGGTGCAGGACCGGATCACCAAGCTCAAGCGGGAGTTGGAGGAGGCCGTCGCGGACGAGGAGTTCGTGCGGGCCGCCAACCTGAAGACCGAACTGCGGCAGACCGAGGACGAGCTGGCGGCGGTCGCCGAGTCCCGTGAGGAGGTCGTCGCGGTCACCGCGGACGACATCGCGCAGGTGCTCTCCTCCCGGACCGGCATCCCGGTGGCGGAGCTGAACGCGACCGAGCGGGAGCGGCTGCTCAAGCTGGAGGAGCACCTGCACGAGAGGGTGATCGGCCAGGACGAGGCGGTCACCGCGGTGTCCCAGGCGGTGCGCCGCGGCCGGGCCGGGATGGGCGACCCCGAGCGGCCGACCGGTTCCTTCCTCTTCCTCGGGCCGACCGGCGTCGGCAAGACGGAGCTCGCGAAGGCGCTGGCGGCGCTGCTGTTCGGCGACCCGGACCGGATGGTCCGCTTCGACATGAGCGAGTTCCAGGAGAAGCACACCGTCTCCCGGCTGGTCGGCTCGCCGCCCGGGTACGTCGGCTACGACGAGGCCGGGCAGCTCACCGAGGCGGTGCGCCGCAAGCCGTACAGCGTGCTGCTGTTCGACGAGGTGGAGAAGGCGCACCCGGACGTCTTCAACCTGCTGCTCCAGGTGCTGGACGACGGGCGGCTGACCGACTCCCAGGGGCGTACGGTCGACTTCCGCAACACCGTGGTGATCATGACGAGCAACATCGGTTCGCAGCGGATCCTCGACCACGCGGGGAACGTCGACGAGATCCGTGACGACCTCATGCGGGACCTCCGCCTGCACTTCCGGCCGGAGTTCCTCAACCGGATCGACGAGGTGATCGTCTTCCACGCGCTCACGCGCAAGGACCTGCTGTCCGTCGTCGACCTGCTGCTGGAGCGCAGCCGGCGCCGGCTGAGGGCGCAGGACGTGCGGCTGGAGGTGACCGGGGCGGCCAAGGAGTTCCTGGTCAACCGGGGGTACCAGCCGGAGTTCGGGGCTCGGCCGCTGCGCCGGACGATCCAGTCGGAGCTGGACAACCGGGTGTCCAACCTGCTGCTGGACGGCACCGTGCGGGAAGGGGACACGCTGATCGCGGACGTGGGGGAGGGCGGTCTGGTGGTCACACTGGCGCGCCCGGAGCCGTCGGCGACCTTCGAGGAGGCGGAGGCGGAGGCGGCGGTCGGGGCCGGGACCGGAGCCGGGACCGGAGCCGGGACTGGGGTCGGGACCGGGGCCAGGGCGGCCGATGCGGAGGCCGGCGCGGCTGCGAGGGGGTGAGCCGCGGCAGCCGGGTTCCGGGCGTGGCCCGCAGGGGTGTACTCCCGGGGGAGTACGCCCGAACGCCACTGGTGGAGGACGCGCGCGGGCGGGGCGCGGGTCTAGCCTTCCGGGCATGATGCCGCCGATGTCCCCGCCGCCGTCGGAGCCGCCGCCCGGTCGGAGCGGGGCCGAGCCCGGTGCCGCGGACGGCCCCACGCCCGCCGACGGTCCGGCCGGGCCGCCGCCCGAGCCGTGGCGTCCGCCGTGGGTGCGGGGTGCCTGGGGCGGCCGGTCGCTGGGGCTCGCGGTGGGCGTCGCCGTGGCGCAGGTGGTCGGGTCGTCGTTCGCCGGGCGGCACCAGAGCGGGCGGGTCCCGCTGGACGCGTTCGGCTACGTCCTGCTGCTGCTCGGCCCGGCCCTGCTGGTGGTGTGCCGCAGCCGGCCGGTGCCGGCGGTGGCGGGCACCTCCGTCGTCACCGCGGGGTACCTGGCCGCCGGGTACCCGTACGGGCCGGTGTTCGCGAGCTGGCTGATCGCCTGCTGCTCGGCGATCGCCTGCGGGCACCGCAGGGCGGCCTGGGCGGGGATGGCTGGGGTGTACCTGGTGCACGTCCTGGTCACCTTCGTGCTGCCGGACGGCTGGCAGCGCGTGCCGCGCACAGCGTTCTCGTGGCAGCAGGAACTCGGCCTGCTGGCCTGGCTGTTGCTCGTGCTGGCGATCGCCGAGATCATCCGGTTCCGGCGCGAGCGGATCGCCGCCCACCGGGCCTACCGGCAGCAGCTGGAGCAGCGCCGGGCCAACGAGGAACGGCTCAAGATGGCCCGGGAACTGCACGACATCCTGGCCCACAGCCTGTCGCTGATCAACATCCAGGCGGGGGTCGGGCTCGCGCTGCTGGACCAGCGGCCGGAGGAGGCCCGCGCGGCGCTGGCCACCATCAAGTCGACCAGCAAGGAGGCGCTCGGCGAGGTCCGCCAGGTGCTCGCGACGCTGCGCGGGCCCGGGGCGGCGCCGCGCGGCCCGGCGCCCGGGCTGGCCCGGCTCGACGAACTCACCGACCAGGCCGACCGGGTGGGGCTCACGGCCGAGGTGCACGAGCTGGGCGACCGGCGGCCCCTGAGCGCCGCGGCCGACCTCACCGCCTTCCGGATCGTCCAGGAGGCGCTGACCAACGTCGTCCGGCACTCGGCGGCGCGCGAGGCGGTCGTCGTCCTGGACTGGACGGATCCGGAGGCGCTCGTCGTCAGGGTCGAGGACCCGGGCCCGGCGGTGCTCGGCGACGCCGGCGGATCGGGCAGCGGGCTGGCCGGCATGCGGGAACGGGCGGGCGCGTTCGGTGGCACCATCTCCGCGGGAGCGCTGCCGGGCGGCGGCTTCCGGGTACGGGCGGAGCTGCCGACACCGAAGGCGGAGGGCGAGTGATCCGGGTACTGCTGGCGGATGACCAACTGCTGGTGCGGGCGGGCTTCCGGGCCCTGCTGTCGCTGCAGGACGACATCACCGTGGTCGGGGAGGCGGACGACGGCGAGGCCGCGGTGCTGCTCGCCCGCGAACTCGTGCCGGACGTCGTCCTGATGGACATCCGGATGCCGCGGATGGACGGCCTGGAGGCGACCAGGCGGATCGCCGAGGACCCTTCGCTGTCCTCCGTCCGGGTGGTCGTGCTGACCACCTTCGAGCTGGACGAGTACGTCTTCGAGGCGCTGCGGTCGGGGGCCGCGGGTTTCCTGGTCAAGGACACCGACCCGGCCGACCTGCTCCGCGCGATCCGGGTCGCCGTCGCGGGGGACGCGCTGCTCTCCCCGGGCGTGACGCGGCGGCTGATCGGCGAGTTCGCGGCGCGTTCGAAGGCGCCGGAGGCGGCGCCGGCCGGGCTGGCGGACGTCTCAGGGCTCACCGAGCGGGAGCGCGAGGTGCTGGCGCTCGTGGGGATGGGGCTGTCGAACGAGGAGATCGCGCGGCGGCTGGTGGTGAGCCCGCTGACGGCGAAGACGCACGTCAGCCGGGCGATGGTGAAGCTCGGCGTGCGGGACCGGGCACAACTCGTCGTGCTCGCCTACGAGTCGGGGCTCGTTCGGCCGGGCTGGCTGGGCTGAGCGTCCGGGGCCCGGCGCTCCTCCCGGCGGCCGGGCCGCCCCCGGCCGCCGCCTCCCCGGCGACGTTTCGTCCCTCTCCGGCTACTTCCTCCCGGCTACTTCCTCCCGGCTGCTTCCGCTCCGGCTACTTCCTCCCCGGCGTGTCGCAGCCCGCTCGTACTCCCTCGGGAGTACCCCAACTGCCTCTGCCGGTGGGACGCGTGATGAGACCGCCCGGCGGGACGCTCTAGTCACCTCGGGAAACCGCCCGAGGTCCTGGAGGCCCCACGCCGAGGAGATGAACCACCCATGTACACGCTGCTCGCCGACTGGGACGGGCACGGGCCCGGTCCCTGGATCCTGTTCTTCCCGCTGATCTGGATCGCCGTCGTGTTCCTGGTGATCTTCGTGCTGCGCCGGACGGTCTGGCGCCGCGGCTGCGGGTACCGCGCGGGCGCCGACCACCCGCTGGCCGTCCTCGGCCGCCGCTACGCCGAGGGCGACATCGACGCCGAGGAGTACCGCTCGAAGCGGGCCGTGCTCAGCGAGTCGCCGCGGTCGCCGCGCGACGGGGCGGGGGGAGGTGCCGGGAAGTGACGACCCTCGACGTCCTGCACGGCACCGCCGCCCGGGTCGCCGACGCCGTGAAGGTCTACGGCGTCGGCGGCACGGAGGTCCGGGCGCTGGACCGCGTCACGGTGGAGTTCCCGGCCGGGCGCTTCACCGCGATCATGGGACCGTCCGGCTCGGGCAAGTCCACCCTGATGCACTGCGCGGCCGGCCTCGACACCCTCACGGCCGGCCGCGCGTGGATCGGGGACACCGAGCTCGGCCCACTGGGCGACCGGCGGCTCACGCTGCTGCGCCGGGAGCGGCTCGGCTTCGTGTTCCAGGCGTTCAACCTGGTGCCCACGCTCACCGTCCGGGAGAACATCACCCTCCCGCTGGACCTCGCCGGGGCCGCCCCCGACGAGGCCTGGCTGACGACCCTCATCGACGTCGTCGGCCTCGGCGACCGGCTGCATCACCGGCCGAGCGAGCTCTCCGGCGGCCAGCAGCAGCGGGTCGCGGTGGCCCGGGCGCTGGCCGGGCGGCCGCAGGTGGTCTTCGCCGACGAGCCGACGGGCAACCTCGACTCCCGCACTGGCGGCGAGGTCCTCGGCCTGCTGCGCCGCGCGGTGGACGAGATGGGCCGGGCCGTCGTCATGGTCACCCACGACCCGACGGCGGCCGGGTACGCCGACGAGGCGCTGTTCCTCGCCGACGGACGCCTGGTGGACCGGATGGAGCGGCCCACGTCCGGGCTGGTGCTGGACCGGATGAAGGCCTTCGAACGGGGGCGGTCGTGACGGTCCTCGACCCGGTCGTGCTGCGCCTCGGCCTGCGCTCGCTGCTCGCTCACAAGCGGCGGCTGGCCGGCACGCTCCTGTCCATCCTGCTCGGCGTCAGCTTCCTCACCGGCACGATGGTGCTGGGCGACACCCTGCGGGCCAACTTCGACACGCTGTTCGCCGATGCCAACGCGGGCACCGACGTCGTCGTGCGCAGCGCCGACGTGCTCGACTCCCCGGGGACGGCCGGCGGTGTCCGGGCACCGGTGGACGCGGCGCTCGCCGACCGGCTGCGCGCCGTGCCCGGAGTCGCGGCCGCCGAGCCGTCCGTCCAGGGCGCGGGCCAACTCGTCGGCGCCGACGGCAGACCGATCGGTGGCCAGGGCCCGCCCACCCTCGCGGGGAACTGGCTCGCCGACGGTCGGCTCAACCCGTACCGGCTGGCCGAGGGCCGGGCGCCGGCCGCCCCGGGCGAGGTCGTGATCAACCGGGGGGCCGCCAAGAGCGGTGGGCTGCACGTCGGTTCGACCACCGTGCTGCGCACGCCCGATCCGGTGCCGGTCACCGTCGTCGGCATCGCGACCTTCGGCGCGAGCGCGGACGGCATGGGGCCGAGCACGTTCACGGCGATGACGTTCGCGGACGCCGAGCGCCACCTCACTCCCGAGGGCGCGGGGCAGGCCAGTTCGATCCAGGTCCGTGCGGCGGGCGGGGTCTCCCAGCAGGAGCTGGCGGCCCGGATCGCGCCGCGGCTGCCGGCCGGGGTGCAGGCGGTCACCGGCGCGGCGGCCACCCGGGAGAGCACCCAGCAGCTGTCCGGGCGCTTCCTGAGCATGTTCACCACGCTGCTGCTGGTCTTCGCCGGGATCGCACTGCTGGTGGCCACGTTCACCATCCACAACACCTTCGCGATCGTGGTCGCCCAGCGGACGAGGGAGAACGCGCTCCTGCGGGCGCTCGGCGCGGTCCGCGGCCAGGTGCTCGCGGCGACGCTCGCCGAGGCCCTGGCGGTCGGCGTGCTGGCCTCGCTCGGCGGGCTGCTGGGCGGGATCGGGGTGGCGACCGGGCTCAAGGCGCTGTTCTCGGTGCTCGGCTTCGCGCTGCCGACCGGCGGCATGGTGATCAGCACCGCAGCGGTGGTGCTGCCGCTCGCGGTCGGGACGCTCGTCGCGGTGGGCTCGGCGCTGCTGCCCGCCGTGCGGGCCGGGCGGACGGCACCGCTGGCGGCGCTGCGCGAGACCGGCGTCGACCGGGCGGCCCAGGGGCGTTCGGGCGTCCTGCGGGTGCTGCTCGGGGGCCTGCTGATCGCGGGCGGGGTGCCGGCGGCGGTGCTCGGTGCCACGGACGGTCCGTCGGTGCTCCTGACGGCCGGCGGGGCGCTCGCGGTGCTGGTCGGCGTGGTGGTGCTCGGGCCGGTCGCGGCGGCGTTCGCGGTACGGGTCCTGGGTGCGCCACTGCCCCGGCTGCGCGGGGTCTCCGGCACCCTGGCCCGTCGCAACGCGGCCCGCAACCCGCGCCGGACGGCGGCCACGGCGAGCGCGCTGATGATCGGGGTCGCGGTGGTGACGCTGTTCACCGTCTTCGGTGCGTCGATCAAGGCCACCCTGGACGACACGGTCGACAAGTCCTTCGCGGGCGATCTCGCCGTCACCGCACCGTCGTTCGGCGCGGGCGGCAGCGGGATCAGCCCCAGGGCGGCCGACGCGCTCGCGGGACTGCCCGAGGTGCGGCAGACGGTCGGCCTCGGCCGCGGCGTGGCCCGGATCGACGGTCACGGCCGGGTGCTGGACGTCACCGATCCGGCCCGCCTGGCCGGGATCGTCGACCTCGGCCGGGTCGAGGGCTCGCTGGACGCGCTCGGCACGGACGGACTGGCGGTCTCCCGCGGCGAGGCGGAGCAGCAGGGCTGGAAGCTCGGCCAGAGCGTGACGGTCGGCTTCGCGGACGGCGCGAGCGGTCCCTTCACCATCCGCGCGCTCTACGAGGGCGGCGGGCTGGCGGGGGACTACCTGATAACCCGCCAGGCCTGGGCGCCCCACCGGGGGCAGGACAGCGACACCCTGGTCGCGGTCGGGCTGCGGGCCGGAGTCTCCCCGGCGGCCGGCAAGGCGGCGGTGCAGCAGGCGCTGGTCCCGTACGGCGGTCCGCAGGTGCAGGACCGGGCGGAGTACGCGGCGAGTGCGGCCTCCGGGGTCGACACGATGCTCTCGGTGGTCTACGCCCTGCTGGCGCTGGCGGTGCTGATCGCGCTGCTGGGCATCGCCAACACGCTGACGCTGGCGGTGCACGAGCGGACCAGGGAGCTGGGCCTGCTGCGGGCGGTCGGCCAGACCAGGGCGCAGCTGCGGGGCATGGTGCGCTGGGAGTCGGTGCTGGTGGCCGCCTTCGGGACGGTCGGCGGGCTCGGCCTCGGGGCCTTCCTCGGCTGGGCGCTCGTGCGGGCCTCCGACAGCGCGGGGACGGGCTCGTTCGCGATGCCGCCGGTGCAGCTGGCGGTGGTTCTGACGGCCGGTCTGCTGGCGGGCGCGGTGGCCGGGCTCCGCCCGGCGGGCCGGGCGGCACGGCTGGACATCCTGCGGGCGATCGCCACGGACTGACCGGCGGGAGAGCGTGGGACCACAGGGAGGTGACCGAAGAAGAGCCCAGGCCGAAGAAGTGCCGACAGCGAAGAAGGGCCCAGGACGAGGAAGGGCTCAGCGGAAGGAGGGCCAAGGAACGGACATGGTGAACGCCCCAGGAGAAGGCACCGACCCGGCACCCGGCCGCGACGTCAGTCCGCCGCCCGCGGGAACACCTCCCGCAGCAGCGGGTCCGGCAGGCCGCGGCGGCGCCACTCGCGCGGGTAGCCGAGCGAGACCTCCTCGAAGGGCACGCCGTCGTAGCTGGTCTTGCGCGGGATGTGGAGGTGGCCGTAGATCATCGCGGCGGTGTTGAAGCGGCGGTGCCAGTCGGCCGTCAGCTCGGTGCCGCACCACTGGGCGAACTCGGGGTACCAGAGGATCTCGGTGGGCTGGCGGACCAGCGGGTAGTGGTTGACCAGGACGAGCGGCAGGTCCGGGTCGCAGGCCGCGAGCCGCTGCTCGGTCAGCCGGACGCGCTCGCGGCACCAGGAGTCGCGGTCCGGGAACGGATCGGGGTGCAGCAGCCGCTCGTCCGCGCACACGATGCCGCACTCGTAGGCGGCCGCCAGGGACTCCTCCTTGGTGGTCGTGCCCGGCGCACGGAAGGAGTAGTCGTAGAGGAGGAAGAGCGGGGCGACGGCGACCGGCCCGCCGGCACCCTGCCAGACCGGGTACGGGTCCTCGGGGGTGAGCACCCCGAGCCGGCGGCACATGGCGACCAGGTGCTCGTAGCGGGCCACGCCGCGCAACTGCACCGGGTCCTCGGGGTGGGTCCACAGCTCGTGGTTGCCGGGGGCCCACACCACGCGGGCGAAGCGTTCGGCGAGCAGTCCGAGCGCCCACTCGATGCTGGTGGAGAGCTCGGCGACGTCACCGGCGACGATCAACCAGTCGTCGGGGCTGGTGGGTTGGAGCTTCTCCACCAGGCCGCGGTTCTCCTCGTAGGAGATGTGCAGGTCGCTGACGGCGAGCAGCCTCCCGCCCGCCGCGCCGCTCCCCGGCTGCGCTCCGCTGCCGTACTCGGTCGTCACTCCTGCCCCCTGTGGTCACCGGTCGATGCCGCCACAGTACGGGGCAGGGCCGGGTTCGCGGGGCGGAACGGCGGAGCTCAGCGGCGCGCGGGGAGGCGGCCGGGCTCAGGGACGGGGGTCCGGTTCAGGAGCCGAACTCCATGATCACGCCGTGCGCCGAGACGGTGGTGGCAGTGAAGACGGCGAGCGCGGCGACGCCGAGCACGAGGCCGAGGACCGCCCGGCCGCGCCGCCGGGTGCCGCGGACCAGGGCGAGCGTGCCGAGGACGATGGCCAGCGGGCCGAGGACGATGTTGAAGATCAGCAGGCCGGGGAGGCCGAGCAGGAAGGAGGCGACGGCGAGGTTGTCGGCCTCGGTGACGGTCGCTTGGCTCGCGGTGGCCGGCTGGTGGTCGGTGACGGTGCTCATGACGGTGGCGGGTCCTCTCTGGTGAAAGGAGCGGAGAAAGGAGCTGGGTTGGAAGGAGCCGAGGGCGGCAGGGGCTCAGCGCTGCCGCAGGCGGGCGATGCCCTCGCGGGCGCCGAAGGCGAGCAGCCAGGCGGTGATGGCGGCGGAGGCGGTGAGGAAGACCGGGAGCGAGGTGTGTGCGGCGGCGCCGATCAGGACACCCATGGCGACGAGGGCGGAGAGCAGGATCACGGCCGACCAGTCCTTTCCGGTTTCGGCTTCGGTTTCGGGTTCGACGTCGGTTTCAGTCTCGGCGTCGAGCCTGACCCCGGTTTCGGTTGACAAGTGTTCACCGAGTTGGCCTCACTCTACGCCGGGCTGGCCAGGTTCGGCAAACAGTTGTTTACTGAATGGCGTGAATCACACCGAGGGGGCCGAGTCGCCCCGGAGCGCAGGGGCCGAGCAGCCCGAGATCGTCGGCGTCAGGCAGGCCCAGAAGCAGCAGAGCCGCCGGGCGCTGCTGGACGCAGGCCTGAGCCTGCTGGCCGATCAGAATCTCGCGAGCCTCGGCGTCCGCGAGGTCACCCGCGCCGCCGGGCTGTCCCCGGCCGCGTTCTACCGGCACTTCCCGGACCTCGCCGCGCTCGGCGTCGCGTTGGTCGAGGAGTCCCTGGCGAGCCTGCACCTCATGATCCGCTCGGTGCTCGTCGGGGAGGGCGGCGCCGAGGAACTGATCGACCGCGCGGTCGACGTCATCCAGCGGCACGTCCGCGAGAACCGTGCGCACGTGCGCTTCCTCGCGCGCGAGCGGCACGGCGGTGTCCGACGGGTGCGGGAGGCGATCGACGCCGAACTCGGCCGTTTCGCGGCGGAGGTGGGTGCGGCGCTCGGGCTCCAGCCGGTCTCGGTGGGCTGGAGCGAGGGCGACCTGCGGATGCTCGCCGAGTTGTACGTGGACCACATGGTGTCCACGGCCGCCGCGTTCCTGGAGGCGCTGGAGGCCCAGGAGGCCGATCCGGGCCGCGAGGGGCGGATCGCCGCGACGGCCCGGCTGCAGTTGCGCCTGATCAGCGCCGGTCGGCGCCACTGGCAGGGGAGTTGAGCGCACCGGCCGGCCGGAGTCGATGACCGCGGCCGGGGTGTGCTCCGGCCCTTCCGGGCGACCTCTCCGTTGACCTCTCTGTTGACCTCTCCGTTGACCTCTCGGTGGCGGCGGACCTCTTGACATCTAGTCATGTCCGCGACAGCTTTGGTGGACCCCCACACCGAGAGGTCTCTCATGAGGAAGCCGCTCATAGGCATGCTCGCGACGGTCCTGGTCGCCGGAGCCACCACGCTGGCCGGACTGGCCCCGGCACAGGCCGCCGCCCTTGTGAACGCCCCCCTGGCGAACGCTGCCCCCCTTGCGAATGCCGCGACGGGCGCCAAGGGCGCCATCGCCGCCCCCGCCCCGGCGGATGCCGCCGTCGACTTCACCGGCACGGTGGCGCTCGACAACTGTTCCGGGTCGCTGGTCCGGATGCCCGGCTCGGCAGGCAGTGACCCCGCACTCGTCCTGTCCAACGGCCACTGCCTGGAGTCCGGTATGCCCGGCCCCGGTCAGGTGGTCACCGACCAGCCGTCCAGCCGGACGTTCACCCTGCTCGACGGTTCCGGCGCCGACCTCGGCACGCTGAACGCCGTCAAGGTGGTCTACGGCGCCATGACCGACACCGACGTGTCGATCTACCAGCTCGACTCCAGCTACGACACGATCCAGGCGCAGTACGGGATCGCCCCGCTGACCGTCTCCGCCGACCACCCCGCCCAGGGGGCCGACATCCGGGTGGTCTCCGGTTACTGGAAGCGGATCTACTCCTGCTCGGTCGACGGTTTCGCCTACCAACTGCGGGAGGCGGACTGGACGTTCAAGGACTCGGTCCGCTACACGTCCGGTTGCAACGTGATCGGCGGCACCTCCGGCTCGCCGGTGGTCGACGCGAACAGCGGGTTGCTGGTCGCCGTCAACAACACGATCAACGAGAACGGCCAGTCCTGCACGCTGAACAACCCGTGCGAGGTCGACCAGGGTGGCGCGGTGACGGTCCACCAGGGCATCGGCTACGCCCAGGAGACGTACATCATCCCGCCCTGCTTCGGCGCCGGGAACGTCCTCGACCTCACCCTGCCCGGCTGTGCCCTTCCCCGCCCCTGACCAGCACCTTCCGCGATGGGCCGCCCGCCACCCGGCGGGTGGCCCATTCGGCCGTCCACCGGGCGGCCGCCGCACCAACCGCACCGCAGAGTAGTGCCGATGAGGCAGCTGTCATATCCGTTGACCAGATGGAGAGTTGATGAGCACCAGGTTCAGAAGACTGCTGGTTTCCGCCCTGCTGATACCGCTGCTGAGCGCCGGCGGCGGCCTGGCGGCCCCGGCGTTCGCTCAGGCCCCGGCGTTCGCTCAGGGCACGGCCGCGACCGCCGCCCACGCGCAGCGCGACGTGGCCGCCGACCCGACCGCGGACATCAAGGCCCGCCTCGCGGCGATCCCGGGGATGACCATCACCGAGGAGAAGCCGACCGACGCGGACCACCGGTACTTCCTCCTCACCTACACCCAGCCGATCGACCACTTCCGCCCCTGGCTGGGCACCTTCCAGCAGCGCATCAGCGTGCTGCACCGCGGCTACGACCGCCCGACCGTCTTCTACACCAACGGCTACACGCTGGGCACCACGCCCTCGCGCACCGAGCCGACCCGGCTGGTCGACGGCAACCAGGTCTCCATCGAGTACCGGTACTTCACCCCGTCGCGCCCGGAGCCGGCGGACTGGACCAAGGCCGGCATCCGCCAGGCGGCCGCCGACTCGCACCGGATCGTGACCGCGCTCAAGGAGATCTACCAGCAGGAGTGGCTCTCCACCGGCGCCAGCAAGGGCGGCATGTCCTCCACCTACTACCGCCGGTTCTACCCGGACGACGTGGCGGGCACGATCGCGTACGTCGCGCCGAACAACACCGACGTGAACGACGACGCGCCGTACTCCGAGTTCTTCCGGAACGTCGGCACCCCCGAGTGCCGGGCCGCGCTCGACGCGGTGCAGCGCGAGCTGCTGGTGCGCCGGGACCGGCTGGAGGCGCGCTTCACGGCCGACAACAAGGCGGCCGGCTCGACCTTCGCCGTCCTCGGTTCGGTGGACCGGGCCTACGAGGGCAGCGTGCTCGACGTGGTCTGGGGCTTCTGGCAGTACAGCCTGCAGTCCGACTGCGCGAAGGTCCCGGTGGCGGCCACCGCGACCGACGACGAGCTGTACAAGTGGTTCGACGCGCAGGAGGGCGTGACCAGCTCCAGCGACCAGGGCCTCGCCAAGTACACCGCGTACTACTACCAGGCCGCGACCGAACTCGGCGCGCCCTACTTCGACGTCTCGTACCTGAAGGACCTCCTGCACTACGACTACAAGGAGCTGTACGCGCCCCGCGCGTACGTGCCCAAGGAGATCCCGACCACCTTCAACCCGAAGGCGATGCCCGACATCGACCGCTGGGTGAAGCGCGAGGCCGAGCGGATCATCTTCGTCTACGGCGGCAACGACCCGTGGGGCGCCAAGCCGTTCGAGCTCGGCCGGGGCAGCGACGACTGCTACGTCTACACCGTTCCGGGCGGCAACCACGGCTCCAACATCGGCAAGCTGCCGGCCGAGGAGTCGGCCGCAGCGACCGCCAAGGTGCTGGAGTGGGCCGGCCTGGCGGGCGGCCAGGACGACGCGCGCTCGCTCGCGAAGTCGCAGTCGCAGGCACCGTCGTCGCAGTACCGGATCCCGCCGTTCGGCCCGCTCGACGAGGAGGGCCAGAAGCTGGAGCGCCACCCGCTCTAGTGCCGTAGCCGGGTACCACGCACGCAGGAAGGCCGCCTCCGCTCGGTGAATTCGAGGGGGCGGCCTTTCGCGTCCGGTTCTCGCTCCGGCTTTCGCGTACGGCTCTCGCTCCGGCTCTCGCTCCGGCTCTCGCGTCCGGCCGGACGCCGCCCCCGCCGAACCCCTCCCCGAAGCAGTGAATCGGTGCTTCAATGCTTCCATGGCCTACCGACGCACCCCCGCCGTCCAAGCCCGTCTGGACGCCCAGCGCGAGGCCGTGCTGCAGGCGGCCGTCGGCCTGCTCGCCGAGCGCGGGTACGGCGGCTGCACGATGGCCGCGGTCGCGGACCGCGCCGGGATCGCCACCGGCAGCGTGTACCAGCACTTCACCAACAAGGCCGAGTTGTCGGTGCAGTTGTTCCGCCGGGTGGTCACGCGCGAGATCGCCGCGGTGAACGCGGCCGTCGCCCGTCGGGAGACGCCCGAACAGCGGATCGCCGCGGTCGTGGAGACGTTCGCCGCCCGTGCCCTGCGCGCGCCACGGCTGGCGTACGCGCTGCTGGTCGAGCCGGCCGACGCGGTCGTGGACGCCGAACGCCTGGTGTTCCGGCGGGCGTTCCGCGACGTGATCGCGGCCGAGATCTCCGCCGCCGTGACCGCCGGGCGGCTGCCCGCCCAGGACCCGGTGCTGACCGCCGCCGCCCTGGTCGGCGCGGTCGGCGAGGCACTGGCCGGCCCCCTGGCCGCCGAGCCCGAGCCGGCCCGCATGGAGCCCCAGCCGGCCCCCGCCGAGCCCGAGCCGCCCCGCACCACCCCCGCCGGAGCCGGACCCGAACGGACCACCGCCGAGGTGGTCCCCGCCCTGGTCTCCTTCACCCTGCGTGCCCTGGGAGGACGCGATGACAGCGACGCATGAGGTCACCAACCAGGTGCCCCTGCCGTACGGACACGACACCGCCGCCGATCCGACCCTGCTCGCCGCCCTGGACCGGGCCGGCGCCGGCTGGGCCGAGCCCGAGCTGCGCGAACTCGGCCGACTGGCCGGCTCCGAGCAGGCCGCCGAGTGGGGCCGGCTGGCCAACGAGAACCCGCCGGTGCTGCGCACCCACGACCGCTTCGGCCACCGGATCGACGAGGTCGAGTTCCACCCGGCCTGGCACGAGCTGATGCGCACCGCCGTCTCCCACGGCCTGCACGCCGCGCCCTGGCGGGACGGCCGGCCCGGCGCCCACTCCGCCCGTGCCGCGAAGTTTTTCGTGTGGGGCCAGGTCGAGGCGGGCCACACCTGCCCGGTCTCGATGACCTACGCCGCCGTCCCGGCCCTGCGGGCGAACCCTTCCCTGGCAGCCGAGCTGGAGCCGCTGCTGGCCGCCACGGAGTACGACTTCGGGCTGCGCGAGCCGCGCACCAAGCGCGGGCTGATCGCCGGCATGTCGATGACCGAGAAGCAGGGCGGCTCGGACGTCCGCACCAACACCACCACGGCCACCGCGCACGCGGACGGCACCTACCGCCTGACCGGCCACAAGTGGTTCACCTCGGCGCCGATGTCCGACCTCTTCCTGACGCTCGCCCAGGCGCCGGGCGGGCTCAGCTGCTTCGTGCTGCCGCGCGTGCTCCCGGACGGCGGCCGCAACCGCCTCCACCTGATGCGGCTCAAGGACAAGCTGGGCAACAAGTCCAACGCCTCCGCCGAGCTGGAGTACGACGGCGCGGTGGGCTGGCTGGTCGGCGAGGAGGGCCGGGGCGTGCCGACCATCATCGAGATGGTCAACATGACGCGCCTCGACTGCACCGTCGGCGGCGCCTCCGGCATGCGCTACGGCGCGACCCGGGCCGTCCACCACGCCGTCCACCGGCAGGCGTTCGGCAAGGCGCTGGTGGACCAGCCGCTGATGCGCAACGTGCTCGCCGACCTGGTGGTGGAGTCCGAGGCCGCCACGGCCGTCGCCATGCGGCTGGCCCACGCCACCGACCTCGCCCTCGCCGGGGACGAGAACGAGGCGCTGGTACGGCGGTTGGGGCTGGCCGTCGCCAAGTACTGGGTCTGCAAGCGCGGTCCGGCGCACGCGGCCGAGGCGCTGGAGTGCCTGGGCGGCAACGGCTACGTGGAGGAGTCCGGCATGCCGCGGCTCTACCGGGAGGCGCCGCTGGTCTCGATCTGGGAGGGCTCGGGCAACGTCGCCGCCCTGGACGCGCTGCGGGCCATGGCCAGGCGCCCGGAGAGCGTCGAGGCGTTCCTCGGCGAGTTCGACTCGGCGGCCGGCGCGGACCGCCGCCTGGACGCGGCGGTCGCCGAACTGCGCAAGCAGCTCTCCGACCCGACGGACCTGGAGTACCGCACCCGCCGCCTGGTCGAGGCGATGGCGCTGGCCTTCCAGGGCTCGCTGCTCGTCCGGTACGGCAGCCCGGCGGTGGCCGACGCCTTCTGCGCGACCCGCCTCGGCGGCGACCACGGCGGTGCGTTCGGCACCCTGCCGCCCGGTGTCGACGTCACGGAGATCATCGACCGCGCCCGTCCGGTGCCCGCGTGAACGACCACACCGCGGAAGGCGCCGAGGCGGCGGCCGTCCGGGCGTTCTGGCGGGACCTCGGCCTGCCCGGCCTGATCGACGTGCACACCCACTTCATGCCGCAGAACGTCCTCGACAAGGTGTGGGCGTACTTCGACGCGGCCGGCCCGCTGGTGAACCGCCCCTGGCCGATCACCTACCGGGAGGCCGAGGAGCGGCGCGTCGAGCGGCTGCGGGAGTTCGGTGTCCGCGCGTTCACCTCCATGCTCTACCCGCACAAGCCGGGCATGGCCGCCTGGCTGAACGCGTGGGCCGCCGACTTCGCCGCCCGCACGCCGGACTGCCTGCACACCGCGACGTTCTTCCCCGAGCCCGGGGCGGCGGAGTACGTGGCGCGCGCGATCGACGAGGGCGCCCGGGTGTTCAAGGCACACCTCCAGGTCGGCGGCTACGACCCGGCGGACGCGCGGCTGGACGACGTGTGGGGGCTGCTGGCGGAGAGCGGCACCCCGGTGGTGACGCACTGCGGATCCGGGCCGGTGCCGGGCAAGTTCACCGGTCCGGGGCCGATCGGCGAGGTGGTGGCCCGCCACCCCGGGCTGGTGCTGGTGGTCGCCCACCTCGGCATGCCCGAGTACCGGGACTTCCTCGACCTCGCCGAGCGCCACCCGGCCGTCCGGCTGGACACCACGATCGCGTTCACCGACTTCGCCGAGGCCGACGTCCCGTTCCCGCGTGACGAACTCCCGCGCCTGCGCGGGCTGCAGGAGCGCGTCCTGCTCGGCAGCGACTTCCCGAACATCCCGTACCGGTACGTCCACCAGCTGGAGTCGCTGGCCGGGCTGGGCCTGGGGGAGGAGTGGCTGCGGGCCGTCTGCCACGACAACGCGGCGGGTCTGTTCGGTCTCGGCGGCCCGTCCGCGTAGGCCGCAGAACGATCGCGTGCAGCAGGTCAGTCGACGTCCGCAGCATCCGGACCACGTCCGCGTGCAGCAGGTCAGTCGACGTTCCGCAGCATCCGGACCACGTCCGCGCGCACCAGGTCAGTCGACGTTCCGCAGCACCCGGACCACGTCCGCGTGCAGTCCGGGCGCGGCGGCGAGGAACCCGTCGGACGCGGCCGTCCAGGCCGCCCCGGCGGTGTCCGTCACCGTCGCGCCCGCCTCGCTCGCGATCAGTGCGCCGGGCAGCAGGTTGGGCGCGTCGGCGCCGTACTCCCAGAACAGCGCGAGGTGCCCGGAGCCGACCTGAGCCACCTGGAGGGCGGTCGGACCGAGGTTGCGCACCGCGACGACGGCGCCGGCCATCGCGGTCAGCGACTCGCCCGCCCGGCGCAGGGCGACCGGGTCGCCGGCGGCGGTCGGCGGCTGGCTGGTCGCCGCGACGGCCGACCCCAGGGTGCGGGGCAGCGGCGCGATCGGCCGCCCGTCCAGGTGGGCGCCGCCGCCGAGCACGGCGCGGTAGGTCCGTCCACCGAGCAGCTCGGGCGCGTGGACCACGGCCAGCACGGCCCGGCCGTCCCGGACGAGCGTCGCGGTGACGGCCCAGTACGGCAGGCCGAGCAGGTACTGCACCGCGCCGTCGGTGGCGTCGCACAGCCACCACTCGCCCTCGGCCGGCACCGCGCCGTCGAACTCGTCGTCCAGCCAACCGGCGTCCGGGCGCAACGAGCCGAGCCGCTCCCGCAGTTCGGCTGCGGCGGGGCCGTCGATCTCGGCGAACCGCGCCACCGCCTCCTCGGCCGTCCGCGCCGGGGTCGGCTCGGTGGGCCGTCGCGCCACCAGCTTCGCGCCGACCTCGCGCACCGCGGCCTCCACACCCTCGGCCAGCGCCCACAGCTCCATCGTCGTACCCCACTCCTGGCCGGACCGTCCGGCCGCACAGGACAAGGAGTACCGTCGGACCGGATGAACAGGACGCTCAATGGGCTTGGAATGATGGAGATCGGACACCATGGACCTATCGACGGCTGATCCGGACAAGGCCCTCGACCTCCTCGACCGCCGGCTGGTCTGCGCGCTCCAGGTCGACGGCCGGGCCGAGACCGGCCGGATCGCCGAGGTGCTGGGCGTCTCCGCCCGGACGGTCACCCGCCGCCTGGCCAGGCTGCGCGGGGCCGGCGTGCTGCGGGTGGTGCGGATGCCGGACGTGGAGGACGCGGCCGTCGGCGCGCTGCTGCTGCGCGTGCGGGTGCTGCGCGGCACGGTGGACGCCATCGCGAAGGCGTTGGCCGACCGCCCGGACGTCCCGTTCGTCGACGTGATGCTCGGCGGCCAGGAGATCGGCGCCGTCATGCTGAGCGACGCCGGCGGCCGCGACCGCCTGCTGTACGGGCAGCTGCCCGCGACCGCCGCCGTCACCGAGACCACCACCCACGCCGTCCTGCACGCCTACGCGGACGCCGGGCAGTGGCAGGCCGGATACCTGGACGCGGACGAGGCCGCGGCGCTCGCCCGGCCCGTCGCACCGCGCCCGCGGACGCCCCCGCCGTCGGACGAGCTGGACCACGCGCTGCTGGCCCGGCTCACCGAGGACGCCCGGCAGTCGCACGCCGCCCTCGCCGAGGCCGTCGGCGCACCCGAATCGACCGTCCGCCGCCGCCTGCACCGCCTCGACGAGTCCGGGCTGCTGCGCACCCACGCGACCGTCGACCCCCGGCTGCTCGGCCTGGCCGTGGACGCCAACCTCTGGCTGGACGTGCCGCCCGGCCGGCTCGCCGAGACCGGCGCGGCCCTGGCCCGGCACCCGCACGTGCACGGGGTGCTCGCGACCAGCGGGCCGACGAACCTGATGGCCGCGGTGTTCTGCCGGGACCACGCGGGGCTCTACCGGTTCGTCACGGACACCCTCGGCCCGCTCGGGGTGACGCGCGCCGAGACGGCGATCGTCGCGCGCGCGGTGAAGCGGGCGGGCGTCCCGCTCCGGAGGCTCGGCCCACAGCGGTGACCGGGCCCACCGGGGTTTCACCAGCGTCCCGGCGTCCCAAGTGCCCAAGCACTCAGGCGCCCCAACGCCCCAACGCCCAAGCGCCTACCGGCCTCAGACGCCAGTGCTCGACCCCGGACGGATGACCATCAGCACCACGACGACCGCCCACAGCAGGTTGAAGACGCCGGCCGTCATCGGCAGCATCTTGAGGCCCTTCACGGCCTTGTCGCGCTGCTCGTCCCCGGTCTCCTGGGCGAGCGCGTCGACGGCGGCCTGCTGGCCGGGCAGCACGAAGAGCAGCAGCGAGAGCGCGGCGACCGCGGTCAGGACCATCGAGACGATCAGCCAGGACTGCCCGAGCACGTCCATCACCTGGGCCAGCCCGATGCCCAGCACCGGCACGGCCACCCCCAGCAGCGCGTAGACCTGGGTGATCCGGTGCAGGATCCGCAGCACGCCGGCGTCGGAGGCCTGGTCGGGCCCGCCCGCCAGCGCCGCCTTCGCACGGCGCGGGAACATGCTGACGGCCACCGCGACCGGGCCTATGAACAGGACCGACGCGAGGACGTGCAGGCTCAGCAGGAACTTGGCCATGGCGGGGACACCCTTAATCCGGCGGTGGGCAGCGATTCGGCGGGGCGGCCGCGGTCCGGCGCCCGACCAGGCACGCTAACACCGCTTACCCCGGCGCCCGCCGCGCGGGTCAGGCCCCGGCCGTCAGCTCCACGACCTGCGGCTCGGCGGTGCTGACCGCCGCCACCGCGGCGCCGTGCGCCGGGTCCGTCCAGTCGACGAAGTGCAGGTCCTGGTGGCGGCTGCGCAGCGGGCCGTCCGCCGGGACGGCCAGTGGCAGGTCGGAGAGGTCGACCGCCGCCAGCGTGTCCATGCTGGTCCGCCCGATCTTGATCAGCGACTCCTTGCGCACCCACAGCCGCAGGAAGGCCCGGTCCGGCTCCGGGGCCGCCCGCACCAGGGCGAGCTCGGCCGGTGCGAGCACCCGCTGCGCGACCTCGCCCAGGGAGCGCCCGCGCGCGGCGAGCTCGACGTCGACGCCGACGGGCTCGAAGCCGGCGGCCGCGGCGACCACGCCCCGGGTGTGCGAGAGGCTCACGTGCACGTCCGGGTGGTCCGGGAGGAACGGCTTGCCGTGGTCGGCCCGGCCGCAGTCGGGGCACTGCTGGGCGAGCGCGAGGCCGTCGGCCGGGACGCCGAGGAGCCGCGCGGCGCAGAGCCGGACCAGGAGGTGGCCGGCGGTGAAGTCGACCCGCCCGGTCTCCGTCCGGAAGCGTGCCGCGCGTTGCCGTTCGAGGTCCGTGAGCAGGTGCTCGCTCACCTCGGGGCGGCGCAGGACGGCCTCGGCGGAGGCGACGGCGACGAGCGGGGCGGGCCGGTCCTGGCGCCGGTCGTGGTCCTCGGTGGTCATGTCCCCAACCTAGGCCATGGGCCCGCGCCCCGGGGGCCGGTCGATCCGCTCGGCCGTTCGATGGACACCGGGATCGGATCCGAGGATCCACAGGGTATGAATAGTCCGATTTGTGACGTCACGTCGCGAATATGTGGGATCGCCAGGTAATCACCCGAAGATGGCAGGTTGAGCGACCTGCCGTTTTCCTTGTGTGGAGGAACGCGTCGATGGGTCAGGGCACCGGTACGCCGGATCACAGAACGACCGCCGTGAAGAGACCGCAGGCTCCCGGCCGCCGGGCCGTGCGGATCGCCGTCGCCACGGCCTTCGCCGCGGTGCCGATGGCCGCCGTGCTGTCGGTCGTTTCCGCCGCGCCGCTGGCGCCGCCGCTCGGCGCCTGCACCGGGCCCGACTGCCCGTCCACCTGGCCGCCGCCGAACAACGGCGACTTCACCGGCCGGGACGCCACGATCAACGTCTTCACCGGCGGCGACTACACCGTCAACGGCCGTGCCGCCGAGGCCGAGGGCAAGATCGTCACGCTCGGGGTCCTGACCCTCGACAAGAACGGGGGCGGCGTCTACAACATGGGCGTCGTGGGCGTCGGCTCACGCGTCGTGCCGCCCAACGGCAGCGACTTCGTCACCACCGGCGGCAACGTCGACGTGAAGAGCGGCAACTCGATCCTGATCGGCGGCAGCGACTCCCACGGTCCGGCTTTCGGCAACCTGCGCCACGCGGGCAGCGTCACCGGAACCGTCAGCATCGACCCGATCGGCGAGTCGATCCAGGACCCGAACGCGGCAGCGCCGTACCAGACGGTGCTCACCCAGATCGAGGAGGTCTCGGACTGCGTCGGGCGGGCCACCGCCACGGGCACCGTCGACGTCTCCTCCAGTCAGGCCACCTTCACCGGTGACGGCACCAGCACGAAGCAGGTCTTCAACGTCACCCGGAACCTCGCCTCGCCGACCGGCGGGCAGATCGGCCTGGTGTTCAACAACATCCCGGCCGGGGCCACCGTGGTGGTGAACATGCTCGGCGACAGCCCGGTCATCAACACCTACACGGGCACCGGCCTGGCCGGGGACCAGACCACCGACATGCGCTCGAAGCTGATGTACAACTTCCCGACCGCGACCACGGCGCAGATCCTCGGCAGCGCCCAGTTCCAGGGCTCTGTCCTGGCGGGCAACCCGGGCGGGACGACGACCATCGCCCAGGCGGGAATGAACGGCCGGGTGTACCTCGCGGGCAACCTGATCCACACCGGCACCGGTGGCTACGAGATCCACAGCTACCCGTTCGACGGGGACCTGCCGGAGTGCAAGACCTCGCCGAGCCCGTCGCCGTCGTCCAACTCGCCGTCCCCGTCTCCGACGAACTCGCCTTCGCCGACGAACTCCCCTTCGCCGACCAACTCGCCGTCCCCGACGAACTCCCCTTCGCCGACCAGCTCCCCGTCCCCGACGAACTCCCCGTCGCCGACCAACTCGCCGTCTCCGACCAGCTCCCCGTCCCCGACGAACTCCCCGTCGCCGTCCCCGACCGCGAGCACCACGTCGCCGTCGGCCACCACCACCTCGCCCTCGGCGAGTTCGTCCACCGCGGGCCCCGTGCCGACCAGCTGGCACCCGACCGGGCACGAGTCCAGCGGTCACCACCACCACGGTGGCGGTGAGCTGCCGTCGACAGGCGCGGGCAACGCCCCGTTCGTCCTCGGCGCCGCAGGCGTCGGCGCACTCGCCCTCGGCGGCCTCGCCGTGATGGTCGCCCGCCGCCGCGGCCGCCACAGCTGACCATCCCCACGGCACGACGGGCCGCCCGGTCACTCCCGACCGGGCGGCCCGAGCCGTGCCGGCGGCCGTCGGCGAGCGTACGAAGAGGCCGGAACGCGAGGGGCCGGCCACCGGTCGTGCGGTCAGCGTCCCGCGAGGAACCGGTCCATGGCCTTCGTCACTGCCCCACGACGCGGGCAGGGAGCGCCCGTTCCCGGCCGGATCCCCCGGCCGGGAAGCCCGGGCCCGGTCAGGTCACCTCGCCCCGGCGGGAGAACCGTTCCTGCCGCCACTCGCCGCTCTCCAGCACCTCCGCCAGCTGCTGCGCCGCGTCCCAGACGTCGACGTGGGACAGGTAGAGCGGGGTGAACCCGAAGCGCATCAGGTCCGGCGCGCGGAAGTCCCCGATCACGCCGCGCGCGATCAGCGCCTGCACCACCGGGTAGCCGTCGGCGAACCGCAGCGCGACCTGGCTGCCGCGCCGGGCGTGCTCGCGCGGGGTCGCCACCTCGATCCCGTCCAGGCCCTCGACCAGCGCGATGAACAGGTCGGTCAGCGCGAGGCTCTTCGCCCGCACGGCGGCCAGGTCGGCGCGCTCCCACACGTCCAGGCTGGCGCCCAGCGCGGCCTGGCCGAGCAGTGACGGCGAGCTGCACAGGAAGCGCCCGATGCCCTCCTTGGGGTCGTACCCGGGCTCGAACGCGAACGGCCGCGCGTGGCCGAACCAACCGCTCAGCGGCTGCACCGGACCGGCCGCCAGGTGCCGCTCGGCGACGTACAGGAAGGCCGGCGCGCCCGGGCCGCCGTTCAGGTACTTGTAGGTGCAGCCGATCGCGAAGTCCGCGCCCGAGGCGCCGAGTTCGACCGGCAGCGCGCCCACCGAGTGGCACACGTCCCAGATCATCAGCGCGCCCGCGGCCTGCACGCGCGCGGTGATCCCGGGCATGTCGAGCAGCTCGCCGGTGCGGTAGTCCACGTGGGACAGGACGACGGCGGCGACATCCCCGTCCAGGTGCGCGTCCAGCTCCTCCGGCCGGATCAGCACGCTGCGCGCGCCCTCGACCAGGCCGGTCACGCCCTCGGCGATGTAGAGGTCGGTCGGGAACGCCTCGGCGTCGCCGAGCACCGTGCCGCGCCCCGGGCGCAGCCGCAGCGCCGCCGAGAGCACCTTGAACAGGTTCACCGACGTGGTGTCGCAGACCGCGACCTCGTCCGCGCCGGCCCCGACCAGCGGTGCGATCCGGCGGCCGAGCGCGTACGGCTGCTCGAACCAGCCGGCGTCGTTCCAGCTGCGGATGAGGTCGCGGCCCCACTCCTCCTCGACCACCTGGCGCACCCGCTCGGGCGTGCGCACCGGCAGTGCGCCCAGCGAGTTCCCGTCCAGGTAGATCACCCCGTCCGGCAGCGCGAACTCCTTGCGGAACGCCGCCAGCGGGTCGACGGCGTCCAGCGCCGCGCACTCCTCGCGCGTGAGCGCACCCGTGATCTTGCCCGTGCCCATGTCCTGCCTCTCGCTCACATCTCGTCCCGGATGGACCACAGCTCCGGGAACACGTCCTGGTCGGCCGACTTGCGCAGCCAGGTCAGCCCGCTGGAGCCGCCCGAGCCGGGCTTGGCGCCCATCGTGCGGCGGACCGCGTTCAGGTGGCGCTGGCGCCACCGGGTGACCCGCTCGGCGACGTCCAGCAGCGCCTCGGCGAGCGGCTGGAGGCCGGCGAACTCCGGCTCGGTGTACACCCGGCGCCAGGCCGCCTCGACCTCGGGGGAGGCGTGGTGGCGCTGCTCGGACGGCAGGTGCGGGACGGTCAGTCCGCGGCGGGCGAGCACGGCCAGCGCGTCGTCGTACAGGCTGGGGGCGCGCAGCGCCTCGGCCAGCTCGTCGCGGGTGCGCGGCGCGTCCGCGTACATGTTCAGCAGCGCGGCGTTCTTGTTGCCGAGCAGGAACTCCAGGTGCAGGAACGCCGAGGACTGGAAGCCCGAGGCCTCGCCGAACAGCGCGCGGAAGGAGTTGAACTCCTGCGGTGTCATGGTGGCGAGCAGGTCCCAGGACTCGGTCAGCACGTCCTGGACGTGCGTGCCGCGCCGCAGGGCGGCGAGCGCCGCCGGCAGGTCGTCCTCGCGCAGCGCCTGCTGGGCGAGCGTCCACTCGTGCCGCAGCAGGTCGAACAGCAGCTCCATCACCTGCGTGGTGACGATGAACGACATCTCGGCCGGCGCCTTGCTGAGCGGGTGCTGCAGGCCGTGCAGCTCGTCCAGTCGCGCGTAGCGGGCGTACGGGGTCCCCCGACCCGGTTCCTCGCCCCCGACGAATGACAGGCTGGGCGTCTCCACCGTGTCGTGCCCCATCCCGATCCCTCCTGACGGCCGGGCACCACGGCCCGGGCCCGGTGACCAGACGGACGGCCTGGTTCCACCGGGGGCCCCATTGTGCGGCGGTGTCGGCCCCGGATTGAATGGCCTCCGGGTACCGCAACGGGCCCTCGGGCTGTTGTTCGCGAGGCGTTGCGCCGATTCCCTTTACGATCGGCAAGACCGCCGATTCCAGCCACTCGCACGCCACGTGCACAGCACTCCGGGAGCCGCCATGGACGCCGTCGACCGCCGCCTGCTGGCCGAGCTCCAGGCCGACGCCAGGCTCTCGTACAACGAACTCTCCCGCCGGGTGAGCCTGTCCGCACCCGCGGTGGCCGAACGGGTCCGCCGGCTGGAGGCGGACGGCGTGATCACCGGCTACCACGCCCACGTGGACCTTCCCCGCGCCGGGCTGCCGATCACCGCACTGGTCCAGATCCAGTGCTACGGCCCGCGCTGCGTGCTGCGCGACCCGGAGGTGGCGAACTGGCCCGAGGTGCTCCAACTGCACCGGGTCACCGGCGGGGCCTGCTGCGTGCTGCTGGTCGCGGCGCCCACGATGGCCGAGTTCGAGCGGCTGTGCGACCGGCTCGGCGGCTACGGCCAGCCGTCGAGCTCGATGATCCTCTCCAGCCCGGTGCCGTGGCGCACGGTCGTCGTGCCGTGACTCCCGTGACTCCCGTGATGCCCATGGCTCCCGTGATGCCCATGGCTCCCGTGACTCCCGTGGCCGTGGGGAAAACCCCTCCCCGGTCCCGGGACCGGGGAGTAGGTTCCTCGGCATGCCGAACGAGCGTCACATCCTGCTTCTGACCGGGAGCCTCCGCGCCGGATCCTCCAACGAGACGGTGCTGCGGACGGCCGAGGCCCTCGCCGCCGGGGCCCCGGGCCTGCGCGCCACCTACTTCGAGGGGCTGGCCGACCTCCCGCACTTCAACCCCGACCACGACACCGATCCGCTGCCGGAGGCGGTGGCCGCGCTGCGCGCCGCGGTCGAGGCCGCCGACGCGCTGCTGATCTGCACGCCGGAGTACGCGGGCACGCTGCCCGGTTCGTTCAAGAACCTGCTGGACTGGACGGTCGGCGGGGTCGAGATCTCCGACAAGCCGGCGGCCTGGATCAACTGCGCCGCCCCCGGCCGCGGCGAGGGCGCCGAGGCCACCCTGCGCGCCGTCCTCGGCTACACCGGCGCGGCTGTCGTGGACGAGGCCTGTGTCCGGATCCCGCTGGACCGCGGCGCGGTCGGTGCGGACGGCCTGATCGCCGACCCGCTGGTGCGGGAGCGGATCGGTGAGGTGCTGACCCGCCTCGCCGCGGCCTGACGACGCGGCCGGCCGGGCCCGGCGCCCTTCAAGGGCCCCCAGTGCCCCTCAGTGCCCCTCAGTGCCCCTCGGCGATGTGCACGCCGAGCCCGGCCAGGCCGTTCAGGAACAGCTCGACGCCCACCGCCGCCAGCAGCAGTCCGAGCAGCCGGGACAGCACCTCCAGCGAGGTGCGGTGGGTGCGCCGCATCAGCGGGGCGAGCAGCGCCACGGCGACGTAGTTGATCACCACGACGGCCACGTAGGCCCCGGCGACGGTGGTCCGCCAGCCCCAGTCGTCCTTGGTGAGCGAGGCGACCAGGACGGCGCTGACGGCGAGCGGGCTGGCGATGTACGGCAGCAGGAGCTCGCGGAAGCCGTCCAGCATCGGGTTCGGCAGGTGCTCGTCGTCCTCGCCCTCGCCGAGGTGCACCCCGAAGACCAGCGCGACGGCGTAGATGAAGAAGATCGTCCCGCCGGCGAGCTGCAGCGACTGGTCGCTGATGTGGAACAGCGTCGTGACCTCGTCCGCGCTGAAGCCCAGCACCAGGCCGATCACGGCCGAGACGACCGTGCTCCAGGCGGCGAGCCGCCGCAGTTCCCTGGTGGTCCGGGTGGGGGCCAGCCGGGCGAAGGACAGCAGCACCTTCGGCGGTCCGACGACGGCGAAGAAGGTGATGAAGGCGCTGGACAGGTTGAAGACGAACATCCGCTCAGCATGACCGCGGGGTCCGCCGGGGGCCGCGGTCCGTTCCCGGTCGGCGGCTGATTCGCCCGGATGGCGGTCCCGGCTCGAACGGGTGCGCGGTCTCGGGTCCCATGGACGGAGGACCACCACCGCGGGAACGAGGTTGCGACATGTGTCTGAACCGTAGGGACCTGGGCCTGCTGGCCCTGCGCGGCGCGGTCGGCGGGGTGCTGATCGCGCACGGCACCCAGAAGCTGTTCGGCTGGTTCGGCGGCGGCGGCCTGGAGGGCACCACCAAGGCGATGGAGGGCATGGGCTTCCACCCGGCCAGGGAGAGCGCGATCGCGGCCGGCCTCGGCGAGGCGGGCGGCGGCGCACTGCTGGTGGCGGGCCTGGCCACGCCGGCGGCCGGCGCGGTGGTGGCCGGCACGATGGCCGGCGCCGTGGCGGTGCACGCCCCGGCCGGCTTCTTCATGACCTCCGGCGGCTACGAGTACCCGGCGTTCCTCGGCGCGACCGGGCTGGCGCTGGGCCTGGCCGGCCCGGGCCGGTACTCGCTCGACCACGTGACCGGCCACGCCTTCGACCGGCCGTGGGTCGGCGTGCTGGCCTTCGTCGCGAGCGCCGCGTCCGCGTACGGCGTGGTGGCCCGGCGCCGGCACGTCGTGCGGCTGCGCGAGGAGCGGGCGGCGGTGGAGGCGGACGAGCAGGAGGGCTCGGGCCTGTCCTGACGTTGCCACCCTGACGTCGCCGCCCGCCCGGCTCACCCGGAGGCACCGCCCCGCTGGCGGCTCCGCCCGGGGCCTCGGAGGGTGGGCCGGGAGGCGTGCCGGGCGGCCCGGGCGCCGGAGGACACCAGAAGGGACGGGACCGCCCATGGACCGCCAGCCGCTCACCCGGGTCATCCGGGTCACCCGCAGGGTCCCCGCGCAGCTGCCGGACGCCCCGCTGCTGCGCCGCCGACGCCGCGCCGTGGCCGGGGTGTTGGCCACCGTGGTGGTCGCGGGTGCGGTGCTGGCGGGGTGCTCGTCGGGCAAGAGCCCGAGCAGTGCGGTGTCCTCGGCCGCCGGCGAGATCGAGAAGGGCGTCTCGGCCGCGGCGTCGGCCGCCTCGGCGCTGGCCTCGGCGGCCGGCGGGGCCGGTTCGGCGCTCTCGTCGGCGCAGGCGCAGGCCTCGGCGGCGTTCTCGGCGGCCTCGTCCGCCGTGGCGGGGATCAAGGGCGGGCTGGACGCCAAGGCCGACGTCGCGGTGGGGGCGGTGACGACCGGTTCGGACGGCAGGGCGCAGGCGCAGCTGACGGTGACCAACCACGGGCAGCAGTCCTACCGGTACGTGATCCAGGTCGATTTCACGGACGGATCCGGCCAGGTGCAGGACGCGACGGCGGTGACCCTGGACGACGTGGCCTCCGGGCAGGGCGCCCAGGCCACCGCGAGGAGCAACCGGGACCTGTCCGGGACGATCAAGGCCGTCGTGGCGAACGCCGTCCGCTACTGATGCGCAGGTCGCCGGGGGTGCCCGTGGGGGAGGCGAACCTTAAGCGCGGGTCAAGGCCCGACGGCCCCTCTTGACGGGCGAGTTGGTCTAGTCCATTTTTATTGCCCAGGTGCAGGGAGCCCCTGAACCGGCGTCAGCGGCCGTACGGCCGCCGGCGCCGGTTCGGCACATCCCGGTGTCCGTCACGGCCTGATCCCGCTCGACCCCCTTTCCCGCTCGATTCCCTTCCTCGATCTGTCATGCCCCGGTCGTCCGGCCCCACCCCGGACGGCGTCCCCGGGGCGGACGGAACCCCCACACCCAGGAGTCACGCACCCATGCTGCGCTCACGCATTGAAAGGGCCGGGACCCCGGCTCAGGAAGGCGTCCGCCGTCGGCGCCCGAAGAGCCTGGCCGCGATCGCGGCCGGCACCACCGCCTCCCTGCTGCTCGGCGCGGGCCTCGCCCTCACCGGCGGCGCCGCGGCCAACGCCGCGACCACCAACTCCACCGGCGCGCCCGCCACCAGCGGCGGCATCAAGGTCGCCTACTTCGACCAGTGGTCGATCTACGCGAACGGGTACTACCCGAAGACGATCCAGGACACCGGCGTGGCCGGGAAGCTGGACTACCTGATCTACGACTTCGCCAACATCAACCCGACCGACCTGGGCTGTTTCGAGGCCACCAAGGCCGCGGACACGAACGACAACAACCCCAACGCGGGTGACGGCGCGGGCGACGCGTTCGCCGACTACCAGAAGAGCTTCGGCGCCGACATCTCGGTCGACGGCGTCGGCGACGTCTGGAACCAGGGGATCGCGGGCAACTTCAACCAGCTGAAGAAGCTGAAGGCGAAGAACCCGAAGCTCAAGGTCCTGATCTCGCTGGGCGGTTGGACCTACTCCAAGTACTTCTCGTCGGCGGCCGCCACGGACGCCTCGCGCAAGCACCTGGTCTCGTCCTGCCTCGACATGTTCATCAAGGGCAACCTCCCGAGCGAGGCCGGCTACGGCGGCCCGGGCTCGGCGGCCGGCGTCTTCGACGGCGTCGACATCGACTGGGAGTACCCGGGCGGCGGCGGCCACACCGGCAACATCTCCAGCCCGGCCGACAAGCAGAACTACACCCTGCTGCTGCAGGAGTTCCGCAACCAGCTGGACGCGCAGGGCAAGGCCGACAACAAGACCTATGCCCTGTCGGCGGCGGTCGGCGCCGGCCAGGACAAGATCATGAACGTCGAGACCGACAAGATCGGCCAGTACCTCACGTTCCTCGACGTCATGACCTACGACATGCACGGCGGCTGGGACGCCCAGGGCCCGACCAACCACCAGGCCCCGCTCTACTCCGGCCCGAACGACCCGATGACCCCGGCCAAGCCGGGCCACGGCAAGTACTCGATCGACAACGCCGTCAAGGCGTGGACGGTCGGCGACCCGGACTACGGCATCCCCGGCGGCTTCCCCGCCAACAAGATCAACATGGGTGTGCCGTTCTACTACCGCGGCTGGACCGGCGTCCCGAACAACGGCCAGAACGGCCTGTTCCAGCCCGCCGCCAACCCCGCCGCCGGCGCCGCGATGTCCGGCAACGTCCCCGGCATCCAGATGTACAAGGAGCTCACGGGCTTCGTCGACAACCCGTCCAAGACCTTCTGGGACGACGCCGCGAAGGCCACGTACTTCTACGACGGCACCACCTTCTGGAGCGGTGAGGACGCCCGGTCGATCCAGGCCAAGCTCGACTACGCCCACTGCAACGGCCTCGGCGGCTCCTTCGCCTTCTCGCTGTACGACCTGGGGACCAACACCTCCCTGTTCGACACGATGGCGAACGCCACCAACGGCTCGGCCGCGGCCTGCCCGGCCCCGCCGACCGGCACCCCGACCTCCACCGCCACCCCGACCCAGACCCCGACCGGCACCCCCACCGGCACGCCGACCGGGACCCCCACGGGCACGCCGACCGGTACGCCGACCGGCACCCCCACCGGCACGCCGGTCACCTGCCCGGCCGCCCCGAGCTGGGACCCGAACGCCACCTACGCGGCCGGCGGCACCAAGGTCTCCTGGAAGGGCCACTACTACACCAACAAGTGGTGGACCAAGGGCGAGGACCCGACCCAGAGCGGCCAGTGGGGCGTCTGGACCGACAACGGCCCCTGCTGACGCCCGGGCCCGATCCCGAGAACGGCTGAGGGCCTGACGGACCCCGCACCGAAACCGAAAGACGTCCGGCCCGCCGGGGGAGACCACTCCCTTGGCGGGCCGGAGCCATGTGCGGGGCCGCTACGCGGGGTCCGCGGCGCGCCCGGGTGCGTCCGGCCGGCTCTCCTCGATGCGCCGCAGCATCCGGGCCAGCAGGGCCGACAGGACGGCCCGCTCCTCGCCCGCGATGTCCTGGAGCAGTTCCTCCTCGAACACCGCCGCCATCCGCATCGACTCCAGCCACTTGTCGCGGCCGTTCTCGGTCAGCTCGATGATCACCCGGACCCGGTTGGACTCGTCCCGTTCCCGGGTGACGAGGTCCTCGGCCACCATCCGGTCGATCCGGTGCGTCATCGCCGCCGGGGTGAGCCCGAGCCGCTTGGCCAGCTCGCCCGGTCCCAGCCGGTAGGGGCTGCCGGAGACCACCAGGGCCTTCAGCACCTCCCACTCCGCGGACGTGATCCCCAGCACAGTCAGCTGCCGGTCGTAGGCCACCCCCATCCGCCGCGAGACCCGGTTCAGGGTCTGCACGATGGTCTCCACCTGCGGGTCCACCGTGGGGAACTCCCGCTGGTAGACGGCCACCTGCTCGGCGATGCCGAGCTCCCTGGGCTTGGCCGGAGCGGGCTTGTCCGTAGTCATGCGGACCAGTGTCGCACGGGGGCGTGCATCTCTTAAGCCTTTGACTCCACACTCTTCTGGTGCTAAGACTTTATCTCGTCAAACTTTAGCTCTGAAATCTTCTGGACTTAAGAGTATCCAGTCGAATCTCCAAGAAGGGGTGTGCACGGTGACCGGCACGGTGAAGCAGCAGAGGCAGCAGCGACGCGGGGCGGGCGGCCCGCTGCGCCGCGTCCAGATCGGCAACGCGCTCAGCGCGTTCGGCAGCGGGTTCACGATGCCGTACATGTTCGTGTACGTGGACCAGGTGCGCGGGCTCGGCTCGCTGGCGGCCGGGATGGTGTTCACCGTCTTCGCGCTCGCGGCGCTCGCCGTCCTGCCGTTCACCGGCCGCGGCATCGACAAGTACGGTCCCCGGCCCGTCCTGCTGGCCGGCACCGCGCTCGCCGCCACCGGCGCGTTCGCCTTCGGGCACGCCACCGGCACCCCCGCCCTGCTGGTCTCCTCGTTCCTGTTCGGCGCGGGCGTCACCACCTGCCAGCCGGCGCTCGCCACGATGATCGTCCGCTGCTCCACCGCGGCGACCCGGGCGCACGCCTTCGCGCTGCAGTTCACCCTGGTCAACCTGGGCATGGGCATCGGCGCGCTGGTCGGCGGGCAGATCGTGAACGTGGCCGACCCGGCCAGCCTCACCCGGCTGTTCACCATCGAGGCGGCGACCTTCCTCGGCCTCGCCCTGGTCACCGGCACCGCCCGGATGCCCAAGGTCCAGCTGACCGCCGTCCACGGCAAGACCGAAGGCCCGACCGGCCTGCGCGCCCTGGTCGCCGACAAGGCGATGGTGCGGCTCTGCGTCCTCGCCGGGCTGATCTTCTTCACCTGCTACGGCCAGTTCGAGTCCGGCGTCGCGGCCTTCGCCACCGACACCGTCGGCACCGCGCCCTCCACCCTGGGCTTCGCGATCGGCGCCAACGCGCTGACCATCGTCGTCCTGCAGATGTTCATGGTGCGGATCACCGCGCGCCGCCGCCGCACCACCGCCATGGCCGCGGCCGGCGTGGTCTGGCTCGGCGCCTGGACGATGGCCCTCGTGGCCGGCCTGATCCGGACCGAGGCCATGGCCGCCACGGTCGCGATCGTCTCGATCTACGCCCTGTTCGGCGTCGGCGAGTCGCTGCTCGCGCCCACCATGGGCCCGATCGTCGCCGACCTCGCCCCGGCCCGGCTGCTCGGCACCTACAACGCCGGCTACGCCCTGGTGAAGCAGATCGCGATCGCGGTCGGCCCGGCCGTCGGCGTGCTGCTGGTCGGCTCCGGCACCTGGCCGCTCTACCTCGCGGCCATGGCGGGCTCCACCCTGCTGATCGTCGCCCTGGCCCTGCGGCTGCGCCCGCACCTCACGCCGGAGCAGGACAACGCGGCCCCGGCCGTCGTCCACGCGATCCCCGTCCGGGAGCTCCAGACGGCCGCCTGAGCGGGCCCGACGAACACCGCGCGCACGGGCGCCGACCGGGTCACCCGGGCGGCGCCCGTCGCGCTTGGCTTCGCGACCACCGCCACATAGTGTCAGTGCCTGTCGACCGCCCGGCCCCGGCCGGCACGGCGGTCACTGGCACAGCGGTACACCGGCGAATCGGCGAGGCAATGACGCAAGCGGCGCTCACGCACCCCCCGGCGGCACCGGCCCCGGACCCCGGACCGGCCCCGCGCGGGCCGCTGGTCGCGGCGGCCGACCGGGCCGCGTGGTTCGGCTGGCTCGGGCCGATCGGCGTCGCGCTCTTCGCCGGCCTGCTGCGGTTCTGGAACCTCGGCTACCCCAACGCCTTCGTCTTCGACGAGACGTACTACCCCAAGGACGCCTGGTCGCTGCTCAAGCAGGGCTACGAGGGCAGCTGGCCGGACCACGCCAACGCCGACGTCCTGGCCGTCCCGCAGGGCGTCCCGCTCACCAACGCCCCGGAGTTCGTCGCCCACCCGCCGCTGGGCAAGTGGGTGATCGCCGTCGGCGAGCAGCTCTTCGGACTGCACCCCTTCGGCTGGCGGTTCATGACCGCCCTGCTCGGCACCGTCACCGTGCTCATGCTCGCCCGGATCGGCCGCCGCCTCTTCGGCTCCACCCTGATCGGCTGCACCGCCGCCCTCCTGATGGCCGTCGACGGCCTCCAGCTGGTGATGAGCCGGGTCGGCCTGCTCGACGGCGTCCAGATGTTCTTCGTCCTCGCCGCGTTCGGCAGCCTGCTGATCGACCGCGACCACGTGCGCGCCCGGCTGGCCGGCGTCACCGACGGCGACACCGTCCGGCTCGGCCTGCGGCCCTGGCGGATCGCCGCCGGCGTGTTCGTCGGCTCCGCCGCCGCGGTCAAGTGGAACGGCGTCATGGTCCTCGCCGCCTTCGGCATCCTGACCGTCCTGTGGGACCAGTCCGGCCGCCGCGCCGCCGGCGCCCGCCGCCCCTGGCGCTCGATGCTGCGCCGGGACGCCGTCCCCGCCTTCCTCGCCATGGTCGGCTCCGCGGTCGTCGTCTACGTCGGCGCCTGGAGCGGCTGGCTGGCCAACGGTGCCAACGGCGGCGGCGGGTACGACCGGCACTGGGCGGACGACCGCGCCGGGCTCTCGCCGGACAGCGTCCTCGGCGTCCCGCTGCCGCAGGTCTCGATGAGCTGGGTGCCCGCGCCGCTGCGCAGCCTGTGGCACTACCACTCGCAGATGTACGACTTCAACACCGGGCTGAGCACCCCGCACACCTACCAGTCCAACCCGTTCAGCTGGCTGGTCATGGGCCGCCCGGTCTCCATGTACTGGGAGCAGGTCCCGATCGGCACCCGGGGCTGCACCACGCCCGGCGGCTGCTCGGCGCAGATCCTCGGGCTCGGCACGCCGCTGCTCTGGTGGACGGCCTGCTTCGCGCTCGTCTACCTGCTGTGGCGCTGGTTCTTCCGGCGCGACTGGCGCTCGGGCGCCGTGCTGTGCGCGGTGGCCGCGATCTACCTGCCCTGGTTCCAGTACCAGGAGCGGACGGTCTTCTCCTTCTACATGGTCGTGCTGGTGCCGTTCCTGTGCCTGGCCGTCGCCCAGATGCTCGGCGCGATCCTCGGCCCGGCCGGCAGCACCCCCGAGCGGCGGCGGATCGGCGCGGCGGCGGCCGGGCTGATCGTGCTCGCGATCGTCGGGTGCTTCGCCTTCTTCTACCCGCTCTACACGGCGGAGGTGATCCCGTTGACGTCCTGGCAGGACCGGATGTGGTTCACCAGCTGGATCTGAGCCCGTTGACCGGACGGTCCTGGGCGGGCTCCGCGCTCGCCGCGTCGGGCGGACAACTGCTGCCCGTCACCCCGGTGCTCGGGGTGGTGGCCGCCGTCCTGCTGCTGGCCGCCGTCGCGGTGGCCGGGTGGGGCCTGCTGGGGCACGGGCACGCGGTGCTGCGGGCCGGGCTGCGGGCGGTGGTGCAGCTGGCGGCCGTCGCCGCGGTGATCACCTGGGTGGTCGGCTCCCTGTGGTGGTCGGCGCTGTTCGTGCTGCTGATGTTCACCGTCGCGGTGCGCACCGCCGGGCGGCGGATGACCCCGGGGCCGGGCTGGGTGTGGGCGGCGGCCCCGATCGGCGCCGGGGTGCTGCCGGTGCTCGTCCTGCTGCTGGCCGTCGGACTGCTGCCGCCGAAGGGCCTGTCCGTCATCCCGGTCGCGGGGATCCTGATCGGTGGCGGGCTCACCGCCACCTCGCTCGCCGGGCGGCGCGCCCTGGACGAGCTCCGGCAGCGGCGCGGCGAGGTGGAGGCGGCGCTGGCGCTCGGCTTCGAGGAGCGCGACGCCCGGCTGGAGATCTGCCGGACGGCCGCCGCGACCTCGCTCGTCCCCGCCCTGGACCAGACGCGGACGGTCGGCCTGGTGACGCTCCCCGGCGCCTTCGTCGGCATGCTGCTCGGCGGGTCCTCCCCGGTGCAGGCCGGCGCGGTCCAACTGTTCGTGCTGGTCGGCCTGTTGGCGGTGGAGGCGGCCGCCGTCGTGGTGGTCCTGGAGCTGGTCGGGCGCGGGCTGGTGACGGCGGCCGACCTCCCGCCGGGTGGGGAGCCCGCCCGGCGTCGGGTAACCTGGACGGCGTTGAAGGGGAGTAGCCCTCCACCGGACCGTCGACATACTGGCCCCCACGGGCCCGGCGCCCGGGGCACGCGGTCGTGAGACCGGTGCCGGCGAGACCTTCGGCCGCAGTGCTGTGACCGTTTCCAGTGCTGTCGGGCCGAGGCGTCCCCTGACGGAGCTGCCGCGGACCGGCGGCCCGACCGAGGGATTCCTCCGATGAGTGTGACCGTAGCCGCGTTGACGTTCGGCATCATCTTCCTGGCCGAGCTGCCGGACAAGACCGCCCTGGCCAGCCTGGTCCTCGGCACGAAGTACCGTGCGAGCTACGTCTTCGCCGGCATCGCCGCCGCCTTCGCCGTCCAGGTGGGCATCGCCCTGGTGGCCGGGCACCTGCTCTCGCTCCTGCCGCACCGCTGGGTCGAGGGCGTCACCGGCGCGCTGTTCCTGGCCGGCGCCGCGATGCTGCTCTTCCACGGTGGCGGCGACGATGATGAGCACGCCGCCAAGGAGCCGTCCTCCAGCAGCTTCTGGAAGGTGGCCGGGGCGAGCTTCGTGGTCGTCGCGGTGGCCGAGTTCGGCGACCTGACCCAGATCATGACCGCCAACCTGGCCGCCAAGTACGCCGATCCGCTGGCCGTCGGCATCGGCTCCTGGCTGGCGCTGTGCGCGGTCGGCGGGATCGCGATCGTGGGCGGGCAGAAGCTGCTGAAGCACGTGCCGATGAAGCTGATCGTCCGCGTCGCGGCGGCGATCATGGTGGTGCTGGCGGGCGTCAGCATCGTCGGGGCCGTCACGGGCTGACGCGCCGGCCCGTTCCGGCTCTCCGGGGCGGGATCGGCTCGCCCTTAGCGGGGGGCGGATCGGCTCGCCCTTAGCGGGGGGCGGATCGGCTCGCCCTTACCGGGAACGGATCAGCAGCCGGGGTCCGCGGCGAGGGCGGCCTGGGTCTTGGGACCGTAGACGCCGTTCTCGCCCTTGATCCGGTTGTCGTGCTGGTAGCTGATCAGCACCGACTGCGTCCAGTAGTCGAAGGTGCCGGTGACGATCGACTTGTCGACGAATCCGCACTCGGCGGCGTAGAGCTGCTGCTGCATCGCCTTGACGTCGGCGCCGGCCATCCCGAGCTGCAGGAGACGCGGCGTGGGGGTCGGGGTCGGCGTCGGGGTGGGCGTGGGTGTCGGAGTGGGGGTCGGCGTCGGCGTCGGGGTGGGCGTCGGCGTCGGGGTCGGGGTGTGGGACGGGGTGGGCGTCGGCGTCCTCGTCGGGCTCGGCTTGGCCGTCCGGGTGGCCGTCGGGCTCGGGGTGTCGCTCGTCGGCGCCGCGGCGCTCGGCTGCGGGGCGGGATCGGTGGTCGGGTCCGCCGGCGCGGGGGCGAGCGACGTGGGCGCGGGCAGTGCCTTCTGCGCCGGCGGCGACGAGGGCGTCACGGCGTACGCGAGGCCGACGGTGAGCGCCAGCAGGCCCGCGCCGGCGCCAGCGATCAGCAGCTTGTGCCGGGCGAGCGGACTCTGCTCGGCCTGCTCGGCGGCCCTCCGCGCGGCCCGTCCGGCGACGGGGGCGGCTTCCGGGCCGGGCTCGGGTGCGGGGTTGTCGAACGGGAAGTAGCCGAGGTCGTCCCCGGGCGGGACGGGCTGGACGGGCGGGACAGGCGGCATCGCGGTGGTCGCGTAGCCGTCCTGGGCGTACGCGTCGGGCGCGTACCCGTCCGGCGCGTACCCGTCCGGGGCGGCGCCGGGGACGGGCGGCAGCACGGTGGTGGCGTACGCGTCCGCGTCGGGCCCGAGCGGCGGCACGGGCGGGTGCGCGGCCATGGGTGCGGCTGCCGGAGAGCTGTGCGGCGCGGCGGTGTGCGACGGGGTGTGCGGCGCTGCGGCGTGCGGCGGCTCCTCCGCGACCTGGCCGGCCGCCTGCGGCACGTACGGGCGGACCAGCGGCGGGCCCTCGACGTGCGGGAGGACGGCGGTCTCGTCGAGACTCCGGTCCGGGAGGCAGCCGCACCCGGCGGTGCGTGCGGTGCCGCACGTCGGGCAGTGCTGGTCCGGCATGGGCCGGCCCTCCTCGGATCTCGGTTCGCGGTTCTCGTGCTCTCTGGCGCGCGGCCGGGCGGTCCCGGGTCGCACGATCGGGCCTGATTATGCAGGACGTCCCGGAGGGTGGACAGGGCCGTCCGGCCGTCCGCGGTGGGGTTGTGCCGGTTGGTGGTGGTTGGCACCAGGTGAACGGTCCGTGTTCGGTTGACAGGTGGGGCGCTTACGTTCGGCTCAATCAGGCGGCACAAAGCAGGGCAATTCTGACAGCATGGTGGCTGGGAGTGATCATCCGCCCGGGCCATCCGCTCCCGCCCGGCCCGCGACCCCACGCAGACGCCAGGAGGCGCCATGACGGACCCGCCGGACCCTCGGGACCCTCCCGCGGCCTTCGGCCGGAGCCCGGCGCCCGAGCCCGGCCCGCCGGCGGTCACCGTCCCCAACCTCTGGGTGCCGATCGGCGCCCTGCTGCTGGCGATGCTGCTCGCCGCGCTCGACCAGACCATCGTCTCCACCGCGCTGCCCACGATCGTCAGCGACCTCGGCGGCCTGGAACACCTGTCCTGGGTGGTCACCGCCTACATGCTCGCCTCGACCGCGGCCACCCCGCTCTGGGGCAAGCTCGGCGACATGTACGGCCGGAAGCGGTTCTTCCAGGCCTCCATCGTCATCTTCCTGCTCGGCTCGGTGCTCTGCGGAATCGCCCAGGACATGGGCGAGTTGATCGCCTTCCGGGCGCTCCAGGGCCTCGGCGGCGGCGGGTTGATGGTGCTGTCGCAGGCGATCGTCGGCGACCTCGTCTCGCCCCGCGACCGCGGCAAGTACCAGGGCCTGTTCGGCGCCGTGTTCGGCGTGACGAGCGTGCTCGGGCCGCTGCTGGGCGGCCTGTTCGTCGACAACCTCAGCTGGCGCTGGGTCTTCTACATCAACCTGCCGATCGGCGTGGTCGCCTTGGTCGTCATCGCGGCGGTGCTGCACGGTCTTGAGGTCAAGCGCGAGCACCGGATCGACTACCTCGGCACCGCGCTGATCGCCTCCGTCGCGACCTGCCTCGTGCTGATGACCTCGCTCGGCGGCACCACGTGGGCGTGGAGCTCCTGGCAGATCGTCGGGCTCGGCGTGCTGGGGCTCGTCCTGCTCGTCGCCTTCGTTCAGGTCGAGCGGACGGCGCAGGAGCCCGTCCTGCCGCTGCGGCTGTTCCGCTCACGGACGTTCAGCCTGGTCGCGGTGATCTCCTTCGTCGTCGGCTTCGCGATGTTCGGCGCACTCACCTACCTGCCGACCTTCCTCCAGGTCGTCATGCAGGTCTCGCCGACCATGTCCGGCATCCACATGCTGCCGATGGTGCTCGGCATGCTGGCCACCTCGATCGGCTCCGGCCAGATCGTCGCCCGCACCGGGCACTACCGGGTCTTCCCGATCGCCGGGACGGCCGTCACCACCGTCGGCCTGCTGCTCCTCTCCCGGCTCGACGAGCACACCGGCACGGGGGAGATGAGCCTGTACTTCCTCGTCTTCGGCCTCGGGCTGGGCCTGGTGATGCAGGTGCTGGTGCTGATCGTGCAGAACTCGGTCGGCTACCAGGACCTCGGCGTCGCCACCGCGGGCGCGACCTTCTTCCGCTCCATCGGCGCCTCGTTCGGCGTCTCCATCTTCGGGACGGTCTTCGCGAGCGGCCTGAAGTCCCGGCTCGCGGACGCGCTGCGGGGCGTGCCGCTGCCGCCCGGCTTCCGTCCCGACGCGATCACCTCCGACCCGCGCGTCGTCAGCCGCCTGCCGGCCGCCGTCCAGACGGCCGTCCACCACGCGTACGCCGAATCGATCACCCGCGTGTTCCTGTACGCGGTGCCCGTCGCGGTGGTCGCCTTCGTGCTGTCGCTGTTCCTGCGCGAGCAGACGCTGCGCACCACCGTGACGGCACCGGACCTGAGCGAGTCCATCGGCCTCAACCCGGTGGAACGCTCCTCGCTGGACGAAATCGCCCGCGCCCTCTCGGTGTTGAGCACCCGAGAGGCCCGGCGCGACCTGTTCCGCCGGATCACCGCCACCGCCAGCCTGGACCTGCTGCCCGCCTCCAGCTGGCTGCTCCTCCAGATGCACCAGCACGGCTCCGCCGAGCCGGCCGAGCTCGCCGAACGCCGGGTCGTGCCGATCGCCGTCATCGAGGCGGCGGCCCGCGAGGTCGAGAGCCGCGGGCTGGCCTCGCGCCACGGCGGACTGCCGCTGCGGCTCACCGAGCCGGGGGAGCAGGCCGCGCTGAAACTCGTCGCGGCCCGGCGCACCCAGCTCTCCGAACTGCTGGGCGACTGGGACGAGAAGCAGTACGCCGACCTCGCCGACCTGCTCACCCGGCTCAGCTCCGGCCTCTGCGCCGACCCGCGTGACCGCCCCGACCCGGTGGGCGGCCTGGAGCCGCCGTACCGGGGCGAGGGCCGCTCGTTCTGATTCACGGTGCTCCGAACCAGCGCGGGGTGTCGAGCCGGAAGGGGTCGCCGGGCGCGAGCAGTCGCAAGTCCTTCTCCATCTGCCGGAGGTGCTCCTCGCCGAGGGTGGCGGACCACTGGGCGCGCAGCTCGTCGAAGATCCGGGCCGAACGGGCGAGGCAGTCCACCCCGCGCGCGGTGAGGCGGACGACCTTGCGGCGGGCGTCGGCGGGGTCGCTGCCGCGCTCGACGTAGCCGAGCTGCTCCAGGTTTTCGACGGTCTTCCCGGCGGCCTGCTTGGACACGCCGAGGCGGCGGCCGAGCTCGACGGCGGTGGTGCCGTGCGGCCCGATCGCCTGGAACACGAAGCCGTGCATCGGCCGCACGTCGGGATGTCCTTCGCGGGCCAGGCGCTCGTGTAGCTCGTCGATGATCGTCCGGAAGGCGAGCAGGAGGCGCAGCGGCAGCTCGAAGCCGGGCGGGGCGGGTTCGCTTGACACGATAGACAACCTCATTGACCATATAGACAACGACATTGTCCATCTTAGGGGGTTCCATCGCCATGCCCGTGATCCGTCACGCCGACGCGCGCCGCACCGAGACGCCGAACGCCGTCATGACCACCTACGCCTCGCCGACCCAGGGCTCAACTGCCCTTGCGATGTGGCATGTCGACATGGGCGCCGGGAAGCAGGGGCCGCTGCACGCCATGGACGTCGAGCAGATCTGGACGCTCCTGAGCGGCTCCGCCGTCGTTTCTCTCGCCGGTGAAGCGCTTTCCCTCTTCGCCGGGGACACCGTCGCCCTCCCGGCCGGTGCGGCCCGCCAGATCTCGACCGACGACGGCTTCACCGCCATCGTGGCCTCACCTTCACCCGCCCACGCCTACAACCCCGACGCCGTCACCCCGGAGGGAGCCTGCGGGATGGCGCCGAAGGGCGACGAGCGGGTGCTCCCGCCGTGGATCGCGTGAGGTGTAGGAGACTTCTCGAAGCACCCGAGAGAAGGAGCAGCATGTCCGTCGTCAAGATCAACGTCCTGACCGTCCCCGCCGAGCAGCGCGAGGTGCTGGAGCAGCGCTTCGCCTCCCGCGCCGGCGCGGTGGAGAACTCCGACGGCTTCGAGTGGTTCGAGCTCCTGCGCCCGGTCGAGGGCACCGACCAGTACCTGGTCTACACCCGCTGGCGCAGCGAGGAGGACTTCAAGGCCTGGATGGAGGGCCCGATGCAGGCCGCCCACCGCGGCGGCGGCGCCGAGGGTGGCGAGGCCCCGAAGCGCCCGGCCGCGTCCGGCTCCACGCTGTGGTCCTTCGAGGTCGTTCAGTCGGCGGGCCCGAAGGCCTGAGTGGTCGTTGAACGAACGGCGCGCCCCGAGCTCTCGGGGCGCGCCGCTTCGCTGCGGGAAGAAGGTTCGTGGGCCGAGGTCAAGCCCGCGCGCGGGCGGGTACCTCCCGGGCGAGGACGAGCGCGGCGGCACCGAGAAGGCTCCCGGTGATCCGGCGCTGCCACGTGGCCCATGCCGGGCGGCTCTTGAGCAGGCCGGCGATCGACCCGGCCGCGAGCACGATCAGCCCGTTCACGGTGAGGCCCACCGCGATCTGTACGGCGCCGAGGGCGAACCCTTGGGCCGTGGTGTGGCCGCGAGCGGGATCGATGAACTGCGGGATGAGCGCGAGGTACAGGATGGCGACCTTCGGGTTGAGCAGGTTGGTGATCAGCCCCATCCGCAGCAGCCTCCAGTGCGAATCGCGCTGAAGGCCGCGTGGCTCGAACAACCCGCGGCCTCCCTGCCTGAGCGTCTGCCAGGCCAGGAAGGCGAGGTAGGCCGCGCCGGCGGCCTTGAAGCCGATGTACAGCCATGGGACGGCAACGAAGACCACCGCCAACCCCAGGTTGGCCAAAGTCATGTACACAAGGAAGCCAACGGCAGTCCCGACCAGCGAGACAAGCCCGGCCGCGCGGCCCTGGCTGACGCTCCGGGACACCAGGTACACCATGTTCGGGCCCGGCGTCAGCGCCATTCCCAGTTCGACCAGGGCCATTCCGCCGGCTGCCGCCGATGAGATCATCACACGCGCCACGATGTCAGACGCGGCGCACCGGGCGTCACCCGGCATCCGACCAGCGGTGCTCCAGGCGGGGCGGGGGCGCGCACCTTGGGCCGGGTCGAAACGCTGCATCCGGGGCAGTTCGGTCACAACGGTGCCCCTCGGTTCACCGAGGGGCACCGGAACAAATGCCCGGGAGGTTGCTTGTTCCTGGGCGTCCCGGCCGGGTGGGCGGGCCGCCCCAGGGCCATCAAACGGTAGCGCCGGGGGA
>NZ_JBHYWI010000014.1:128649-146137 GCF_042751525.1 Kitasatospora sp. NPDC059408
ACGCGCCCCCCCCCCCCCCGCGCGCCCACCTCAAAAACCCCGGGGTTGGTGGTTTGTGCGGGGCCGCCCGGCCGGGGGCCCCGCCCCGCCCAGGGGCACTCAACCGGTAGCGCCGTAGGAAGGAGGCCGGCTGGGCGGATGGAGTCTGGCTCGCTGTGGAATTTCGTCACCTTGACGTTAATCCGTCGGAACAGGGCTGCGCCGGGTGTGCGTCTGACATGCTGAAGGCCCATCGAGAGGGGCCGCAGTCATGCAATGGAAGATCCACGGGGAACGTCCGATTTATGAGAACCCATGGGTGAACCTGTGGCTGGCTGACGTCGAGCAGCCTGACGGCCACCGGTGGGAGCACCATGTGGTCAAGCTGCGGCATCTTGCCGTGGCCGCCATCGTGAACAGTGAGAAGCAGGTCCTCATGATGTGGCGACACCGCTTCATCACTGACACCTGGGCCTGGGAGCTCCCGATGGGGCTGATCGAACCTGATGAAACCGCTGCGGAGGCGGCGGCTCGCGAAGCGCTGGAGGAGACAGGCTGGAGGGCTGGCGAGGTCAAGCCGTTGATCTACGCCCAGCCGGCGAATGGGATCACCGACTCCGAGCACTTCGTCTTCCGGGCTGACGCCGTCGAGTACGTGGGGCCTCCGACCGAGCGCAACGAGTCCGACCGGATCGAGTGGATTCCCCTGTCGGAGCTGCGCGGGATGATCGACCGGCGTGAGATCGTCAGCAGCGGTTCACTGGTGGGCGTGCTGTACCTGCTGTTGGATGAGGCAGGACTCTGATCAGCCGGCCAGTTCGGCAATACGGCCGGCCAGTTCCACAGCAGCCGGGGTCCGGTGGTGAGGCCTGAGCAACTGGCGGAACTCCCGGAGGTGCGCGGCCACCCTGGGAGACTCCACGATGGTCGCGAGGTCGAGTGCCTGCCCGGCCGTGGCACAGGCCAACTCGACGCGGCGACATTGGAGTTGCGTCCGCGCCAGCCAAAAGGTGTGGAATGCCCGGCCTCGCAGATTCGTCGTCGGCTCGGTCCGGAGAGCTTCGGCGATGAGGGGTTCAGCCGCGGTCGCGTCTCCGAGTTGGCCGAGTGCGATGCCGGTGTCCACCGTGAGCTTGGTCTGGTCGAAGTACTGTACCCAGGCCGGATCGTCGTCGGTCGGGGCAATGCGTCCGAAGTGGTGCTGCGCCTCGCGGATCGCTTCGTGGGTGGCGCCTTGGTCGTGGGCGCTGGCGTGGCCGAAGGCCTCGCGCATGTGGAGCATGGCCATGAGCCTGGGTGTCCCCCTGTCGAGGCGTGCGCTGTCCTGGGCGGCCCGAGCGAGTGTGATGGCGTCCTCGGCCTTGTCCTGGTAGGTCGCCTGGAGGCTGAGGCATGCGAGCACGTTGGCGATGAACTGCCGGTCGTCGATCTCTCGTGCCAGTCGCAGTGACTCGGTGAAGTAGCCCCGAGCCGTACTGTGTTGACGGGCATCGAAGTACGTCCATCCTGTGAGGCGCGCGAGCTCGGCCGCGATGCCGTGGAGGCTGCGCTGGAAGTTGGGGTCCTCGGTGTCCCGGAGTATCCCCTTGACGTAGTTGAGCTGCCCGATCACGGCCGGACGGAGAGCCTCCCCTCCGTGCTCATCGTCGCGCCTCCAGTAGTCCTCGATCGACGCTTGGAGGGACCGCAGGACGGGTTGCGTGACCCTGGTGCCGGCCGCGATGGCAAGGATGTCGTCCAGGTCGCTGGTCGTCCTCGCCAACACCGGCGAAGCCTGCTGCGCTGCCACGACGGGCCGACGCTGTGCGGGGACTGCTGGACGTTCCCAGTGTCGATCGGCGAGGCCGAGCATGCGCCCCGGGATTCGGAGGCCGTCCGCGATGCGCTCGATGACGTCCATGTTGGTGATCTTCGGTTTACCCTTCATGACCTCGCTCACCCTGCTGGGTGTCAGCTCACACGCTCTCGCGATGCGGGATGGATGGAATCCACCCCTGCGTTTGGCGAGTTGGAAGATCCGGGCGAAGTCTCTGGCCGCGCAGGCAGAGATCATTTCCGGGTCTACCAGCAGACGGCTTGGCAGCCCCGGTTGAGCTGCGGACTCGGTCACATCCGACACCCCCCACGCTCGGAAGATATTGCTGAGTGTCACATGGGGATAACTGGCCGCGAGTTTACCCACCTTGGGTACACGCACTGGCCTTTTTGTGACAGCGGCTGTCCCACGATCCTGATGTTCCCCGAGCACTCGGGGGGTGATGGACATGAAGGGTGGTCCGTACCGATGAGCCCGTTGGACACGGCGTCCTTCCCGGTCCCGCAGGAGTGGGATGTCGAGCCGGGTGCGGCTGCTGTGCCTCCGGCGCGGCGCCTGGTCGTGGCGATTGCCCGGCACTGGCAGGTTCCGATGTCGGAGGACGCGCTGCAGGACCTGGAACTGTGTGCGAGCGAGGTGATCGCGAATGCGCTGGAGCACACCAGAGCCCGGTGCAAAGTTACGGTCCGGTGGACCGGTGAGCGGATGCGGGTGGAGGTCGCGGACAGCAGCCTTCGCACGCCTGAGCCTGGGGCGCCTGAGGACATGGTGACTTCTGGCCGCGGCCTGCTCCTGGTCGAGGCTCTTGCGCACTCGTGGGGCTGGTACCCGGCCGGTTCGGGCAAGGTCGTGTGGTTCGAGTGCGCGGCTGGCCAACTGGTTACTGACGATCGGCGTTTGACCGTTCTTGTGCGCGCCGCTCAAGGACAGGCCCGCGAGTGCCTCGTCCGCTCGGCGTGACGCCCCAAAACTCCGCTCGGCCGTCGTCACTCCCGGACGGGCGGATGGGTGCCGGTCGCGCCGCTTCCGTGAGGCGCGGTCGGCATCCCCCCATGCACCACCCCGGAGAATCGATGGAAGGAGCATCGTCGTGAACAACTCTGAGCCGGAGAAGCCGAAGCCGGCCGAGCGGCCGCCCGGGCCCATGGTCCCGACCCACTGCGGCCTGTCGGCCTGAGCAAGCCCGGGAACCAGCAACGAGAGAAGGGGATCACCCGATGGGATGGGGAACCGGTAAGGGCGGGAGCTCCGGCGGCGGCAAGCACGGCGGGGACAAGGACTTCAGCAAGGACAAGCCGTCGAAGGACGGCTCACAGCCGACGCCGGAGCCGAAGCACAAGGGCGGCGAGAAGAAGTGATGCGCCCCGAGTGCGAGGAGCAGGCCGCCATGCGCGGCCTGCTCCGCTTCGTCGCCGATGACCTCGGGCGAGAGATCCCGGACGAGTGGGTCAGGGCGCTCGCGGCGGTCCCGCGTCACCTGTTCATCCCGGATCGGATCTGGGTCGGCGACGACAACGAGCCGCTGAGCCGGGCCGAGGACCCCGCCGGATGGCTGCGTGCGGCGTACGCGAACGCCCCGGTGGTCACGCAGGTGAATGACGGGGCCGACCCGGGGGACGGTGACGTGTGGCCGTCGTCGTCGGCGTCGATGCCCTCCGTTGTCGTCCGCATGCTCGAAGACCTCGATGTGCGTGCCGGTATGAACGTGCTGGAGGTCGGGAGCGGCACCGGCTGGAACGCCGGCCTGCTTGCGCACCGCCTTGGGGGTGCCAACGTGACCACGCTCGAAGTAGACGCGCAGGTGACGGTGGCGGCCCGAACGGCGCTCGGCCGGGCTGGATTCCGTCCTGAGGTGGTCTGCGCGGACGGCGGCGACGGATGGCCCGCAGCTCAGCCCGTCGACCGGCTCATCTCCACCTGCGCCGTGAATCGGGTGCCAACCGCGTGGCTCGACCAGGTACGGGACGGCGGGATCATCCTCACGCCGTGGGAGAACCCGTGGATCGGCTGGGGAACGCTCCGGTTGACGGTGCACGAGGGCCGTGCCGAAGGCAGGTTCATGCCGTACGGCTCGTTCATGCTGATGCGCGGCCAGCGGTCCGATCTTCGGATCTTCCGTGACGTGGTGCGCGACGAGCACGTGCCGGACGAGTCGGTGACCGATCTTGACCCTTGGGCGGTGACCGGCCAGGACGCCGAAGCCCAGTTCGCCATCGGCTCCCGGCTCGGGGACGTGTGGCACGCCCGCCAGCACGACCCTGACGTCGACGGGGTTGCGGTCCGGCTGTGGCTGGCCACCACCGACGCGAGCTCCTGGGCGGCCGTGGACTGGGACGGGAACGAGGGCGCTCGGAGCTTCACCGTCTGGCAGCACGGTCCCCGGCGACTGTGGGATGAGACCGAGACCGCCCACCGATGGTGGCTCGACCACGGGCGGCCGGGCCCCGACCGCTTTGGTGTCACGGCGACCAAGGACGGACAGGCTGTCTGGCTCGACGAGCCGGACAATCCCGTGCGTACAAATGGCCTGTGAATTGGGCGCTCACCCTGGCCGGGTGTGCGCCGTCGCGCGCCCCGGGCTTGTGAAGTCCGGGGCGCGCGGGGGTTTGTGCGTGAGCGCCGCCCGAATGGGTGGCAGGGATAAACGCTTAACGATTTACTGCACAGATAGGGTGAGTATTCTGGCGTGAGTGCTTCGAGCGAAGCGCGTGCATAGTGAACCCCAGTGGTGCTGATAGCGCCTTCGGGTGTGGCTTCCGGAGAGTGAAGGTCTCCTTAAATGCAGATTCATCTGATGTCTCCGTTCATACCCCTGGCTCTGGCCGGGGGCGGAAACGGAACTCCTGTGGAGCTGTGCAGGGGGCTGCGATTCGCCGCGAGGCGGACCGCAGCGCTCCGATTCGCAGGTTTGATCCTTGCATCATGGCAAGCTGCCTTGTGAGCATGGTGGGCGCTCACGTGAAGCGGGCTTTCAAGTTCCGTTTCTATCCGACCGATGCGCAGGCGGCTGAGATGGCACGCACGTTCGGGTGCGTGAGGCTCGTCTACAACATGGCATTGGCCGCTCGGTCAGAGGCGTGGACGATGCGCCAGGAGCGGGTGAACTACAACGCCACGTCGGCGATGCTGACGCAGTGGAAGAAGACCGAGGAGCTGGCCTTTCTCTCCGAGGTCTCCTCCGTGCCGCTGCAGCAGGCCTTGCGGCATCTGCAGGGGGCGTTCTCCAACTTCTGGAACAAGCGGGCGAAGTACCCGACGTTCAAGTCGAAGAAGAAGTCCCGCAGGTCCGCCGAGTACACCGCCAGCGCGTTCCGCTACCGGGAGGGTCGGTTGACGCTGGCGAAGATGACGGAGCCGCTGGCGATTGTGTGGTCGAGGCCGCTGCCCGAGGGGCGGTTGCCCTCCACGGTGACCGTGTCGCAGGATGCGGCCGGACGGTGGTTCGTCTCCCTGCTGCGCGATGACCGACCGTCGATGCCCGCGCCCGTCCACGCGGCGGTGGGCCTCGATGTTGGTATCACCAGCCTGGTGACGCTCTCGACCGGGGAGAAGATCACCAATCCGAAGCACGAGCGCGCCGACCGGAAACGCCTGGCCAAGGCACAACGGGAGCTGGCCCGCAAGGCCGAGGGCTCGAACAACCGGGAGAAGGCCCGCAGGAAGGTCGCCCGCGTTCACGCGAAGATCGCCGACCGGCGCAGGGACTTCCTGCACAAGCTCACCACCCGGCTCGTCCGTGAGAACCAAACGGTCGTGATCGAGGACCTGATGGTCCGCAACATGCTCAAGAACCGCACGCTGTCCCGAGCCATTTCGGACGCCTCTTGGGCAGCGCTGCGGACCATGCTGGAGTACAAGGCGAAGTGGTACGGCCGTGACCTGGTGACCATCGACCGGTGGTTCCCCAGCTCCAAGCTGTGCTCGGCCTGCGGAACCATCCGTGACAAGATGCCCCTTAACGTCCGCGAATGGACGTGTGGCTGCGGAGCAGTCCATGACCGCGACGTGAACGCGGCACGCAACATCCTGACCGCTGGGCTGGCGGTTGCAGCCTGTGGAGACGGTGTAGGTCCTCAACGGAGCACTTCGGGCGGGCAGTCGTCGGTGAAGCAGGAAGTCCTCCCACCGCAGCGCCCACGCGCAGCGGCTCAGCCGCGAGGCGGAGGGGAATCCCCGTTCCTACAGGACGGGGAGGAAGTCAACGTATCCCTAAGCATGCCCCGGGCTACACGATTCTCGACAACGGGCATGTCGTCCGTAAGCACTCGCTGAGTTGGGCGGCGCGCGGGCTGCTCGGCTACCTGCTCAGCCTGCCGGACGGCACCCGTGAAGACGTTCGGACGCTCGCCGCCAAGAGCGTCGAGGGGCGCACGACTGTGGCGCGGGCTCTCCGGGAGCTGGAGGCGGCTGGGCACTACGTCCGGCGCACTCAGCGGGATCCCCTGACGGGGCGGGTTCGGACGGTCGTCTCCGTCCACGAAGTGCCGGTGGTGGGCAAGGCGGTCCACACCGTGCCGCCGCTTCCCGTGTCCCCGGCCGCCGGGTGTCCTGGAGCTGGCCGGCCAGGCGCCGGGACTGCGGGAGACCCTTCCGTGAAGGTCAGGAAGTTGACGGAGAAGGATGCCGGAAGGCCGTCCGTCCCTCCCGCTCGGCCCCAGCGCCTGACCGACGGCATGGCGCTGCTGCTCGAACTGGGCCGCCGCGAGCCCCGCATGGCCCTCGCGGGCAGGCCGTTGGCGGATCAGGCAGCCATGGTCGAGGGGCTCCTCGCTGGGGGCTGGACGCCGGACGCGCTGACGGCCGTCCTGTCCGCCCCGCTGCCGGACCGGATCACTCGGAGCGTCGGCGCGATCCTCGCCGCCCGCCTGTCGGCCGTCCCGTCGGTGCCGGGCCCTCGGCCAACGACGGTCGGCTTGGATTCGGGGACGCGGCACCACGAGTGCCCCGGCCGGGACGGCCTGTGCGGTCGGCCGGTTCGCGAGGCGCGCAACTTGTGCGTGTCGTGCCGGGAGTAGGACCCGTCTCAGCAGGGTGCTTTCAGTCGTCGGGCCATTCGATGCCGTCCGGGCCGGTCGACGATCCGGCCTTGACCGGGTTGCCGACCCAGGCGTTGGCGTTGCCGGCCGTGGCGGGCGTGGTGACCAGGAGCGCCCCGAGTGCTGCCAGTGCGGCGGCTGCGAGCACCCTGCCGATCGTGTGGGTCATGCCGGTTTCCCCTTCCCCCCGTGGGACGGCCGGTCGATGGACGCGGCCGTCCGTCAGTGTGCAACGTGGTTGTGGGGAAGGGCAATTGATTAGGCCGTTACTCCGCCGGGGGCCGGAAGGTCACCGGGGCCGCGAAGGCGGCGCGGCGGGTGGTGCGGCGGAGGGCGCGCAGGACGGGGGTGCCGAGGGTGATGCACAGGACGACGGTGAGGGCGGCGCGGGGGAGGTCCCAGCCGAGGGACGTCGTCAGGCAGTAGGCGGCGAAGCGGACCAGGTTGGCGGGGAGCGGGTCGCCGGGGACGAAGGAGATGGAGCTGGAGAGGCCGCCGATGTACGGCCAGCCCTGCAGGTTCATGATCGTGCCGTAGAGGATGGACGAGAGAGCGCCGTAAGCGGCGAGAAGGGCGAGTTCGCGGCGGCCGCGCAGGGTCGCGGCGCCGGGGAGGAGGCCCGCGCCCAGGCAGACCCAGCCCATCGCGAGCATCTGGAACGGCAGCCATGGGCCGACGCCGCCGGTCAGCAGGGCGGAGGCGAACATCGACAGCGAGCCGAGGACGAAGCCGAAGCCCGGGCCGAGGACGCGGCCGGAGAGCACCATCAGGAAGAACATCGGCTCCAGGCCGGCCGTACCCGCGCCGAGCGGGCGCAGCGCGGCGCCCGCCGCGGCGAGGACGCCCAGCAGTGCGACGGACTTGGCGTCCAGGCCCGGAGCTCCGCCGCCCGCCGACCGGCCCTCGCTGATCTGCGCGATCACGACGGCCAACAACAACGGCAGCAGGAGGGCGAACAGCCAAGGGGCGTCGGCGGAGTGGCCGACCAGGGCGGACTTGGTCGAGGCGAGCAGCGGCCAGCCGAAGGCGGTCACGCCGACGAGGGACGTCAGGGAGAGGGCCGTGACGGAGCGGCGGCCGAGGGGGACGGGACGGGTCATGCTTCCAGCGCCTCCGCCACCTGGTGGACGGTGAGCCACGGGCCCGGGGCCAGCACCTTGGCGACCTGCGGGGCGAACGCGGGGGAGGAGACCACGACCTCGGCCGTCGGGCCGTCCGCGACGATCTCGCCCTCGGCCAGGATGACCGTGCGGTGGGCGAGTTCGGCGGCCAGCTCGACGTCGTGGGTGGCCAGCAGCACGGCGTGGCCCTCGGCGGCGAGGTCGCGCAGGATCTCCACCAGCCGGGCCTTGGCCGCGTAGTCGAGGCCGCGGGTGGGCTCGTCGAGCAGGAGCAGCGGGGGCCGGGCGGTGAGGACGACGGCCAGGGCGAGCGTGAGCCGCTGGCCCTCGGACAGGTCGCGCGGGTGGGCGGTGTCGGCGATGCCGGGCAGCAGGCGTTCGACCAGCGCGCGGCACGTGCCTGCGGGGGCGCTCGCATCGGTGTCGGCCGCCGCGCACTCGGCGGTGACGCTCTCGCCGTAGAGCAGGTCGCGCGGGTCCTGCGGGACGAGCCCGACCTGGCGGATCAGGTCGGCGGGCCTGGTGCGGTGCGGGGTGCGGTCGCCCACCCGGACGGTGCCGGAGGCGGGGGCGTGCAGGCCGACGAGGCTGCCCAGCAGGGTCGACTTGCCGGCGCCGTTGCGGCCCATCAGCGCGGTGATCTCGCCGGGGCGGAGGGCGAGGTCCACGCCGCGCAGGGCGTGCACGGGGCCGCGTCGGACGGCGAGGCGGTCGGCGGCCGCCAGCGGGGAGCCGTCGGGGGAGGGCACGGCGGCCGGACGGCGTCCGTCGAGGCGCTCGCGCAGCCCGGCGGCCTTGCGGCGGGCGTCGCGTACGGACAGCGGCAGCGGCCGCCAGCCCGCGAGCCGTCCGAGGCCGACCACCGGCGGGTGCACCGGCGAGTGCGCCATCACGTCGGCCGGTTCGCCGAGGACGGGCGCGGCGCCCGGGGCGAGCAGCAGCACCTGGTCGGCGTACTGGACGACGCGCTCCAGTCGGTGCTCGGCCATCAGGACGGTTGTGCCGAGGTCGTGCACGAGCCGCTGCAGGACGGCCAGCACCTCCTCGGCCGCGCCCGGGTCGAGCGCCGAGGTCGGCTCGTCCAGGACCAGCACGCGCGGGTGGACGGTGAGCACCGAGCCGATCGCGACGCGTTGCTGCTGGCCGCCGGAGAGCGAGCCGAGGGCGCGGTCGCGCAGGTCGGCGAGGCCGAGCAGGTCGAGGGTCTCCTCGACGCGGCGGCGCATGACGTCGGCCGGCAGGCCCAGGGACTCCATGCCGTAGGCGAGTTCGTCCTCGACGGTGTCGGTGACGAAGTGCGCGACCGGGTCCTGCCCCACCGTGCCCACCAGGTCGGCCAGGTCGCGCGGGCGGTGGGTGCGGGTGTCCCGGCCGCCGACGGTGACCCGGCCGTGCAGGGTGCCGCCGGTGAAGTGCGGGACGAGCCCGCTGACGGTGCCCAGGAGGGTGGACTTGCCGGAGCCCGACGGGCCCACCAGCAGGCAGAGTTCGCCCTCGGGGACGGTCAGGTCGACGCCGTTCAAGGCCGGCGCGGGAGCGTCCGCGTACTGGACGGAGACCTGCTCGAAGGTGATCACGAAGCCCTCCGGGGCGGGGTCGGGGTGGCGAACGCCGGTACCAGGCCCAGGAGCGCGGCGAGGACGGCGGCCGCCGGCAGCGCGGGGACGCTCGGCGGCACGACGGTGGGCGCGAAGGCGGCGGGATCGCGGGTGGAGAGGTAGACGGTGAGCGCGGCGACGGCGACGCCCGAACCGGCGGTGAGCCACTCCGGGAGCGCCCAGGGGTCCGGCCGGTGGCGCGTCCTGACGGACCGCCTGTTGCCGAGGAGCAGTCCGGCGAACGCCGCGGCCAGGCCGATCAGCAGGACGGGGAGCGCCCAGCCGGCGCCCCCGGCGGTCAGCAGGCCGTACGCGGCCAGGCAGACGCCCAGCAGCCCGGCCAGGGTGAGCGCGGCCGTCGCCCGCGCGAGGCGCCGCGGGACGTCCGCGGTGCGGCCGAAGCCGCGGGTGTCCATCGCGGCGGCCAGCGCCACCGAACGCTCCAACGCGCCCTCCAGGACGGGCAGTCCGACGCTCAGCACGGCGGCGACGCCCTTGTCCGTCCGGCCGCGCAGGCGGCGCGCGGCGCGCAGCCGCCGGACGTCGGCGACCAGGTTCGGCGCGAACGTCATCGCCACGACGACGGCCACCCCCGCCTCGTACAGCGCGCCGGGCAGGGCGCGCAGGAGGCGGGCCGGGCTGGCGAGCGCGTTCGCGGCGCCGACGCACACCAGGAGCGTGGCCAGGCGCAGCCCGTCGTAGAGTGCGGCCAGCAGGCCTTCGAGGGTGACCCGGCCGCCGATCCGCACCCCCTGCGCCCAGGCGGGCAGGGGCACTTCGGGCAGCGTGAACAGCACGTGCGTCCCGGGGATCGGCGAGCCCAGCAGCACGGCGAACAACAGCCGGATGCCGAGGACGAATAGGCCGAGCCGCAGGAACGCGCCGTACGACCGCGACCAGGGCGCGTCACCGCGCCGGGCCGCGACGACGTAGCCGGCGACGGCGGCGAGCAGCAGCAGGATCGCCGGGTTGGTGGTGCGGGTGGCCGCGGCGCCCAGACCGAGCGCCCACAACCACCAGGCGCCTGGGTGCAGTTGACGGGAGACGCGCACGGAAAGGGACCTCATCGGGGACGGCGGCGGCGCGACTGCCAGACGGCGCCGGCGGCGAGGGCGGCGACGAGGACTCCGCCGGCGATCAGGCCGAGGTCCGGGCCGCTGCCGTCGTCCTTGGCCGCTGCCTTGCTGTCCGTCTTCGCAGCGGCGCCGACCTGGTCGGCGCAACCGGCCTTCGGGTAGCCGGCGATGGCGCAGAGCAGGCCGTTCGTGTCGTACCGCAGCGGCGGCGCGACGGCGGCGAGCACCTCGGCGGACGTCGCGTTGGCGGCGACGGTGGCGCAGGCGGTGCGCTGCTCGGGCGGCTGCTCGGCGGAGGCGGCATCGTCGGCCGTGCCGAAGTCGAGGACGACGGCCACGCGCTTGCGGCCCTGCTGCGGGGGCGTGCTCGCGCAGAGGGCGGCGAAGTCGGCGCCGGCGCGGGGCTGCGCGGCGTTCTGCCCGCCGTCCGGGCTGACGGCGAACCGCCACCCGTCGACGCTCCCGTCCGCCGGCACGTGGACCGACGGACCCTGCTGCTGGTAGGCCCAGTTGCCGTCGGCACCCTTCCAGAACGACCAGTACCGGTACCCGGCCGCCTCGGCGGGCACGGCGGAACCGGCGACGAGGAGCACGGTGAGCAGGCCGGTGAGGAGCGCGGCGAGGCGGCCGGTGGGTCGCCTGGCGGCGGTGTGGCCGTGGGTGGTGGGGCCGGTCAGGCGGCTGGTGAGTTGCCTGGCGGGGGTGGTGGGGCCCGCCAGGCGGTTGGCGAGTCGGCCGGCAGGGGTGGTGGGGGCGTCGGCGCGCCCGAGGCGGTTGCCGGGCGCGGCGGCACGGGAGCGGTCGCTCGCTGCCGTGAGCCCGACCGGGGTGCCCGGCGCGGACGCGGCTCCCCGGACCGCCGTGCGGGCACGCCCGGTCGCCGTCGGGCGTCGCGTGCGGGCGCCTGCCGAGCCCGGTGCGTTGCCGTAGGGCTCGGACGTCGGCCCGCCCGCCGCCGGGAGCCCGGAGGCTCCGGCGGCGTGGCGGGGGTTGGACGTCACAGCTTCGGGGCGCGCTTGCGCTGGAGGCTCAGGATGAGGCCGCCGCCGACGCCGATGAGCAGGCCGACGCCGATCAGCCAGTACTGGGAGATGCCGCCGTCCTTCTTCTTCTCGGCGGCGGGCGCGGCGGAAGCGGGAGCAGCAGGGGCGGAAGCCGTCGCCTTCGGCACCGGGCCGAGCGCGGTGAGCTGCTGCACCAGCGCGGCCGTGTCCCGCTGGGCGGCCTGGGAGACCAGGAGCAGCGTCGCGGCGGCGCCCGCGTCGGTGCCGCCCTTCGTCCACGCGGCGCCGTTCTGGGTCAGCCAGTCCACCGCGCCGGCGGCCTGCTGCGGGTGGCCGCTCTGGGTGAGGCCGAGGGCGGCCCAGGCGGTGGCGGTGTAGTCGGGGGTGGGCGTGGCGCCGGGCATGGTGAGGGTGAGGTGGTTGCCGCCCGCGCCGAGCTGTGCGGTGAGGTACGCCCCGGCGGCCTCCGCCGAGTCGGCGTGCGCGACGGGGGAGGCCGGGGTGGCGGTGGCGCCGTCCTGGCAGGTCAGCGGCTTGGGCGCGGCGTCGGAGCGGGCGCCGGCGGTGACCGGGAGCCGGCCGCCGGCCGCGGCGAGCGAGGCCTGGGCGGTGGCGAGCGCGTTGGGCGCGAGGGCGCCGGAGGCGGCGTCGGGCTGGAACGCGAAGGCGCCGCGCTGGTCGGCGGGGGCGGCGCAGCCGAGCTGGAAGCGGGCGAGCCCGTCGAAGGCGTTCTTGCCGTCCTTGGCGACACCTGCCGGGTCGGTCCTGGCGGCGAAGAGGGCGTTGACGGCGAGGCCGGTGGAGTTGGCGTCGCCGGGGTTGCCGGGGTTGTAGGCCCAGCTGCCGTCGGCGTTCTGGACGGTCTTGAGCCACTGGACGCCCTTGTCGACGGCGTCCTGGTGCCCGCCGAGCGCGACGAGGGCCTGGACGGCGACGGCGGTGGCGTTGCTGTCCTCGGTCTTGGCGTCGCAGGCCGCGCCGGCGGCCCGGTAGGACGGCCAGCCGCCGTCCTCGCACTGCTGTCCGGTGAGCCAGGCGACCGCCTGGTCGGCCGGGGTCACCTTGGCCGCCGCGAGCGCGGTGAGCGCGAGGGACTGGCGCCACACCCCGTCGTACGTCGGGTCGCCCTTGCCGTACAGGCCCTCGGGGGCAGCGGGGGCAGCGGGGGCCGACGGGGAGGGGGTGTCGGCGAGGGCCGGTGCGGCGGCGGCGCCGGTGAGCAGCGCGGCGGACAGGGCGGCGGCGCCCAGGCGGGCGGCGGTGAGCATGGTGGAGGTGTGCCTTTCGGTGAGCGGGGCGGGCCCGGCGGGGCCCTTCCGTAGTCCTCGACGGTGCCGGACGGGTGCGTCCGGCCCTCGGGCCGTGTCCCTCGGATCAGGTCGGAGGGCTGATCCGACGGACACGTCCTGGCCGCTCGCCCCTTCCCGGGCGCTCCGGCTCGGCCCGTACTCACGCGCGGGAGCACGGCCTCACGGTTGCGGGGTCAGCGCCGGACTCGCACCGGCTTCCCCCGGGAGAGGGACGGGATGAAGTTTTTGCTGCCCGTTGACTCTAGCCGCCGGCGCCGCCCGCCGGACCGCGGCGAGCAGGAACACGTTCCAGTAAGCGGGGGCGGGCGGAGACCTCACGGCAGCGTGAGCAGCCGCGCCGCGGTGTGCAGGTCGGCCCGGACCTCGGCGATCGAGGAGCGGCCGGAGAGCCAGGAGACCAGCGCCGAGTGCCAGGTGTGCTCGATCACCCGGACGGCCGCGCGCTGGCTCTCGCTCGGTGGCCCGGACTGGCCGATCGCGTCCAGGATGAGCTGTCCGGTCGCGGAGCTCACCTGGTCCACCTCGGCCCCGACCGAGCGGTCCGCGAAGGACAGCGCCCGCACCATGGCCTCCGCCAGGAGCGGTTCGCGCTGGAGTGCGTGGAAGGCCCGGGTGAGCGTGTCGGCCACCCGCGGCGCCGGTTCGTCGTCGGTCGGCGGGTGGCGCCGGATGTGCTCCTGGAGGCTCTGCAGCTGTTCGAGCATGACCGCGACCAGCAGGTGGACCTTGGACGGGAAGTACCGGTAGAGCGTGCCGAGGGCGACCTCGGCGCTCTCCGCGACCTCCCGCATCTGCACCGCCTCGTACCCGCCGCGCGCGGCCAGGGCGGTGGCGGCCCGCAGGATCCGCCGCCGGCGCTCGGCCTGGCGGGCGGTCAGCGGCGGCTCCCCGGCCGGCGGGGCGGCGGGGCTCGCGGACGTGCTCGGCGACGACAAGGGGTGCTCCCGGGGGCGCGTGGGTGGCGGCGCGCCGCACGGGGGCGGCGCACCGTCGACCCGGGGTCGGCCGGGTCGGCGTGGCGGGAATCACCAGCCCTGGCTCCGGAGGGAAAGCTACGGGCCGGTATCTTCGAGGTCTCTCATTGTTCACATGGTCGATGACGAGTTCCACAGCCACTGAAACCTGATCTACTTTAGCGACCGGCAGCACAGATAGCAGCTAGAGAAGAGGGCCCAGGATGACCGCGCAGCCGCTGCGGATTGCCCTGCTGTCGTACCGCGGCGACCCGTTCTGCGGTGGCCAGGGCGTCTACGTGCGTCACCTGTCCCGCGAGCTGGCCAGGCTCGGCCACCACGTGGACGTGATCGGCGCCCAGCCGTACGCCGTCCTGGACGAGGTCGAGGGGCCGGGTTCGGTGCGCCTCGTCGAGCTGCCCAGCCTGGACCTGTACCGCGCGGACGACCCGTTCCGCACGCCCGGGCGCGGCGAGTTCCGCGGGCCGGTGGACGTGCTGGAGTTCGCCACGATGCGCACCGGCGGCTTCCCCGAGCCGCTGACGTTCTCGCTGCGCGCCCGGCAGTACCTGGCCCGGCACAAGGGCCGCTACGACGTCGTGCACGACAACCAGACCCTCGGCTACGGCCTGCTCGGGCTGGCCCGGCACGGCTTCCCGCTGGTCACCACGATCCACCACCCGATCACCGTCGACCGGCGGCTGGAGCTGGACGCGGCCACCACCCGGATGCGCCGGCTGTCGCTGCGCCGCTGGTACGCCTTCACCCGGATGCAGCGCCGCGTCGCCACCCGGCTGGACCACGTGATCACCGTCTCCGGCAGCTCGAAGCGGGAGATCGCCGAGCACCTGGGCGCCGCGCCCGGCGCCGTCTCGGTGGTGCCGATCGGCGCCGACACCCGGCTGTGGTCCCCGTCGGCGGAGGTCGCGCGGGTGCCCGGGCGGATCGTCACGACCTCCAGCGCGGACGTCCCGCTCAAGGGCCTGGTCTACCTGGTCGAGGCGCTGGCCAAGGTCCGCACCGAGCGGCCCGCGCACCTGGTCGTGGTCGGCAAGCCGCAGAAGGAGGACGGCCCGGTCACCGAGGCGGTCCGCCGCTTCGGGCTGGAGGAGCACATCGAGTTCCGCAGCGGGCTGACCGACCCGGAGCTGGTCGACCTGTACCGCTCGGCCGAGGTGGCCTGCGTGCCGTCGCTGTACGAGGGCTTCTCGCTGCCCGCCGCCGAGGCGATGGCCACCGGCACGCCGCTGGTGGCGACCACCGGCGGCGCGATCCCCGAGGTGGCCGGGCCGGACGGGGAGACCTGCCTGGCCGTGCCGCCGGGGGACGCGGACGGGCTGGCCGCCGCGCTCGGCCGGCTGCTGGACGACCCGGAGCTGCGCGAGCGGCTCGGGGCGGCCGGCCGCGAGCGGGTGCTGGCCCGGTTCACCTGGGAGCGGGCCGCCGAACTGACCGCCGACGCCTACCGCGCGGCGATCGCCACCGGGGTCGGCGCGCGGGCCCGCTCCGGGCCGGGCTGGCGGTACGTGCCCTGAGTCCGGGCCGGTCCGCGGCGCCGACCGGCGTGCGGGAGATCTGATGAAGCGTCAAACGCGCTTGATGGCACGACGCTTGGTGGCAAGACGCTTGATGGCAAGACGCTTGGTAGCAAAAGGAATGGGAGCCCTGCAGTGCTGACCGTCGATTTCTCGCGCTTCCCGCTCGCCCCCGGCGACCGGGTGCTCGACCTGGGCTGCGGCGGGGGCCGGCACGCGTTCGAGTGCTACCGCCGCGGTGCCAACGTGATCGCCCTCGACCAGAACGCCGAGGAGATCGCCGAGGTCAAGAAGTGGTTCGCCGCGATGGAGCAGGCCGGCGAGGCCCCCGAGGGCGCGTCGGCGACCGCGATGGAGGGCAACGCGCTGGCGCTGCCGTTCGAGGACGAGTACTTCGACAAGATCATCATCTCCGAGGTGATGGAGCACATACCCGATGACAAGGGCGTGCTCAACGAGATGTTCCGGGTCCTCAAGCCCGGCGGCCTGCTCGCCGTCACCGTGCCGCGCTGGCTGCCCGAGAAGATCTGCTGGGCGCTGTCCGACGAGTACCACGAGGTCGAGGGCGGCCACATCCGCATCTACCGCGGCGACGAACTGCTCGGCAAGCTCAAGGACGCCGGCCTGGAGCCCTACGGCACCCACCACGCGCACGCGCTGCACTCGCCGTACTGGTGGATCAAGTGCGCCGTCGGCGTGGACAACGACAAGGCGCTGCCCGTCAAGGCCTACCACCAGCTGCTGGTCTGGGACATCGTCGGCACCCCGGTGATCAGCACGCTCACCAAGGCCGCCGAGAAGGCCCTCAACCCGGTCATCGGCAAGAGCTTCGTCGCCTACGCCTCCAAGCCGCGGCGGGCCGGCGCATGACCGCCGCCGTCCCCGAGGTGCTGCTGCTCGACGGGGTGCTCGACGCCGAGCAGGCCGCCGGCACCGTCCGCAGCATCCTCGCCGAGCAGCGCCCCGACGGCGCCATACCGTGGTTCACCGGCCACCACCTCGACCCGTGGGACCACACCGAGGCCGCGATGGCCCTCGACACCGCGGGCGAGCACGCCGCCGCCGAGGCCGCCTACCGCTGGCTCGCCGCCCACCAGAACCCGGACGGCTCCTGGTACGCGGCCTACACGGACGGCGAGGTCTCCAACCGGGCCAAGGAGACCAACTTCTGCGCCTACGTCGCCGTCGGGGTCTGGCACCACCACCTCAGCACCGGCGACGACGCGTTCCTGGAGTGGATCTGGCCGGTGGTCCGCCGCGCCCTGGACTTCATCGTCCGGCTGCGGCTGCCCGGCGGCCCGATCTCCTGGCGCCTCGACGAGGACGGCACCGCGACCGACGAGGCGCTGCTCACCGGCTCGTCCAGCATCCTGCACGCGCTGCGCTGCGGGCTGGCCGTCGCCGAGTACCTGGAGGAGCCGCAGCCCGACTGGGAGCTCGCGGCCGGCCGGCTGCGGCACGCCGTCGCCCGCCACCCCGAGCGGTTCCTCGACAAGGACCGCTTCTCGATGGACTGGTACTACCCGGTGCTCGGCACCGCGCTGCGCGGCGAGGCGGCGCTGGCCAGGATCGAGCGCGACTGGGACCGCTTCGTCGTCCCCGGCCTCGGCGTGCGCTGCGTCAGCGACCGTCCGTGGGTGACCGGCGGAGAGAGCGCCGAACTCGCCCTCGCGCTCTGGGCGATCGGCGAGTCCGACCGCGCCGTGGACATCCTGCGCTGGATCCAGAAGCACCTGCGGCACGAGGACGGCTCCTACTGGACCGGGTACGTGTTCGAGGACGACGCCATCTGGCCCGAGGAGCGCACCACCTGGACGGCCGGCGCGCTGCTGCTCGCCGTCGCCGCGCTCGGCGGCGACCCGGCGACGGTCGCGGTGTTCGGCGGGGACGACCTGCCGGAGGGACTGGTGGTCCAGGACTGCTGCTGAGGTGGCCGGGCCGGGACACGCGGAAGGGGCGGGGCCAACGGGTGGTGCCCCCCCCGAAGGCCGGGGGGGGGTTAATCCCGCCCCGAAGCCCCAGGGTGAGGGCCCCCAGCCCCGCGTTGCCTGCAGGAGGGG
>NZ_JBHYWI010000015.1:0-144436 GCF_042751525.1 Kitasatospora sp. NPDC059408
CGCTTTCCCCACCCGGGGGGGGGGGGGGGGGGGGGGGCGCGGCCCCCCCCCCCCCCCACCTCCGGCTGCCACGCCTTTCTGCCGGCGTGTCAGCCGAAGCCGTTTCCGGTCGGACGGCTCAGGGCCGACGGGCGACGATCAGGCCGTAGCCGATTTGCGGGAGTTCACCGAAGCGCTCGATGATGTCGGCCGCTCTGGACAGTTCCTCGTTGAAGGCACTGCCGTCCGCTCCCTGTGCCTGCCGGATGAGGTCCGCGGCCAACGTGTGACTGCGTCGGACGTTCTCGCCGATGTCCAGCATCTCGACGATCTCCAGGCCGGCCTTGGCCATGTGTCCGGCGTATTCGTCGGCGTCACCGATCGGAGGAATCTCGAACAGTCTCCGGTTGTCCGCTACTATGCCCGCCTCACGGGGGGTCAGCTCACCTTGCTGATAGGGATTTGCGGCCACCAGAGTGCCACCAGGACGCAATACTCGCGCTGCTTCGGCTATGGCGGTGGCACGATCGGACATGTGCAGGAACGATTCGATCGCGTATACGTGATCGAAGTGAGCGTCGGCGAACGGGAGATCCATACCGTCGGCCTGCTGGAAGGACACCTGCCCGGCGCCTTCCCCGACTTCCGGCCGCGCTCCGGCCGTGGCCGCCTGTTGAGCGCTGATGGTGACACCCGTGACGTGCACGCCCCATGTGCCTGCGATACGGACGGCGGGCTTGCCGCTTCCACAGCCGATATCCAGGACCCGGGCACCGGGTGAGAGTGTGAGCCGTTCGGCCACCATGTCGGTCAAAGTGTCGGTGGCCTCTTCGACCGAGGCTTCGTCGTCGCCGTCACGCCAGTACCCCAGGTGAATGTTTCCCCCCATCACCTCAGAGAGCAGGCCGGTCGACTGGTCGTACATTCTTCCCACGTCCGCCGCAGTGGGCGTATACTGCTCGGTCATTTCTGGGACACCTCTTCCCGTTGAACTCCCGGCGTTTCCTCCCCTGACCGAACGGGACGCTACAAAGTTGCGAGCGCCTTTGTCAATGGGGCAATTTACTTGCGCCGGGCCGGCCGAAGAGAAAGCCAGCGGATTCCTCATAACTCAACTTATCGGCCTCATGAATCCAGCTATTGGACAGTCCGGGATCATGTCAGGTCTAATAACTTCCACGTGCTCCCGTCGAATCTGCCGCATGCGACAGCAGTTCGCTGAACAGCGCGGACAGGTACGCCGGACAGTGCGGTCAGGCGGTCGGCAGGCAGGCAGGCAGATGGCACCTCGCTCGCCCTGAGCCACTTCACGCCGAAAGTCCCGGCTCCGAGCCGGAGGTCAGAATCCAGACCCGAGGCATAGCGCTTGACATTCCTCCGATGTCGGCCGTTGGGAGTTCTATGCGTACCGGCCAGGCGTTCCCCTATGAGGGCGACCGCCTCAACGACGATCCGATCGCAATCGTGGGAATGGCCTGCAGGTTTCCCGGTGCCGCGAATCCCGCAGCTTATTGGGCGCTGCTCCATGACGGCGTGAGCGCGGTTTCAGAAAAACCGAGGGAGGGTCGAAGCGGTTTCGGCGCAGGCGGCTTCCTCGACCACGTCGATCAGTTCGATTCGGACTTCTTCGACATCTCTCCTCGCGAAGCGGCTGCCATGGATCCGCAGCAGCGGCTCGCCCTCGAGCTGAGCTGGGAGGCGTTCGAGGACGCAGGGATCGTGCCGGCCGGCCTGAAAGGCCGTGATGCGGGCGTCTTCGTGGGCGCCATGTGGGACGACTACGCCACCGTACTGCACCGGCTTGGTGCGGGATCAGCCACCCAGCACAGCATGACCGGCGTCCATCGCGGCATCATCGCCAACCGGGTGTCGTACGCCCTCGATCTGCGCGGGCCCAGCATGGTGATCGATACGGGGCAGTCCTCCTCCCTGGTGGCCGTGCACATGGCCGCCGAGAGCCTGCGGCGAGGTGAGGCGTCCCTCGCGCTGGCAGGCGGGGTGAACCTCGGTCTCGCTCCGGAGAGCACCGTGTACTCCGAGAAGTTCGGCGGGCTGTCTCCCGACGGCCGGTGCTTCACCTTCGATGCCCGCGCCAACGGCTACGTCCGCGGCGAGGGCGCCGGGATGGTCGTCCTCAAGCCTCTCTCCCGCGCGCTCGCCGACGGCGACCGCGTGTACTGCGTCATCGAGGGCACCGCGATGAACAACGACGGCGCGGGCGAAGGGCTCACCGTGCCCACGGCCCGTGCGCAGGAAGAGGTGCTGCGCTCGGCGTACCGGAAGGCGGGTGTCGACCCGGCCGGCGTGCACTACGTGGAACTTCACGGCACCGGTACGAAGAAGGGTGATCCGATCGAGGCCGCCGCACTCGGTTCGGTGTTCGGCTCGGGCCGGACGGCCGACACACCGCTGTTGGTGGGGTCCGTGAAGACGAACATCGGGCATCTGGAAGCTGCGGCCGGTATCGCCGGGCTCATCAAGACGGTCCTGTGCATCAGGCATCAGGAGATTCCGGCGAGTCTGAACTTCCGTACGCCCAATCCACGGATCCCCTTCGAGGCGTGGAACCTGCGCGTGCAGACCGCGCTGAGCCGACGGCCTCGTGGCGACGGGCCGTTCCTGGCGGGTGTCAGCTCGTTCGGCATGGGCGGCACGAACTGTCATGTGGTGCTCTCGGACCGTCATCTGGCAGCGGTGTCCCCCGCAGCCGTCGGCGGCCGGCGTGCCGAGGGTCTCTCGCTGCTGCCCTGGGTGGTCTCGGGGAGGTCCCGTGCCGCGCTCCGTTCGCAGGCGGAGCGGCTCCGCGAGCACGTCACCACGTATCCCGGGCTGGATCCGGAGAGCGTCGGGGGCTCGCTCGCCGCGCACCGCATGGCGTTCGAGGAGCGCGCGGTGGTTCTGGGCAGCGACCGGGACGACTTCCTGAGCGGTCTGGACGCGCTGGTGCGCGGTGTGCCCGCCGCGAACGTGGTGCGGGGCTCCGCGCGGGGTGCGGGCGGGACGGCGTTCCTCTTCACGGGCCAGGGCAGCCAGCGTACCGGGATGGGGCGTCGGCTCCACGCGACGGTTCCGGCGTTCTCCGAGGCGTTGGACGAGGTGTGCGACCGGCTGGACACCCGGTTGCCCCACCGGCTCCAGAATGTCCTTTTCGCGGAACCCGGTACACCCGAGGCCGCGCTGCTCGACCGGACGGACTTCGCCCAGGTCTCGCTGTTCGCACTGGAGGTAGCGCTCGCTCGCCTGCTCCAGCGGTGCGGGCTGCGTCCGGACTTCCTGCTCGGGCACTCCGTGGGAGAGATCGCCGCGGCCCATGTCGCCGGAGTGTTCTCCCTGGAGGACGCCTGCACCCTCGTCACGGCCCGCGGACGGCTGATGCAGCAGGCCGTCGAGGGCGGCGCCATGGTGGCGCTGGAGGCCGACGAGACGGAGGTCCGCGCGGCCCTGTCCGGGCTGGACCAGGAGGTCTCGGTCGCCGCGGTCAACGGGCCACGGGCCACGGTGATCTCCGGTGACCCGAGAGCCGTCGCCGATGTCGCCGCGCAGTTCGAGGCGAGGGGTCGCAGGACCAAGCGGCTCAAGGTCAGCCACGCGTTCCACTCACCGCACATGGACGGTGTGCTGGACGAGTTCCGTGCCGTCGCCGCGCAGTTGGACTACGGCACCCCGGAGCTTCCGGTCGTCTCCAACGTCACAGGACGTCTCGCCACAGCGGACGAACTCCGGTCGCCGGACTACTGGACCCGTCACATCCGGGCGTCCGTGCGCTTCTTCGACGGTGTCCGTCTCCTGCGGTCGGAAGGCGTCACGAACTACCTGGAGGTGGGCCCCGGGGGCCTGACCTCGATGGTCCGCGAGAGCCTCGCCGTCGAGGGGACACCGTCCGGCGCCGCGATCGTCCCGTTGCTGCGCCGGGGCCAGCCGGAGGACCGTACGGTGGCCACCGCACTGGCCGAGGCGTTCGCATGCGGCGCGCGGGTGGACTGGGAGCCGTTCACCGGCTGGGCCGACGCGCGGCCGGACCTGCCGACGTACGCCTTCCAGCGCCGTTCCTTCTGGCTCGGCGCGCCGGGCGAGCCTGCCGCAGGACAGCACGGCGACGCGGTGCTCGATCCGGCGAGCGGTGTCGCGCCGGCCGCGGAGCCGGTCGTCGCCGCTGCCGAAGCGGACATGCCGCAGCTCGTGCGGATGAGCGTGGCGGCGGTACTCGGGCACATGTCGTCCGATCTCGTCGACGGCGGCAGGACGTTCAAGGAGCTGGGGTTCGACTCGCTCACCGCAGTCGAGTTCCGCGACCGCATCGCCGAGGCGACCGGACTGGCACAGCTGGCGCCCACCTTGATCTACAACCACCCCACGCCGGACTCGCTGGCCCGCTTCCTGCAGTCCCTGCTGGCGGGCGAGGAGCCGGCCACCGGCAGTCTGCCGGTGGCGGCCCCGCAATTCGAGCCGATCGCCATCGTGGGCATGGGATGCCGGTTCCCCGGGGAGGTCTGCTCGCCGGAGGACCTGTGGCGCCTGGTGTCCGAGGGCAGGGACGCCGTGTCCGCCTTTCCCGACGACCGCGGCTGGGACACCGGTGAGCTGCGCGACCCGGAGAACCCGGAGGTCCGGTACGCGCGGGAGGGGGGCTTCCTCTACGACGCGGCCGCATTCGACGCGGGGTTCTTCGGGATCAGCCCGCGTGAGGCGCTGGCGATGGATCCGCAGCAGCGGCTGGTGCTGGAGACCTCCTGGGAGGCGCTGGAGCGGGCGGGGATCGACCCGCTGTCGCTACGAGGCAGCCAGGTCGGCGTGTTCGCGGGGGCGATGACGCAGGACTACGGGCCCCGGCTGGGTGAACCGGCCGAGGGCACCCAGGGCTTCGCTCTGACCGGCAACACGGCGAGCGTCGTCTCGGGGCGGGTGGCGTACACCCTCGGTCTGGAGGGCCCCGCGGTCACCGTGGACACCGCCTGCTCCTCCTCGCTCGCCGCCCTGCACATGGCGCGCCGGTCCCTGCAGCACGGTGAGTGCACGCTGGCACTGGCCGGCGGGGTGACTGTGATGGCGACGCCGGGCATGTTCGTGGAGTTCGCCCAGCAACGCGGCCTGGCGCCCGACGGCCGCTGCAAGCCGTTCGCCCGGTCGGCCGACGGTACGGGCTGGAGCGAAGGCGTGGGCATGCTGGTGCTGGAGCGTCTGTCGGACGCCCGGCGCCTCGGTCATCCGGTCCTCGCGCTCGTCCGTGGTTCGGCGGTCAACCAGGATGGCGCGAGCAACGGGCTGACGGCTCCGAACGGGCCGTCGCAGGAGCGGGTGATCCGGCAGGCGCTGGCCGACGCCCGGCTCACGCCGCAGGACGTCGATGCGGTGGAGGCGCACGGCACCGGCACGAAGCTGGGTGATCCGATCGAGGCGCAGGCCCTGGTGGCCGCCTACGGCCGAGGCCGTTCGGGCGACCGGCCGCTGTGGCTCGGCTCGGTGAAGTCGAACATCGGCCACACTCAGGCGGCCGCCGGAGTCGCCTCGGTGATCAAGATCGTAATGGCTCTGCGCAACGGGCGGCTGCCCGCCAGCCTGCACATCGACGAGCCGACGCCGCACGTGGACTGGTCCTCGGGCTCGGTGGCCCTGTTGACCGAGGCGGCACCGTGGCCGGAGGGCGAGCGGGTGCGCAGGGCGGCTGTCTCCTCGTTCGGCATCAGCGGAACGAACGTCCACGCCATCCTCGAACAGGCCCCCGCCGAAGCGCCGAGCGCGTCCGGCGGCCACGACCGGGTCCTGGAAACGGCCCCGGCACCGGCGGACGTGCTGCCGTGGACGCTGTCGGCGAAGACGCCCGAGGCCCTGCGCGACCAGGCTGCCGCCCTGCGGACCTGTCTCGACGGCCGTGAGGACCTCGCTCCTGCCGACATCGGGCTGTCGCTGGCCACCACTCGGTCCGCGTTCGAGCACCGTGCCGTGCTGATCGGCGGTGAGGGGTGCGAGCTGCTGTCCGCGGTGGACGCGCTGGTGCGGGACACCCCCTCGGACAACGTGGTGCGCGGCACCGCGGTGAGCGGCGCCGAGACCGTGTTCGTCTTTCCCGGCCAGGGGGCGCAGTGGGCTGGGATGGCGGTGGAACTCATGGACTCCTCACCGGTGTTCCGCGAGCGGATCCACGCGTGCGACGCGGCGCTCGGATCCGTCGTGGACTGGTCGCTCCTGGACGTCCTGCGGTGCACCCCCGGCGCGCCGACACTGGAGCGGGTCGATGTGGTGCAGCCGGCGCTGTTCGCGGTGATGGTTTCGCTCGCCCGGCTCTGGGAGTCCCACGGCGTGCGCCCCAGCGCGGTGATCGGGCACAGCCAGGGCGAGATCGCCGCGGCCTGTGTGGCGGGTGGGCTCTCGCTGGAGGACGCCGCGAGGATCGTCGCCCTGCGCAGCCGGGCACTGACCGAGATCTCCGGTCTGGGCGGCATGGTGTCGGTGGCGCTGTCGGCCGAGCGGGTACGGCAGTTGCCGTGCTGGGACGAGCGCCTGGACATCGCGGTGGTCAACGGGCCGTCGTCGGTGGTCGTCTCCGGGGAACAGCGGGCGCTGGAGGAGGTGCTGGCCGCCTGCGCCACCGAGGGTGTGCGGGCCAAACAGATCCCGGTGAGCTACGCGGCGCACTCCGCGCAGGTCGAGACGATCCGTGAGCGGCTGCTGGAGGAGTTGCGCGGGATCGAGCCCCGGCGCGGCGACGTCCCCTTCTACTCGACGGTGAGCGGGGAGCTCCTGGACACCCGTGAGCTGGACGCCGAGTACTGGTACCGCAACCTGCGGGAACCCGTCCAGTTCGAGCGGGCGATGGGGACGGCCCTGAAGAAGGGGCACACGCTCCTGGTCGAGGTCAGCCCGCACCCCGTGCTGAGTGTCGGTGCCCAGGAAGCCGTCGAAACGTTCGGCGGGTCCGGTGCGGTGGTGGGGTCGTTGCGGCGCGAGGACGGCGGTCCCCGGCGCTTCTTGACCTCGCTCGCGCAGGCGTACGTCCTCGGGGCCTCGGTGGACTGGCGGACCGTCTTCGCCGGGTCCGGTGCGGCGCGGGTCGATCTGCCGACCTACGCCTTCCAGCACCAGCGGTACTGGCTGACGGCGTCCGCCCCGCAGGCAGTGACCGTGCCGGGCGACGACCCGGAACGACGGTTCTGGAACATGGTGGAACGCGGCGACGAGCAGGAGTTGGCCACCGAGATCGGGGCCGGGGAACCGGACGCTCTGCGGGCGCTGCTGCCGGCGCTGACCGCGTGGCGCCGCCGGCAGCGCGAACATGCCGCCGCCGACTCCTGGTCCTACCGGATCGCCTGGCAGCCGTTGCCGAAGGTTCCGGCGGGCGTCCTGTCCGGCCGGTGGTTGGTGGTCGTCCCCGAAGGCGTCGAGCACGAGCGGCTGACGGCGGCCGTCGTGGAGACCCTGGACAGGAGCGGCGCGCAGGCGGTCTCGCTGGTGGTGCCGGCGGGGATCGGCCGCCAGGAGCTGGCGCAACGGCTGCGGTCCGTGGCCTCGGAAGGGCCGGAACCTGCCGGGGTGCTGGCGCTGCCGGGGCCGGACGCGGGGCCGGTGCTCCCTTCGGCGTCCGCGCACCTGGACACCGTCCTGACGCTGGTCCAGGCCCTCGGGGACGCCGGGATGTCCGCCCGGTTGTGGTGCGTGACCCGGGGTGCGGTGACGGCCGGCGCCGGTGATTCGGTGACCAGGCCCGAGCAGACCCAGATCTGGGGGCTCGGCCGGGTCGCGGCGGTGGAGTTCCCCCAGCGGTGGGGCGGCCTGGTAGATCTGCCCGAGCAGGAGGACAGCAGGGTCGTCGGGCGGCTGCCCGCCGTGCTGGCCGGTCCGGACGGCGAGAACCAACTCGCACTGCGGTCCTCGGGGGTGTACGTCTGCAGGCTGCTGCGCGCGCCCCGGCGGGACACCTCCGGCGCGGGGCGATGGACGCCCCGCGGCACCGTCCTCGTCACCGGCGGCACCGGTGCGCTCGGCGCACATGCCGCGCGCTGGCTGGCGGACAACGGGGCGGAGCGCCTCGTGCTGGTGAGCCGCAGCGGCCGGGAGGCGGCGGGCGCCGTCGAGCTGGAGGCGGAGCTGAGCGGCCTCGGGGTCCAGGTCGACATCGTGGCCGGCGACGTCGCCGACCGCGGGACGCTCGCCGGGCTGCTGGCGGCGCTGGACGCGGACGGCGCCGGCGTCCGGGCGGTCGTCCACGCGGCCGGGGCGATCGAGAGCGTCCCGCTCGGCTCGCTGACCCCGCGGCGCTTCGCGGACGTGGTGCGGGCCAAGGCCGACGCCGCGCAGCACCTGCACGACCTCACGCGCGACCGGGACCTGGACGCGTTCGTCCTGTTCTCGTCCGTCTCGGCGCTGTGGGGCAGCGCGGGCCACGGCGCGTACGCGGCGGCGAACGCCTTCCTGGACGGCCTGGCGGCCCACCGCCGGGCACAGGGGCTGGTGGCCGCCTCGGTGGTCTGGGGCCCGTGGGACGGCGGCGGCATGACGTCGCGCGACGGCCTGGACAAGGCGCTGGCCCGGCAGGGGATCAGGCTCATGGCACCGCGGCAGGCGGTCGAGAACCTGCGGCACTGCGCACTCGACACGTCGTCACCGGTGATCACGGACGTGGTCTGGGAGACGTTCTTCGCGGCGTTCTCCGCGACGACGCCGAGCCGGCTGCTCACCGAACTGCCCGAGGTGCGCGACGCGCTGCGGGAGACGCGGCCGCAGGACGGCGCCCCGGCGGCGGGGACGCTGACGGAGCGGCTCGCCGGGCTGAGTCCGGGCCGGCGCAGGGAGGCCGCCGCCGCGCTCGCCCGCACCCAGGTGGCGACCGTCCTCGGACACGCCGACGAGAGCCAGGTCGGCGACCGCTCGCCGTTCAAGGACCTGGGCGTCGACTCCGTGATCGCGGTGGAACTGCGCAACCGGCTCCAGGACCACACCGGCCTGGGCCTGCCGGTCACCGTGGTGTTCGACCACCCGTCGCTGGAGAAACTGGCCGATTTCCTGGTGGCCACCGCTTTTCCGCAGGACGCGGGCGAATCCGCGGACACCGCCGCGGCGGCCGGCGAAAGGGACCGGGAACGTGCGAGGGAGATCCAGGAGGCGGAAGAGCACATAGACGAACTGGACGTCGACGATCTGGTGCGGCTGATGCTCGGCGAGCAGTAGGCGAGCGGGAGACCGCACGCGAAACGACCGATTTTCCGAGGAAACCGATCTGTGAGGGGTCATGGCTACTTCGCCGGACAAGATCGTCGATGCCCTGCGCGCGTCCATGAAGGAGACGGAACGGCTCCGGCGGGAGAACGAGGACCTGGCCGCCGCGCGGCACGAGCCGATCGCCATCGTCGCCATGGGCTGTCACCTCCCGGGCGATGTGCGCAGCCCGGAGCAGTTCTGGCAGCTCATCGCGGCGGGCGGCGATGCCGTGTCCGAGTTCCCGGCGGACCGGGGCTGGGACCTCGACGCGCTGTTCGACCCGGCCCCGGACCGGCCCGGCACCATCTACACGCGCCACGGCGGTTTCCTCACCGACCTGGCCGGATTCGACGCGGAGTTCTTCGGGATCAGCCCCCGCGAGGCGGTGGCCATGGACCCGCAGCAGCGGCTGCTGCTGCAGACGTCGTGGGAAACGCTGGAGCGGGCCGGAATCGACCCGACGGCGCTGCACGGCAGCCGCACGGGCGTGTTCCTGGGAACGGCGTTCCAGGATTACGCGACGCGTGTCCGGCCGGCCGACCTCGGGGAGTACGAGGGGTACTTCCTGACCGCGGGGGCGGCGAGTGTGCTCTCCGGCCGCATTTCGTACACGCTCGGCCTGGAAGGCCCCGCGGTGACCGTCGACACCGCCTGTTCGGCGTCGCTGGTGGCGATCCACGCGGCGTGCCAGGCGCTGCGCCGGGACGAGTGCTCCCTCGCGCTGGCTGGCGGTGTCACCGTGATGACCACGCCCGCCCAGCTGCAGGGCTTCAGCCGGCAGCGCGGGCTGTCCGCGGACGGGCGGTGCCGGTCCTTCGCGGCGGCGGCGGACGGCACGGGGCTGTCCGAGGGCGTCGGTGTCCTGCTGCTGGAGCGGCTGTCCGACGCCCGGCGGGCCGGCCACCGGGTCCTGGCCGTGGTGCGCGGCAGCGCGACGAACCAGGACGGTGCGAGCAACGGCCTCGCCGCGCCGAACGGCCCCTCCCAGCAGCGGGTGATCCGGCAGGCGCTGGCGGACGCGCGGCTGGCCCCGCAGGACGTCGACGCGGTCGAGGCGCACGGCACGGCCACCACCCTGGGCGACCCGATCGAGGCGCAGGCGCTCCTGGCCACGTACGGGCAGGACCGCGCCGAACCTCTGTGGCTGGGCTCGGTGAAGTCCAACGTCGGACACACCCAGGCGGCTGCCGGGGTCGTCGGCGTCATCAAGATGGTGCTGGCGATGCAGCACGGCGTGCTGCCGCAGACCCTGCACGTCGACGAGCCGACGCCGCACGTGGACTGGTCGGCAGGGCACCTGGAACTGCTGACGCGGGCCGTCGACTGGCCGGACACCGGGCGGCCCCGGCGCGCCGGGGTGTCGTCCTTCGGGATCAGCGGCACCAACGCCCACGTGATCCTGGAGCAGGCGCCCGCCGCCGACTCCGCCCTTCCCCCGGCCGCCTCCGCTCCGCTCCGCGTGGTGCCGTGGGTGCTCTCCGCGCGGAGCCAGGACGCCTTGCGGGGCCAGGCGCGCGCGCTGCTGGCCTGGCTGGAGGAGCGCGGCCCGCTCGACCCTGCGGACGTCGGGCACGCGCTCGCCACCACGCGGGCGGCCCTGCCCCACCGGGCCGCCGTCGTCGCGGGCAGCGGCGACGAGCTGGTCCAGGGGCTGGCGGCGCTCGCCGAGGACCATCCCGATCCGAGGGTCGCCCCGGGCACGGTGACACCCGGGAAGCTCGGGTTCCTCTTCACCGGCCAGGGCAGTCAGCGGGCCGGGATGGGGCGTGAACTCCACGCGGTCTCACCGGTGTTCGCAGAGGCGTTCGACGCGGTGTGCGCGGCGCTGGACCCGCATCTGGAGCGGCCGCTGCGCGAGGTGGTGTTCGGGGCGCCGGACGCGGGCGCGCTGCTCGACCGGACCGAGTACACCCAGCCGGCGCTGTTCGCGCTGGAGGTCGCGCTCTTCCGGCTGCTCGCCCACTGGGGTGTCCACCCGGACCGGGTGGCGGGCCACTCCATCGGTGAGGTGGCCGCCGCCCACGTGGCCGGGGTGTTCTCGCTGGAGGACGCGGCGGCGCTGGTGGCGGCGCGGGGCCGGCTGATGCAGGCCCTGCCGGAGGGCGGCGCCATGGTCGCCGTCCAGGCGACCGAGGAGGAGGTGCTGCCGCTGGTGGCCCGGCACGCGGACCTGATCGGCCTGGCCGCGGTGAACGGCCCGTCCTCCGTGGTGGTCTCCGGGGAGGCCGGGGCCGTGCGTCGGGTCGCCGCGCACTTCGCCGCCGAGGGGCGCAAGACGAAGGAGCTGACGGTCAGCCACGCCTTCCACTCGCCGCTCATGGACGCCATGCTGCCGGAGTTCCGCAGGGTCGTCGGCGGGCTGTCCTTCCACTCCCCCGTTCTGCCGGTCGTGTCGGCGCTGACCGGCGAGGAGATCACGGACGAGGAGATCCGCGATCCGGAGTACTGGGTCCGGCACGCCCGGGGGACCGTGCGGTTCGCGGACGCGCTGCGGGTCATGGAGGCCGGGGGTGTCCGCACCTTCCTGGAACTGGGCCCCGAGGGCGTGCTGTCGGCCATGGGCCGGGACACGCTCACCGCGCCGGACGCCGACCTGGCGCCGGCGCTGCGCTCGGACCGAGGCGAGGAACTCGCCCTCACCACCGCGCTGGCCCGGCTGCACACCCGCGGTGTCCCGGTCGACTGGACGGCGTTCTACGTCACGAGCGGCGCACGGCCGTGCGACCTGCCCACCTACGCCTTCCAGCTGCGCCGCTACTGGATGGACGCGCTGGCGCCGTCGGCCGCCATCGGTTCCGCGGGGCTCGCCGCGGCCGGTCATCCGCTGCTCGGCGCGGTGGTGTCCCTCGCCGACGACGAACTGGTCCTCACCGGACGGCTTTCGACGGCCGGCCACGGCTGGATCGCCGATCACCAGGTGTTCGGCCGGGCGCTGCTTCCCGGCACCGCCTTCCTCGAACTGGCCCTGCACGCCGGGGAACGGGCCGGCTGCGAGCAGGTGGAGGAACTGACGTTCCACACGCCTCTCGTGCTGCCCGGACAGGGCGCGGTCGACCTGCGGGTGCGGGTGGGCGCCGTGGACGAGTCCGGACGGCGGTCGCTGGACGTGCGTTCCCGGCCGGACGGCGCGGCGGACGACGAGCCGTGGACCCCGCACGCCACCGGCGTCCTCGCACGGACGGGCGCCCCCACACCCGAGGACCTGGCCGTGTGGCCCCCGCACGGCGGGGAGGCGGTGGACGTCACCGGGCTCTACCCCTCGATGGCGGAGACCGGCCTGGAGTACGGGCCGGTGTTCCAGGGGCTGCGGGCGGCCTGGCGGCGCGGAGACGAGCTGTTCGTGGAGGCCGGTCTGCCGGACGGTGCCGGGGCCGAAGAGTTCGGCGCGCATCCCGCGCTGCTCGACTCGGCCCTGCACGGGGTCGCGCTGGGTGTCGTGCTCCCCGGCTGGGACCGGGCCCTGCTGCCGTTCGTCTGGCGCGGTGTCACCCGGCACGCCGTCGGCGCCGCGAGCCTGCGCGTGCGGCTGGCGCCGGCGGGTGAGGACGCGGTCTCCGTGGTGGCCTGGGACGAGACGGGTGCGCTCGTGCTGTCGGCCGACGCGCTGGTGCTGCGCCCGGCGTCCCGCGACCGGATCGACGGGGCCGGGAGCGCCGTGCACGACCGGCTGTTCCGGACGGACTGGGAGACACGCGCGGCGCCGACGGCCCGTGGCGCGGCGCCGGACTGGGCGGTCGCGGGCGCGGGCGCGGGGGATCTGGCCGCGCGGCTGGGCGGTGCGCCCGCCGGGGTGCACCGGGATCTGGCCGCGCTGTTGCGGGCGGGCGAGGCAGGCGGGCGGGTCCCCGACGCGGTGCTGGTGCCCTGCCGCGCCGACGGCCTGCCCGCGTCCGACGACGCGGACGCGGTGCGGTCGGCCGCTCACCGGGCACTCGGGCTCGTGCAGGCGTGGCTGGCCGACGAGCGGCACGCCGGCAGCCGGCTGGTCCTCATGACGGAGCGTGCTGTCGCCGTGGAGGCGCAGGACGTGCCGGATCCGGCGCAGAGCGCCGTCTGGGGTCTGGTGCGCACGGCCCAGTCGGAGTACCCCGGCCGGTTCGTCCTGGCCGACGTGGACGGGCGGGACGCCTCGTACGGCGCGCTGGCCGAGGCCGTCGCCTCCGGAGAGCCGCAGCTCGCCCTGCGTGACGGCGAGTTCAAGGTCCCCCGCCTGGTCCGGCTGCGCCCGCAGGACACGCTGTCCGTGCCGGCGGCGCCCGCCTGGCGGCTGGACTCCGGCGGCGGGACCCTGGACGGTCTCGCTCTGGTCCCTCACCCGGAGGCCGAACAGCCGCTGGGCCCCGGTCAGGTGCGGGTGGCGGTGCGCGCGGCCGGGCTGAACTTCCGTGACGTGCTGAATGCCCTGGGCATGTACCCGGGAGAGGCCGTGCCGCTCGGCGTGGAGGGCGCCGGGGTGGTCACGGAGGTGGGGTCCGCCGTCACGTCGGTGGCACCCGGCGACCGGGTCCTCGGTATGGTCTTCGGCGGGATCGGCCCGGTCGCCGTGACCGACGAGCGCATGGTCGCCAGGATCCCGGACGGCTGGTCGTTCCCGCAGGCGGCGTCCGTGCCGGCCGTCTTCCTGACCGCGTACTACGCGCTGTCCGCCCTCGCGAAACTGCGCCCCGGGCAGTCGGTGCTGGTGCACGCCGCGGCCGGCGGCGTCGGCACGGCCGCCGTCCAGCTGGCCCGGCGCCTGGGCGCCGAGGTGTACGCGACCGCCAGTCCGGCGAAGTGGGACGCGCTGCGGGCGATGGGCCTGGACGAGGGGCACATCGCTTCGTCCAGGACGCTGGAGTTCGAGGAGAAGTTCCGGCGCACCAGCGGGGGCCGTGGCGTGGACGTCGTCCTGGACTCCCTGGCGGGGGAGTTCGTCGACGCGTCCTTGCGGCTGCTGGCCGCGGGGGGCCGGTTCCTGGAGATGGGCAAGACCGACATACGGGACCCCGAGATGGTCGCGGCCGCGTACGACGGGGTGCGCTATCAGGCGTTCGACCTGGTCGACGCGGGGCCGGACGGCATCCGGGCGATGCTGACGGACCTGATGGGGCTGTTCGGGCGCGGTGTGCTGCGCCTGCCGCCCGTGACCGTGTGGGACGTCCGCCGTGCGGCCGAGGCGTTCCGGTACCTCAGCCAGGCACGGCACGTCGGCAAGGTGGTCGTGACGGTGCCGTCGGGATTCGATCCGCAGGGGACGGTGCTGATCACCGGGGGGACCGGCGCGCTCGGCTCGGCGGTGGCCCGCCGACTGGTGGAGCGCCACGGCGTGCGGCACCTGCTGCTGGCCGGCCGCCGGGGTGCCGGGGCACCGGGCGCGGACAACCTGGTGGCGGACCTCACCGCACGGGGAGCCGAGGTGAGGGTGGCGGCGTGCGACCTCACCGACCGCGCCGCACTGGAGCACCTGCTCGGCTCGGTCCCGGCGGCCCACCCGCTGACCGGTGTCGTGCACACGGCCGGGGTGCTGGATGACGGCGTCCTCGGGTCCTTGACGCCCGAGCGGCTGGACACCGTCCTGCGCCCCAAGGCGGACGCGGCGCTGCATCTCGACGAGCTCACCCGGGACGCGGATCTGGCCACGTTCGTCCTGTTCTCCTCGACGGCCGGGGTGCTCGGCGGGGCGGGGCAGGCGAACTACGCGGCGGCGAACGTCGTCCTGGACTCGCTGGCGAGCCGGCGCCGGGCCGCGGGTCTGCCCGCCGTCTCCCTGGCCTGGGGGCCGTGGGAGGACTCCGGCAGCATGCTCGGCGGGCTCGGCGAGGTGGACCGGGCCCGGCTCGGCCGCACCGGTCTGGTGCCCCTGTCGGACGACGAGGGCCTGGACCTCTTCGACGCGGCCGTCGCGGCGGGCGAGGCCGCCGTCGTCCCGGCCCGGGTGGACGTCTCGGTGCTGCGCCGGGCGGCGGGCGACGAGGTCCCGTACATGCTGCGGGACCTCGCCAGGACACCGAAGCGGCGGGTGGGCCGTGCCGCGGCACGGCCCACCGCGGCCGGCGGGCTGCAGAACCGGCTGGCCACCGTGTCCGAGGCCGAGGGCGACCAGCTGCTCCTCGACCTCGTGCGCACCCACGCGGCGACGGTGCTCGGGCACACCGACCCCACCCGGGTCACCCCCGACGCGACGTTCAAGGAGGCGGGCTTCGACTCGCTGACCGCCGTCGAACTGCGCAACCGCCTCAGCGGTGCCACCGGGAAGCAGCTGTCGTCGACCCTGATCTTCGACCATCCGACGCCGGTCCTGCTGGCCCGGCACCTGCTGGCCGGACTACGGGGCACCGAGGCGGCCGTCGCCGCCGTACCGGGCGCCGCGCCCGGGGACGACGAGCCGATCGCGATCGTGTCGATGAGCTGCCGCTACCCCGGTGGCATCGCGAGCCCGGAGGACCTGTGGCGGCTCGTCGCCGACGAGGCCGACGTGGTCACCCCGTTCCCCGCCGACCGTGGCTGGGACGTGGACGCGCTGTACGACCCGGACGGCGTGCGGCCGGGGACGACGTACGTGCGCGTGGGCGGGTTCCTCGACGACGCCGCACGGTTCGACGCCGAGCTGTTCGGGATCAGCCCGCGTGAGGCCCTCGCCATGGACCCTCAGCAGCGACTGCTGCTGGAGACCTCCTGGGAGGCGCTGGAGCGGGCCGGCATCGCCCCGACGTCCCTCAAGGGAAGCCCGGTGGGGGTGTTCGTCGGAGCCGCGTCCCAGGGGTACCCCTCCGATCCGCGCCAGGCCCCCGAGGAACTGGGCGGCTATCTCCTGACCGGGAGCACGGCGAGTGTCATGTCCGGCCGGATCGCCTACGCCCTCGGCGTCGAGGGTCCCGCGCTGACCATCGACACCGCCTGCTCCTCGTCCCTCGTGGCGCTGCACATGGCGGTGCAGTCCCTGCGGCGCGGCGAGTGCTCGCTCGCCATGGCCGGCGGGGCCGCCGTCATGGCGACCCCCGACATCTTCCTGGAGTTCAGCCGCCAGCGGGGGCTCTCCCCGGACGGCCGCTGCAAGGCGTTCGCGGCGTCCGCCGACGGCACCGGCTGGGGCGAGGGCGTCGGCATGCTCCTGCTGGAGCGGCTGTCGGACGCGCGGCGAAGCGGCCACCCCGTCCTGGCGGTCGTCCGCGGCTCCGCGGTCAACTCCGACGGCGCCAGCAACGGCCTGACCGCGCCGAACGGCCCCTCCCAGCAGCGGGTGATCCGGCGCGCCCTCGCCGACGCCCGCCTGTCGGCCGGTGACGTCGACGTGGTGGAGGCGCACGGCACCGGCACGAAGCTGGGCGACCCGATCGAGGCACAGGCGCTGGCGGCGACGTACGGGCGCGAGCGGGAGCCGGACCGCCCGCTGCGCCTGGGCTCGGTGAAGTCCAACATCGGGCACACGCAGGCCGCCGCGGGGATCGCCGGTGTCATCAAGATGGTGGCGGCGATGAAGCACGGGGTGCTGCCCCGGACGCTGCACGTCGACCGGCCCACCCCCGAGATCGACTGGTCGCAGAGCGGGCTGTCGCTGATGGCCGAGGCCGAGCCGTGGCCCGAGACCGGCCGGCCGCGCCGGGCCGCGGTCTCCTCCTTCGGCATCAGCGGGACCAACGCCCACGTGATCATCGAACAGCCCCCGTCCGCGGCCGGCGAGCCCCGCGCCGACGGCCCCGCGCCGGATGCGCCGGCGGCTGTGCCCTGGCCCCTGTCCGGGAGGACCGCCGAGGCGCTGCGCGCGCAGGCCCGTCGGCTGCTCTCGCACCTCGCCGGCGATCCCGGGTTCGACGTGGCGGGCGTCGGCCGTTCCCTGGCCACGACCCGTGCCCTGCTCGGTCACCGCGCCGTCGTGGTCGGGGACGGGCGGCAGTCCCTGCTGGAGGGGCTGGCCGCGCTGGCCGCGGGCCGTGACCGGGACTCGGTCGTCGTGGGCGAGGCACAGACACGCGGGAAGACGGTGTTCGTCTTCTCCGGCCAGGGGTCGCAGTGGCCGGGCATGGCTTCGGAACTCCTCGACGGCAGCGAGGTGTTCGCCGCCCGGATCCAGGAGTGCGAGGCCGCCCTCGCCCCCTTCGTGGACTGGTCGCTGACGGGTCTGCTGCGCGGCGCGGGCGACGCGCCGTCCCTGGACCGGGTGGACGTCGTGCAGCCCGCGCTGTTCTCGGTCATGGTGTCCCTGGCCGCCCTGTGGCAGTCCCTGGGGGTCCGGCCGCACGCGGTGATGGGGCACAGCCAGGGGGAGATCGCCGCCGCCTGCGTGGCCGGGGCGCTGACGCTCCAGGACGCGGCCCGCGCGGTGGCCCTGCGCAGCAAGGCCCTGGCCGCGATGTCCGGCCGGGGCGGCATGGTGTCCGTCGCTCTGGGCGAGGACGACGTGTCCGCCCTGCTGGCCCGGTGGGAGGACCGGCTGTCCGTCGCCTCGGTCAACGGCGCGTCGTCCACGGTCGTCGCCGGTGATCCGCGGGCCCTGGAGGAGCTGGTGGCGCGCTGCAAGGCCGACGGGATCCGGGCCAGGACGCTGCCGGTGGACTACGCCTCGCACTCGCCGCAGGTCGAGCAGGTCCGGGAGCAGCTGCTGCGGGACCTGGCGCCCCTCTCCCCGATGCCTTCGGACGTCCCCTTCTACTCCACGGTCACCGGCACGGAGCTGGACACCACGCAGCTCGACGCCGCGTACTGGTACCGCAACCTCCGGGAGACGGTCCGGCTGGAACAGGTGACGCGCCTCCTCCTCGACGACGGGTTCGACGTCTTCGTCGAGGCCAGTCCGCACCCCGTCCTGTCGGTGGCGATCCAGGAGACCATGGACGCCGCGAACGCCCCGCACGCGGTGGCGGTGGGTTCGCTGCGCCGCGACGACGGCGGACTGCGGCGCTTCCTCACCTCGGCCGCGCAGCTGCACGTCGGCGGCACACCGGTGGATTGGCCGGGTACCTTCCCGGGGCGCGTCGGGCTGACCGAGCTGCCGACCTACCCGTTCGGGGGCGAGCGGTACTGGCTGCGGCGCTCCGGCGGGCCGGCCGACGTCACCTCGGCGGGTCTGGGGCGCAGCTCGCACCCGGTGCTCAGCGCCGTGGTCACCCTGCCCAGCCCGGCCGGCACGGTCCTGACCGGTCGGCTCTCGGCGCAGGCACAGCCCTGGCTCGCGGACCACACGGTGCTGGACACGGTCCTCTTCCCGGGCACCGGGCTCGCCGAGCTGGTCCTGCGCGCAGCGCAGGTCACCGGCTGCGGCACGGTCGAGGAGCTCACGCTCCTGGAGCCGCTGATCGTCGAGCGGGACGGCGGCGTCCAGCTGCGGGTGATGGTCGAGGAACCGGACGAGACCGGGCGCCGGTCGGTGGAGGTGCACTCGCGGCCGGAGAAGGCCGATGAGTCCGGTGAAACTGGTGAGTCCGGTGAGAACACTCCGTGGCTGCGGCACGCCGTCGGTGTGCTCGGCGTCCACGGCGGCACGCCTGCGGCGCCGGTGGCCGAGTGGCCGCCGGCGGGCGCCGAGCCGGTGGAGCTGGACGGCGGGTACGCGGTGCTCGCGGCGGCCGGACTCGGCTACGGACCGGCGTTCCAGGGGCTGCGCGCGGTCCGGCGGCACGGGCGGGACCTCTTCGCCGAGGTGAGCCTTCCCGACCAGGACCAGGCCCGGAACTACGGGGTGCACCCGGCGCTGTTCGACGCCGCGCTGCACGCGGTCGTCCTGGGCGGCCTGGTGGCCCACTCCGGTGACCCGCTGCTGCCGTACGCCTGGAAGGGCGTCACCCTGCACTCCGCGGGGGCGGCGGCGCTGCGGGTGCGGCTGTCGGCGACGGGCCCGGACACCGTGTCGCTGACGGCGACCGACCTGTCCGGCGCGCCGGTGCTCTCGGTCGATTCGCTGATGGTGCGGCCCGTGTCGCCGGGACGCCTGGAGAACGCGCGCGGCGGGCGCCGCCGTTCGCTGTTCCGGATCACCGGCGAACAGCTCGCCCTCCCGGCGGCCCCGGCCTTTGCGTCGGGCGCCTGGGCCGTGCTGGAACCGGGTGGTGTGGAGCTGGCGGCCGTCGTGGAGCCGTCCGGCACGCGGTGGGACGGGTACGACGACCTGGACGCGCTGGCCGGCGCCGTCGCCTCCGGGGCCGTGCTGCCCGAGGTGGTCCTGGTGCCGTGCTGGGACGGCACCAGGCGAGACACCGGCCGGGCCGAGGACGTGCGGGAGGCCGTGCACCGCGCGCTCGCGCTGGCGCAGGGCTGGCTTGCCGACGAGCGGTTCGCCGCGTCGCGGCTGGTCTTCGTCACCCGGCACGCCGTGTCGGTGGGCGAGGACGCGCCGCACGATCTTGCGCACGCCCCGCTGTGGGGCCTGCTGCGGTCGGCGCAGTCGGAGCACCCCGGCCGGTTCGGCTTGCTGGACGTCGACGGCGACGACGCGTCGCTGCGGGTGCTGCCGGCGGCGCTGTCGTCGGGCGAGGCGCAGGTTGTGGTGCGGCGGGGCGTGGTGCACGCGCCGCGTCTCACCCGCGTCCCGGCGGACGCCGCGGGGACGGGCGACGGGCCGCGCTTCACACCCGGCGGCACGGTGCTGATCACCGGCGGGACGAGCGGGCTCGGCGCGCTGGTCGCCCGCCATCTGGTGGCCCGGCACGGTGTGAGCGACCTGCTGTTCACCAGCCGCAGCGGTCGCGGGGCGGCGGGTGCGGCCGAGCTGGAGGAGGAACTCACCGCTCAGGGTGCCCGGGTGACGGTGGCGGCCTGTGACGTGGCCGACCGGGACGCGCTGGCGGCGACGCTGGCACGGATCCCCGCAGACCGTCCGCTGACGGCGGTGGTCCATGCCGCCGGTGTCCTGGACGACGGCGTCCTCACCTCGCTGACGCCCGAGCGGGTCGAGGGGGTGCTGCGGCCGAAGGTGGACGGCGCGCTGAACCTGCACGAACTGACCCGGGACGCGGACCTGTCGGCCTTCGTGCTCTTCTCCTCGGCCGCCGGCGTGCTGGGCACCGCGGGACAGAGCGGATACGCGGCGGCGAACACGTTCCTGGACGCGCTCGCGCACAGTCGGCGGGCCGAAGGGCTGGCGGGGACGTCCCTGGCGTGGGGCATGTGGGAGCAGCGCAGCGGGCTCACCGGCGGCCTGTCGGACCAGGATCTGCGGCGGATGGCGCGTTCCGGGGTCGGGCAGCTCCCCACTGATGAAGGTCTGGCGCTGTTCGACGCGGCGCTCGACGCCCCGGACCCGCTGCTGGTGCCGATGAGGCTCGACCCGGCGGCGATGCTCGCCGAGGGCGAACCGGAGCTGGTGCCCGCGGTGCTGCGCGCGCTGGTCCCGGTCCGGCGGCGCCCCGGCGGTGCGGGCGCGGACGACGGCCTGCCGTTCGCCGACCGGGTGGCCGCGCTCCCCGCCGAGGAGCTGGACCGGGCGTTCTTGCAGCTGGTGCGGCAGCAGGCGGCCACGGTCCTGGGGCTCGCCTCCCCGGACGCCGTGCAGGGCGGCCGGGGCTTCCTCCAGATGGGGTTCGACTCCCTGACGGCGGTCGAACTGCGCGGCCGGCTCGGTGCGGCCACCGGGCTGCGGCTGCCGACGACGCTGATCTTCGACCACCCCACGCCCGAACAGACCGCCCGCCACCTGCGGGAGCGGCTCTTCCCGGACGAGCGGGAACTCACCGGCCCCGAGGCCGAGGAGCAGGAGGTGCGCGAGGCCTTGGCCGCGATCCCGGTGGCCCGGTTGCGCCGGGCCGGTCTGCTCAGGGCTCTGCTCGGGCTCGCCGCGCAGGACAACGGGACAAAGCCGCCGGCGGGCGGCGCGGCGCGAGGGTTCGACGACATGGACGTCGACGACCTCGTGCGGGCGGCCTTCGACGGGGACAAGTCCTGATCGTGGCCGCGTTGAGCGAATGGGACGGACGGGACGGACAGGACGGATGGAGGGATCATGACCGCATCACCTGAAGCGGTGGTCGAGGCCCTGCGGGCTTCGCTGAAGGAGAACGAGCGGCTCAGGAACGCCGTGCGGGCGGCGGTCGAGCCGGTGGCGATCGTCGGGATGAGCTGCCGGTACCCGTCCGGTGTCGATTCTCCCGAGAAACTGTGGGACCTGGTCCTGGAGGGCCGGGACGCGGTGTCGGGGTTTCCCGGCGACCGCGGCTGGGATCTGGCGTCACTGTTCGCCGCCGACCCCGACCAGCCGGGAACCTCGTACACGCGGGAAGGCGGGTTCCTGTACGACGCCGCGGAGTTCGACGCGGGGTTCTTCGGTATCTCGCCGCGTGAGGCCCTCGCCATGGACCCGCAGCAGCGGCTGCTGCTGGAGACGTCCTGGGAGGCCGCCGAGCGGGCCGGCATCGACCCGCTGTCGTTGCGCGGCAGCAGGACCGGGGTCTTCGCCGGTGTGATGTACCACGACTACGGCTCCCGGCCGGGCCTGGCGTCCGAGGAGGCGGAGGGCTACCTCGGCACGGGCAGCGCGGGCAGCGTCGCCTCCGGCCGGATCTCCTTCACGCTGGGCCTTGAGGGGCCCGCCGTGACGGTGGACACGGCGTGCTCGTCGTCGCTGGTGGCCCTGCACCTGGCGGTCCAGGCGCTGCGCCGGGGCGAGTGCTCGCTGGCCCTGGCCGGCGGTGTGACAGTGATGTCGACCCCGTCGACGTTCGTGGAGTTCAGCCGTCAGCGCGGGCTCGCCCCGGACGGGCGCTGCAAGTCCTTCGCCGACTCCGCGGACGGGGCCGGGTGGAGCGAGGGCGCCGGGGTGCTGCTCCTGGAGCGGCTGTCGGACGCCCACCGCAACGGACGCCGTGTCCTTGCCGTGGTGCGCGGCAGCGCGGTGAACCAGGACGGCGCGAGCAGCGGGTTGACGGCGCCGAACGGGCCGTCGCAGCAGCGGGTGATCCTGCAGGCCCTCGACGACGCGGCGCTGTCGGCCGCGGACATCGACATGATCGAGGGGCACGGCACGGGCACGCCGCTCGGCGACCCGATCGAGGCGCAGGCGATCCTCGCGGTCGCCGGCCATGACCGTGAACGCCCGCTGTGGCTCGGCTCCGTGAAGTCGAACATCGGCCACACCCAGGCCGCGGCGGGCATCGCCGGGGTCATCAAGACGGTGCTGGCGTTACAGCACGGTGTGCTACCCGGGACCCTGCACGTCGACGAGCCCTCGACCCGGGTGGACTGGTCGGCCGGGGCGGTGGAGCTGCTGACCGAGACCCGGGACTGGCCCGACCCCGGGCGCCCGCGCCGCGCGGGGGTGTCGTCCTTCGGCATCAGCGGCACCAACGCGCATGTGATCGTGGAGGAGGCCCCGGACAGCGGCGGGGGCGGCGACGAGCGCCCGCCCGAGGCCGGGGGCGTCCCGCTGCCGTGGCTCGTGTCGGCCCGCGGCGAGGAAGCGCTGCGGGCCCAGGCCGGGCGGCTGGGCCGGTACCTGGAGGACGGCCCTGCCCTGCGCCTCGCCGACGTGGCGTACTCGCTGGCCACGACGCGGTCGGCCTTCGACCACCGCGCGGTCGTCGTCGCGGCGGACCGTGCCGAGCTGGTGCACGGCCTCGGCCGCCTCGCCGAGGGCGAGGTGCCCGCCTCGGGCGCACGCGGCACGGTGTCCGACGGCAAGCTGGCGTTCCTGTTCACCGGTCAGGGCGCGCAGCGGGTGGGCATGGGACGGGACCTGTACGCGCGGTATCCGGTGTTCGCCGACGCCTTCGACGCGGTCTGCGCCGAACTGGACCGGCATCTCGGCCGGCCGCTGCGCGACGTGGTCTTCGGTGGCCCCGGCACCGAGGGACTGCTCGACGAGACGGTCTGGACCCAGCCTGCGCTGTTCGCGGTCGAGATCGCCTGGTACCGGCTGGTGGAGTCGTGGGGTGTGCGCCCTGATCTCGTGTCCGGCCACTCCGTCGGCGAGCTGGCCGCGGCGCACGTCGCGGGGGTGCTGTCGCTCGCGGACGCGGCCACCCTGGCCGCGGCCAGGGGCCGGCTGATGCAGGCGCTGCCGCGAGGAGGCGCGATGACGGCGGTGCAGGCGTCCGAGGAGGAGGTGGCGCCGCTGCTGGCACAGCGGCCCGGGCGTGCCGGGCTCGCGGCGGTGAACGGCCCCGCCTCGGTGGTGGTTTCCGGTGACGAGGACGCCGTCGCGGAGGTGGCGGCGCACTTCGCCGGCCGGGGACGGAAGACGCGGCCGCTGCGGGTGAGCCACGCGTTCCACTCGCACCGGATGGACGCGATGACCGAGGACTTCGCCGCCGTGGTGCGGACCGTGTCCCTGCACGCTCCGCGGATCCCGGTGGTGTCCGCGCTGACCGGCACCGTGGTGGCGGCCGGGGACCTGCGCACCCCCGAGTACTGGGCGCGGCACGCGCGGGACACCGTCCGGTTCCTCGACGCGGTCCGCGCCCTTCAGGCCGAGGGCGTCACCACGTTCCTGGAACTCGGTCCGGACGCCGTGCTCGCCGCACTGGGCCAGGAGTGCGCCGACGGCGGCGACCTCGTCTTCACGGCGGTCTCGCACCGGGACGAGCCCGAGCTGCGGACCCTGCAGGCCGCGCTGGGACAGCTGCACGTACGGGGCGTCGGGGTGGACTGGGCGGGCGTGCTCGCCGGCACCGACGCCCGGACGGTGCCGCTGCCCACCTACGCCTTCCAGCGCCGGCGCCACTGGCTGGAGGCCGCGGGCGGTGACGGGGCCTCGGCCCGGGTCGACGATCACCGCTACCGCGTCGACTGGGCGCCGCTGCCCGCGCCCACCGCGCCCCGGGTGTCCGGCCGTTGGCTGGTCGTGTTGCCGGAGGGCGTCGCCTGCCCGGCGGACGAGCTGTCGGCGGCGCTCGGGCGCGCCGGGGCGGACGACGTCGTCCGGCTGAGCCTCGATGCCGTGACGGGGACCGACCGGACGGCGCTCGGCCTCCGGCTGCGCGAGGCCACCGGGGAGCAGCCGTTCACGGGTGTGATGTCTCTCCTGGCCGTGGACGAGCGGCCCCTGCCGGACAGCTCTGCACTGACCTGCGGCCTCGCGGCGACGGTGGTGCTGGGGCAGGCGCTGGGCGACACCGGGACCGGCGCCCCGCTGTGGTGTCTCACCCAGGGTGCGGTGGCGGTCGGCCCCGACCCGGTGCGGCGCCCGGCGCAGGCGACCGTGTGGGGGCTGGGGCGGGTGGCGGCGCTCGAATGGCCGGACCGGTGGGGCGGCTTGGCCGATCTGCCGGAGTCGGTGGACGAGACCGCGCTGTCGCGCCTCGTGGCGGTCCTCGCCGAGCCGGGCGGCGAGAGCCAGCTGGCCGTGCGGGCCGATGGCGTCCTCGGCTGCCGGCTGGTGCGCTCCCCCTCGGCCGAGACGCCGGTGCGGCGCGTCTGGCAGGCCACGGGCAGCGTCCTGGTGACGGGGGGGACGGGCGGACTCGGCGCGCAGGTGGCGAGGTGGCTGGCCGGCCAGGGCGTCCCGCACCTGGTGCTGCTCAGCCGCCGGGGGCCCGCCGCGCCCGGCGCGGCTGGGCTGGAGGCCGACCTGCTCCGGCTGGGCAGCAAGGTGACCGTCGTGGCCTGCGACATCACCGACCGGGACGACCTGCGCCGGGTCGTCGAGTCGCTCCCCGAGGACCGTCCGGTCACCGCCGTCGTGCACGCGGCGGGCGCGGTCCAGGAGGAGACACCGCTGGCACGGTGCGACCTCGCCGAGATGGCCGAGGTGATGTCCGGCAAGCTCGCGGGGGCGAGGAACCTCGACGCCGTCTTCGACGGCTGCGGCCGGCCCCTCGACACGTTCGTCCTCTTCTCCTCCGGCGCCGGGCTGTGGGGCAACACCGGGCAGGCGGCGTACGCGGCGGCCAACGCGTTCCTCGACGCCCTGGCAAGCTTCCGCCGGGCACAAGGGCGCGCCGCGACCTCGGTCGCCTGGGGCGCCTGGGGCGGCGGCGGGATGGCCGCCGGGTCGGGCGAGTTGCTGCTGCGGCGCGGTGTCCCGCTGATGGCTCCGGAGACGGCCCTCGCGGGTCTGCGGGCCGCGCTCGACCGCGACGAGACCGCCACCGCCTTCGCCGCCGTCGACTGGGAGCGGTTCGCGCCCGCGTACGGCGCGTCCCGCTCGCGTGCGCTGCTGAACGACCTGCCCGACGCACAGCGCGTGCTGCGCGGCGACGCCGGGCCGGGGCGCGCCGGGGCGCTGCGGGAGCGGCTGGCGTCCATGTCCGGGGAGGAGCAGGAGCGGCTGCTGCTCGACCTGGTGCGCACCCACGCGGCTGCCGCCCTCGGCCACCGCGCGGCGCAGGACGTCCGCGCTGCGGCGACGTTCCAGGATCTCGGGTTCGACTCGATGGCCTCGCTGACGCTGCGCAGCCGCCTCAACGAGGCCACGGGTCTGACCCTGCCGACGACCGTGGTCTTCGACCACGCCACCCCGGCCGCGCTGGCCCGGCACCTGCGCACGCAGGTCCTCCCCGAGGGCGTGCGGGCCGACGCGGTCCTCGCCGACGTGGACCGGCTGGAGACGGCGGTCGAGGCGATGGACGCCGACGACGAGACGCGCGCCCGTGTCGTCACGCGGCTGCGGACGCTGCTGTGGAGATGGGCCGAGCCCGGCCTCGTCAGCGCCGGGGCGCCGGAGGGCGACGCCCTGATGCTGGCGACCGACGACGAGATGTTCGACATCGTCAACAAGGAGCTTGGGATCTCGTGACCAGCACTGAGGACAAACTTCGCCAGTACCTGAAACTCGTCACCACCGAGCTCCGCCAGACGCGGGCACTTCTGGAGCACGCCGAGCAGAAGGAGCACGAACCGGTCGCGATCGTGGGCATGGGATGCCGGTTCCCCGGGCACGTCGAGTCCCCGGAGGACCTGTGGCGCCTGGTCCGCGACGGGGCCGACGTGGTGTCCGGGTTCCCGCAGGGGCGCAACTGGGACGTGGAGGACCTGTACGACCCGGAGCCGGGCCGCCCCGGCAAGAGCTATGTGCGCACCGGCGCGTTCCTCGACGACGCGTCCGGTTTCGACGCGGAGTTCTTCGGGATCAGCCCGCGCGAGGCGCTCGCGACGGATCCCCAGCAACGGTTGTGGCTGGAGGTCACCTGGGAGGCGTTGGAGCGGGCGGGCATCGATCCGGTGTCCCTGCGGGGCAGCAGGACCGCGGGCTTCGTCGGGATGACGCACCAGGGGTACGCCTTCCCCTCGCGCCCGGACCCGGACGACGAGGTCGCCGGCTACCGGCTGACCGGGAGCACTGCGGCCGTGGCCGCCGGACGGGCCTCCTACGTGCTCGGGCTGACCGGTCCCGCGGCGACCGTCGACACCGCCTGCTCGTCCTCCCTGGTGGCGCTGCACCTGTCGGTCAACGCGCTGCGCTCCGGGGAGTGTTCCCTGGCGCTGGCGGGCGGGGTGACCGTCATGTCCACCCCGAACGCCTTCGTGGAGTTCAGCCGGCAGCGCGGTATGGCCGCGGACGGCCGGTGCAAGCCGTTCGCCGCAGCCGCGGACGGCACCGGCTGGGGCGAGGGTGCCGGCGTCCTGGTGCTGGAGCGCCTGTCGGACGCGCAACGCCACGGCCACCCCGTGCTCGCGGTCATCAGGGGCTCCGCGGTCAACCACGCGGGTGCCGGGAACGGGCTGACGGCGCCCAACAGCCCGTCCCAGCAGCGGCTGATCCGTGAGGCGCTGGCGCAGTGCCGGCTGTCGCCGTCGGACGTGGACGCCGTGGAGGCGCACGGGACCGGGACCACGCTGGGCGATCCGATCGAGGCGCAGGCGCTTCTGGCGACGTACGGCCAGGACCGTTCCGGTGACCGGCCGCTGTGGCTGGGCTCGGTGAAGTCGAACATCGGCCACACCCAGGCCGCCTCCGGCGTCGCCGGTGTCATCAAGATGGTGATGGCCATGCGGCACGGCGTCCTGCCGCGCACCCTGCACGTCGACGAACCCACCCCGCACGTCGACTGGACGGCCGGCGCCGTCCGTCTGCTGACCGAGAACCGGGCCTGGCCCGACAGCGACCGCCCACGCCGCGCCGCCGTCTCCTCCTTCGGCGTCAGCGGCACCAACGCCCACGTCATCCTCGAACAGGCACCCCCGGAAACCACCGTCACCGACGGGGACGAGCAAGCGACCCCGTCCGTCACGCGGACCCTGCCATGGATGGTGTCCGGCGCGAGCCGCGAGGCGCTGCGGGCGCAGGCGCAGCGCCTGGCCTCTTTTGCCGACGCCCACCGCGAGGTGACCGACGCGGACATCGGCCGCTCCCTCGTGACGACCCGGGCGGTCTTCCCGCACCGGGCGGTGGTCGTCGGCTCCGGCAGGGACGAGTTCGTGCGGGCGCTGACGGCGCTGTCCCGGGGCGAGGAGTCCCCGGCGGTCGTCTCCGGAACTCCGCCGCGCGACGGGGAGGACGCCGGGGCCGGGCGGTGCCGGACCGTGTTCGTCTTCCCCGGCCAGGGCGCGCAGTTCGCCGGCATGGCCGTCGGCCTGCTGGACTCCTCCCCCGTCTTCCGGGACGCCCTGCGGGAGTGCGCCGACGCACTCGCGCCGCATGTGGACTGGTCGCTGCTCGACGTGCTGCGCGGGGCGGACGCCGGCTGGCTGGAGCGGGTGGACGTCGTCCAGCCCGCCCTGTTCGCGGTGATGGTGTCGCTGGCGGCCCTGTGGCGCTCGGTGGGCGTGGAGCCGGACGCCGTGGTGGGCCACTCGCAGGGCGAGATCGCCGCCGCCTGCGTGGCGGGAGCCCTCTCGCTCCAGGACGCGGCCCGCGTGGTGGCGGTGCGCAGCAAGGCGCTGCGGGCGCTGGCCGGGCGGGGCGCGATGGCCACCGTCGCGCTGGGCGAGGCCGAGGCCGGGGCTCTCGTCGGGCGGTGGGGGGAGCGGCTGTCCGTGGCCGCGGTCAACAGTCCCTCCTCGGTGGTGGTGTCCGGCGACGCGGACGCGCTGGAGGGCCTGATGGCCCGGTGCGCCGAGGACGGCGTACGGGCGCGCCGCGTCCCGGTGGACTACGCCTCGCACTCCCCGCAGGTCGAGGAGGTGCGCGACGAGCTGCTGGAAGCGCTCGCCGGTGTCTCGCCCGCCTCCCCGCGCACGCCGTTCTTCTCGACGGTCACGGGCACCGCCCTGGGCGCCGGTGAGCTCGGGCCGGACTACTGGTACCGCAACCTCCGCCAGGTCGTGCGGCTGGCGGAGGTGACCGGGGAGCTGGCGAAGAGCGGTCACGACGTCTTCCTGGAGATGAGCCCTCACCCGGTGCTCACCGTCCCGCTCCAGGAGACCGTGGAGCACTCCGGGACGGACGGTGTGCTCGTCACCGGGTCGCTGCACCGGGACGACGCGGGGGCGGACGGTTTCCTCCGGTCGGCGGGCAGGCTGTACGCCCACGGGGCCGCGCTCGACTGGGCCCGGGTGTTCGCGGGCGGCGGGCGCCGGGTGGATCTGCCGACGTACGCCTTCCAGCGGCGCGGCTACTGGCTGGACGACCGTGGCGCGAGCGCGGACCTCTCGGCGACGGGCCTGTCCCCGGCCGGGCATCCGCTGGTCAAGGCGGTCGTCGCCGCCGCGACCGGGAACGGTCTGGTGCTCAGCGGACGGATATCGGTCCGTACGCAGCCGTGGCTCGCCGACCACGCCGTGCACGGCGCCGTCCTCCTGCCGGGCACCGCGTTCCTCGAACTGGCGCACCACGCCGGCCGGTTGCTGAACGCCGGGCAGGTGCGTGAACTGACCGTCCAGGCTCCGCTCCTCCTGTCCGGCGACGAGGCGTTGACCCTTCAGGTGGTGGCGGAGAGCGGGGACGAGGGCTGGTCCGTCACCGTGCACTCCCGGGTCCGGGACGACGAGCCCTGGACGCGGCACGCGACCGGTCTCCTCGTCGCCGAAGAGCCCGCCGCCCCGGTGGAGAGCGGGGCGTGGCCGCCTGCGGGCGCGGTCGCGGTCGACGTGGCCGGCCACTACGCCCGGCTGGCCGACCAGGGGTACGCGTACGGTCCCGCCTTCCAGGGGCTGCGGGCCGCCTGGCGGCTCGGGGACGCCGTCTTCGCCGAGGTGCGGCTGGACGAGGAGCACCTCTCCGACGCCGAGTCGTTCGGCCTGCACCCCGCGCTGCTGGACGCGGCCCTGCAGACCGTCGCGCTGACCGGCTCGGACGACGGCGAGGGGGCGGCGGCCCGGCTGCCCTTCTCGTGGAGCGACGTGTCCGTGCACACGGCCGGGGCCGGCGCCCTGCGCGTACGGCTGGCGCCCGTGGGGCCGGACGCGGTGACGCTCACGCTCACCGACTCGTCCGGCAGCCCGGTGGCCTCGGTGGGTTCGCTGGCCCTGCGGCCGGTCGATCCCGCTCAGCTGGGCCCGGCCCGGCTCTCCCGGCACGACGGCCTGTCCGGGCACGACGGGCTGTTCCGCCTCGACTGGACCGCAGCGCCCGCCCGGCGGGCCGAACCGCCCGCGCGGTGGGCGCTGGTGGGTGCCGTTCCCGGATACGAGGAGCCCTGGGACACGCCGTCGGCGGACCACCGCACCGAGGTGCGCCGGCACCGCGATCTGGCCGCCCTGGGCGAACACGTCCGTTCCGGTGCGGCGGAGCCCGAGGTCGTGGTGGCGTCCTGCGTCCCGGACTCCGCCGCCGGGTCCGCCGGCGGGGAGGGGTCCGTGCGGGAGACGGCGGGGCGGGCGCTGAGCCTGGTCCAGTCCTACCTCGCCGACGAACACCTCGCCTCGTCGCGGCTGGTCCTGGTGACCCGCGGCGCGGTCGCGGCACGGGAGCGGGACGTCCCGGACAGCGCGCAGGCGGCGGTCTGGGGCCTGGTGCGGACGGCTCGGACGGAACACCCGGACCGCTTCGTCCTGGTGGACGTGGACACCGGCCGCATCTCCCCCGAGCAACTGGCGGCGGCGCTGGCCACCGGGGAGGAACAGGTCGCCGTGCGCGCCGACGAGGTCATGCTGCCCCGGCTGGCCGCGTCGGACCGGCCCGCGGAACAGCGCGGTGCGCGGCGGCCGTTCACCGGCGGAACCGTCCTGATCACCGGCGGCACCGGCATGCTCGGCGGCCTCGTCGCCCGCCACCTGGTCACCGCCCACGGGGCAGCGCGGCTGCTGCTGGTGAGCCGTCAGGGCCCGGCGGCCCCGGGTGCGGCGGAGCTGGTGTCGGAGCTGTCCGCGCTGGGGGCCGAGGCGGAGGTGGCGGCGTGTGACGTGGCCGACCGGGACGCCCTGGCGGCGACGCTGACCCGGATACCCGCCGATGCGCCGCTGACCGCGGTGATCCACACCGCCGGGGTCCTGGAGGACGCGGTGGTGACCTCCGTGACACCCGACCGGCTGAGCCGCGTCCTGCGCCCGAAGACCGACGCGGCCGAGCACCTCGACGCGCTGACCCGGGGGACGGACCTCTCCGCGTTCGTGCTGTTCTCGTCGGCGTCGGGGGTCCTCGGGACGGCCGGACAGGGGGCGTACGCCGCGGCGAACGCGGCCTTGGACGCGCTGGCACAGCGCCGCCGGGCGAGTGGCCTGCCCGCGCTGTCGCTGGCCTGGGGGTTCTGGGAGCGGCAGAGCGCGATGACCGGGCACCTGGCGGAGGCGGACCTGGCCCGGATCGCGCGTTCCGGGATGCGCCCCCTGTCGTCGCAGCAGGGCCTGGAACTCTTCGACAGGGCGCTGACGGCCGATGACGCGGTCCTGGTGCCCATGCGGCTCGACCCGGTGGCGCTGCGGGCGCGGGCCGCGTCCGGCGCGGTCCCACCGGTGCTGCGCGCGCTGGCCGGACCCAAGGCGGTGCCGTCCGGGCGCTCCGGTGCGGGCGCCGTGGAGCCGGCCGTGCTGGAAGGCGTGGATGCCCTGTCCGAGAGCGAACGCGAGCGGGTCCTGCTGAAGCTGGTGTGCTCCACGGTCGCGGCGGTGCTGGGACACCGGTCCGCGGATGACATCTCCGACACCCGGGGATTCCTGGAGATGGGGTTCGACTCGCTGACCGCGGTCGAGCTGCGCAACCGGCTCGCCGCCGCCTGCGGGCTGCGGCTGCCGACCACGCTCGTGTTCGACCATCCCACGCCGCGTGCCGTCGCCTGTCACCTGGGCACACTGCTGGCCGGGAACGAGGACCGTGCGGCGGAGGCGGTCATCGCCGGCCTCGACCGGCTGGCGGACGGCCTGCGGGGCACGGCCCTGCGGGACGAGGTGCGGGAACGGGCGGCGGCACGCCTGGCGGAGCTGCTGGCCGAACTGACCGGGCAGCCCGGCCCGGCCTCGGGCACGGAACTCGACGCCGCTACCGACGAGGAACTCTTCGATCTGGTCGACAACGGTTTCCTGCAGGCGAAGTGACGGGCCGTCTGGCCGGCCGGACGGGAAGGAGCGGAACACGTGACGAACGAGACCAAACTGCGTGAGTACCTGAAGCGGGCGATCGCGGACGGCCGGCATACGCAGGCACGTCTGGACGAGGTCGAGGCACGGGCCCGGGAGCCGATTGCCGTGGTCGGCATGGCCTGCCGGTTCCCGGGCGGCGCGCGGAGTCCCGAGGAGCTGTGGCAGATGGTCGCCGACGGCCGCGACACGCTGTCCCCGCTGCCGGCCGACCGGGGCTGGGACCTCGACCGGCTGCTGGGCACCGGTGACGGCCGGCCGGGCAAGTCGCACGCCGGGATGGGCGGATTCCTCCACGACTGCGCCGAGTTCGATCCCGAGTTCTTCGGGATCAGTCCGCGCGAGGCGCTCGCGATGGACCCCCAGCAGCGCCTGCTGCTGGAGCTCGCCTGGGAGGGGTTCGAGCGAGGGCATCTCGACGTCGACGCCTTACGGGGCAGCCGCACCGGCGTGTTCCTCGGGGTGATGTACAGCGACTACGGCGGACGGCTGCGGGAGGCGCCCGAGGAGCTGGAGGGCTATCTCGGCAACGGCAGCGCCGGCAGTGTCGCGTCCGGCCGGCTGTCCTACACGTTCGGGCTGACCGGTCCCGCGGTGACCGTGGACACCGCCTGCTCGTCCTCCCTGGTGGCGCTGCACCTGTCGGTCAACGCGCTGCGCTCCGGGGAGTGTTCCCTGGCGCTGGCGGGCGGGGTGACCGTCATGTCCACCCCCGGCGTGTTCGTGGAGTTCAGCCGGCAGGGCGGGCTGGCCGCGGACGGCCGGTGCAAGCCGTTCGCCGCAGCCGCGGACGGCACCGGCTGGGGCGAGGGTGCCGGCGTCCTGGTGCTGGAGCGCCTGTCGGACGCGCAACGCCACGGCCACCCCGTGCTCGCGGTCATCAGGGGCTCCGCGGTCAACCAGGACGGGGCGAGCAGCGGGCTGACGGCGCCGAACGGTCCTTCGCAGGAGCGGCTGATCCGTGAGGCGCTGGCGCAGTGCCGGCTGTCGCCGTCGGACGTGGACGCCGTGGAGGCGCACGGGACCGGGACCACGCTGGGCGATCCGATCGAGGCGCAGGCGCTTCTGGCGACGTACGGTCAGGACCGTTCCGGTGACCGGCCGCTGTGGCTGGGCTCGGTGAAGTCGAACATCGGCCACACCCAGGCCGCCTCCGGCGTCGCCGGTGTCATCAAGATGGTGATGGCCATGCGGCACGGCGTCCTGCCGCGCACCCTGCACGTCGACGAACCCACCCCGCACGTCGACTGGACGGCCGGCGCCGTCCGTCTGCTGACCGAGAACCGGGCCTGGCCCGACAGCGACCGCCCACGCCGCGCCGCCGTCTCCTCCTTCGGCGTCAGCGGCACCAACGCCCACGTCATCCTCGAACAGGCACCCCCCACGGAGACCCGCCGCCCCGTGGACGGCACGCAGGCCCTGGACTCCGGCGTCGCCCTGCCGTGGGTGCTGTCCGCCAAGACCGACGACGCGCTGCGGGCGCAGGCGCGCGGCCTGCTCACGCACCTGGACGAGCGGACCGACGTACCGCTCGCCGACCTGTCGTGGTCACTGAGCCGCCGTGCCGCGCTCGGCCACCGCGCGGTGGTCGTGGCCAGGAACCGAGAGCAGGTGCGCCGGGCGCTGGGCGCGCTGTCGGACGGCGGTACCGCGCCCGGTCTGGTGCGCGGCACGGCCGGCCGGCCCAAGGTCGCGTTCCTGTTCACCGGTCAGGGAAGTCAGCGCCCGGGGATGGGGCAGGCGCTCTACGAGGCGTTCCCGGCGTTCGCCGAGGCGCTGGACGAGGTGCTCGAACAGCTGGACGTCCGTCTGGGCCGTCCGCTGAAGGAAGTGATCCTGGGCGACTCCGGGCACGAGGATCTGCTGGACCGGACCGCGTACGCGCAGCCGGCGCTGTTCGCCTTCGAGGTGGCGCTGTTCCGGCTGCTGGAGCACTCGGGTGTGCGGCCGGACTGCGTCGCCGGCCATTCGGTGGGAGAGCTGGCCGCGGCGCACGTCGCCGGTTGCCTGTCCCTGCCGGACGCCGCGCTGCTGGTGGTCGAGCGCGGCCGGCTGATGCAGGGGATGCCCTCGGGCGGCGCGATGGCGGCCGTCGAGGCGAGCGAGGCCGAGGTGCTGGCGGCTGTGGACGGCGTGCGCGACAAGGTCGCCGTCGCGGCGGTCAACGGCCCGTCCTCGGTCGTCGTCAGCGGGGACGCGGCGGAGGTCGAGCGGATCGCGGGCGGGTTCGCCGCGCGCGGGCGCAAGACCCGGCGGCTGCGGGTGAGCCACGCGTTCCACTCCCCGCACATGGAAGGCATGCTGGACGCCTTCCGTGAGGTCGCGCGCCGCGTCGACCACCGGCCGCCGCGTATCCCGCTGGTCTCCACGCTGACCGGGGACGTGGTCACGGCGCAGGAGCTGGCTTCCCCCGACTACTGGGCCCGGCACGCGCGCCACGCGGTGCGTTTCCTCGACGCCGTCCGCACCCTCGAAGCCCAGGGGGTGGACTCGTTCCTGGAGCTGGGGCCGGACGCCGCGCTGACGCCGATGGCGGACAGCTGTCTCACCGGCAGGAACGCGGTGGCACTGGCGGCGGTCCGGGCCGGCCGGCCGGAGGAGGAGACGCTCGTCACGGCGCTGTCCCGGCTGCACGTGCACGGCGTACCGGTGGACTGGCGGACGTACCTGTCCGCGGCCGGGCCCCGGCTCGTCGACCTGCCGGCCTATCCCTTCCAGCGCCGGCGCTTCTGGCTCGCCCCGTCCGCGGACGGGGAGGCGGGGCAGCCCCACCGGGCCGGGCAGCGCGACCTGCCGCACCCCCTGCTGCGTGCGGAGGTGGACGTGCCGACGGCGGAGACGGTCCTGTTCACCGGCAGGCTGTCGGCGGCGGAGCAGCCCTGGCTCGCCGACCACACGGTGCTCGGCGCCCCGGTGCTGCCAGGGGCCGCGCTGGTGGACATGGCGCTGACGGCCGGCCGGGAGACCGGCCTCGCGGACGTCGAGGAACTCACCCTCCAGGAGCCGCTGGTCCTCCCCGAGGATCACGCCGTCCACGTCAGAGTCGTGGTCGACGCTCCGGACGCCTCCGGACGCCGGCCGGTGAGCGTCCACTCCCGGCCGGAGGACGCGCCCTCGGCGCAGACGTGGACCCGGCACGCCACCGGTCTCCTCTCCGCCGCCGGTCTCCTCTCCGCCAGCGGCGGGGAGCCGGAGCACCCCGTGGTGTGGCCGCCGGACGGCGCGCTCGCACTGGACACGTCCGGCCTCTACGCGGAGCTGGCCGCCGCGGGCCTGAGTTACGGGCCGTTGTTCCGGGGGGTGCGGCGGGCGTGGCGGCGCGGTGCGGAGATCTTCACGGAGGTGTCGCTGCCGGAGGAACGCACGCACGAGACCGGCGGGTTCTGTCTGCATCCGGCGCTGCTGGACGCCGCACTGCACGGTGCCGGCCTGGGCGGCCTGGTCGGGAGCGAGGGCGGGGCCATGGTGCCGTTCTCCTGGAGCGGTGTGTCGCTGCACGCGGCCGGGGCGTGCGCGCTGCGTGTCAGGCTGGCGCCGGACGGGCCCGGCAGCATCGAGGTGGCCGCCTCGGACCTGGACGGCCGGCCGGTGATGTCGGTACGGGGCCTCGCGCTGCGGCCGATTTCCCGCGAGCAGATCCGCGCCACGCAGAGTGTCCGGGACGGCGCTGTCTTCCGGGTCGACTGGGCCGGGACGGCGGCACGCGACGCGGTGCCGGTACGGCGCTGTGCGGTCGTGGGTCCGGGCGGTGACGGGTACGCCGGGGCTCTGGAGGCCGGTGGTGTCCGGGTGGGCCGCTTCGCCGGCGTGGCGGACCTGGGGAACGCGGTCGCCGCCGGTGAGGCGGTGCCGGATGCCGTGGTCGTGGTCCTGGGGCCGGGCGCGGGGTCGGTCGTCGCGGCGAGCCACGCCGCCGTCCACGAGGCGTTGGCGGTGGTCCGGTCCTGGCTCGCCGACGGGCGGTTCGCGCAGGCACGTCTCGCCTTCGTGACGAGCGGCGCGGTGGCCGCGCGCCGTGGGGAGGACCCGTCGGCGCTGGCCCACGCGCCGGTGTGGGGCCTGGTCCGGTCCGCGCAGACGGAGCATCCGGGCCGCTTCGTGCTGATCGACGTGGACGGTGAGGACGGGTCGTCGGGCGCGCTGAGCGCCGCGCTCGCCTGCGGCGCGTCCCAGGTGGCGATCCGCTCGGGCGCGCTCCTCACCCCTCGGCTCGCCAGGGCGGCGGGGGGCGGCGTGCCCGGGGATCTCGCGCTCGCCCCCGAGGGCACCGTGCTGGTGACCGGGGGCACGGGGGGCCTGGGCCGACAGGTGGCCCGTCATCTGGTGGAGCGCCACGGCGTACGGCACCTGCTCCTCGCGAGCCGTCGCGGCCGGGCCGCCGACGGGGCCGCCGAGCTGGTCGCGGAGCTGGCGGAGCTGGGCGCCGAGACCACCGTGGCCACCTGCGACGTGTCCGACCGGCAGGCCCTGGCGCAGCTCCTCGCGGGCGTGCCCGCCACGCATCCGCTGAGCCTGGTGGTGCACGCGGCCGGTGTGCTCGACGACGGGGTGCTCACCTCGCTGGCCCCGGAGCAGCTGGACAGAGTGCTGCGGGCCAAGCTGGATTCCGCGTGGCACCTGCACGAGCTGACCCGGGACAGCGACCTCGCCGGGTTCGTCCTGTTCTCCTCGGCGTCCGGTGTCCTGGGCGCCGGGGGGCAGGGCAACTACGCGGCGGCGAACGTCTTCCTCGACACGCTGGCGCAGCACCGGTCCGCCCAGGGGCTGCCCGCCGTCTCGCTGGCCTGGGGGCCGTGGGAGGAGAGCAGCGGCGGCATGACCGGTACGGCGGCCCGGAACCCGCTCGCCCGGCTCGCACGCTCGGGGGTGGCCGCCCTCTCCTCCGAGGAGGGCCTGGACCTGTTCGACGTGGCCCGGTCGGGTGCCGAGGCATCGGTCGTCCTGATGCACGTGGACACCGTCGCGCTGCGTGCGGCGGGCTGCGAGGAGGTGCCGACGCTGCTCAGGGGGCTCCTGCCCGCGCCGCCGCCTGCGCCGACTACGGCTACGGCTACGGCCCGCAGGAACCTCGCGGATCTCGGCGCGGAGGAGCGGCGGGAGGAGTTCCTGGATCTGGTGCGGACGCGCGCCGCGAGCGTGCTCGGCCACACCGACCCCGGGGCCCTGGACGTCTCCCGGCCGTTCCTGGAGGCGGGGTTCGACTCGCTGACCGCCGTGGAGCTGCGCAACGCCCTGAGCGAGGCGACCGGCCTCCGTCTTCCCGCCACGATCGTGATCGACAGCGCCACACCGGCCGGGCTCGCCGAGCGGCTCGACGCGCTGTTCGGCGCGAGCCGGTCCGGGCAGGACGCCGTCGCACACCGGACGCAGGACACCGTCGACGTGCTGTACCGGCAGGCATGCGCGCAGGGCAGGATCGGTGAGGGGAACGCGTTCCTGGTGGCCGCCGCCCGGCTGCGGCCGACGTTCACGGCGTCGCAGGACGGGGCCGTGCGGGAACCGGTCCGGTTGTCGAGCGGCCCCGAGCGCCCCGCCCTGGTCTGTTTCCCCACCGTGGGGGCCTCGTCGAGCCCGCTCCAGTACGCCCATTTCGCCGCGGCGCTCGCGGGCGTCCGCGAGGTGTCCGCGATGCAGGTGCCGGGCTTCGTCGAGGGTGAGGCGCTGCCCGCCGACTTCGCCACCATGGTGGAGACGCAGGCACAGGCGGTCCTGCGCCACACGGCCGGCGACCCGTACGTCCTCGTCGGCTACTCCTCCGGCGGCTGGCTGGCCAACGCGGTGGCGGGCCGTCTGGAGGAGACGGACCGCGGCCCGTTGGGCGTGGTGCTGCTGGACACGTACTTCGCCGACAGCCGGCTCCCGCTGATCCAGCCCGCGCTGACCCGGGGCATGTTCGACCGGGAGGAGTCGATCGGCAGGATCGACCACGTGCGGTGGACCGCGATGGGCGCGTATCTGGGCATGTTCGCCGGCTTCTCCCCGGCACCGACCCGTGCGCCCCATCTCCTGGTCCGCGCCACGGCCCCGCTGCCTCCGGTGGACGGCTCCCCCGAGGTCCCGGCGGACGTCTGGAAGCAGGACCCGGCGTTCCCGATGGACGTCCGGGAGGTGCACGGCGACCACTTCACGATCGTGGAGGACGACGCCGGAGCCGCCGCCCTGGCGGTGCACCGATGGCTCTCCGCCCCCCTTCCCGGCCTGTGACAGGCCTTCCGCATCCGCACCACGTCCCCACCACGACGAGAGAGGTTCTGACCATGACTGAGCAGTCGACGACGACCGGCACGGAGCTGCACGAGTACCCGATGAGGCGGGGCTGCCCCTACCACCCGCCGGCCGAGTACACGGAGCTGAGCGAGCAGGGCCCGCTCTCCCAGGTGGAACTCTACGACGGCCGGGTCGCGTGGCTGGTGACCCAGCACAAGGAGACGCGGGAGATGTTCGCCGACGCGAAGCTGTTCTCCTCCGACCACGACAACCCCGCCTTCCCGATCCTCGCCGAACGGGAGAAGAACTTCCCCGAGTTCACCCAGGAGCTGTTCGGTCTGGACGGGGAGCGGCACAAGGCCCGCCGGCGCATGCTGCTGCCGCGTTTCACCGCCAAGCAGGTCGAGAGGCTGCGTCCGATGATCCAGGAGGTGGCCGACGAGCTCATCGGCGACCTGCTGCGGCACGAGACTCCGGTCGACCTGGTCGCGGTGCTGGGCAGGCCGCTGCCGTCGCGGGTGATCTGCAAGATGCTCGGCATCTCCTACGAGGAGCACGAGCTGTTCGAGGTGCACGCCCAGGGGATCATGCAGGCGCCGGACCTGGAGCAGGCCGTCACGGCCGGCCGGGAACTGCTCGACTACCTGGTGAAGGTGGTGGACGCGAAGCGGACGAACCTGAGCGACGACCTGTTGAGCACGCTCATCAGGGACCGGCTGAACACGGGTGAGCTGACGTCGATCGAGGTGTCGAAGCTGATGGTCGCCCTGCTGATCGGCGGTCAGGAGACGACCACGAGCATGATCGGCCTGGGCACCCTGACGCTGCTGCAGCACCCTGACCAGCTGGCGATGCTGCGCGAGGACCCGGAGCTGGTCCCCGGCGCGGTGGAGGAGCTGATGCGCTTCCTGTCCATCGCCGACCTGACGACGCTGCGGGTCGCGACCGCCGATGTGGAGGTGGCCGGGCGGACGATCAAGGAAGGGGACGGTGTCATCCTGTCCACCGCCGCAGCCAACCGCGACACCCGGGCCTTCGAGAATCCCGACGTGTTCGACATACGCCGGGACACCCAGGGCCATCTGGCCTTCGGTCACGGACCGCACCGCTGCCTGGGAGAGAACCTCGCGCGGGCCGAACTGGAGATCCTGTTCACCACCCTCTTCGAGCGGATCCCCACGTTGCGCCTCGCGGTGCCGATGGACGAGGTCTCCATGAAGGTCGGCATGACGCTGGAGGGCCTGCACGACCTCCCCGTCACCTGGTGACCGCTCCTCCACGCCCATCCCCGACCGATCCCGGTAAGGAACAACGCATGGACGACCGCACCGCCGTCATCGAGATCTGCGATCGCATGGGGTGGCACAGCGACCGGCGCGAATGGAACGAGGCCCGCGCCCTGTTCGCTCCCGAAGTGCTCCTCGACTACACCAGCCTGCTCGGCGGGTCACCGACCACGGTGACGTCGAAGGAACTCGTCGACTCCTGGGTCGCGGTGCTCGGTGGCTACGACTCCTCCCAGCACTTGATGACCAGTCACCTGGTGTCGTTCGAGGGCGCCACGGCCGAGTGCACGGCCTCCTTCCAGGCGACTCACCGGCTGGACAACCCCATGGGCTCCCCGCTGTGGCGCATCGGCGGAACCTACCGCTTCCACCTCGTGCACTCCGGCGGCAACTGGAGGATCGACGAGCTGGCGATGACCATCCTCTGGACGGAGGGGAACCGGAACATCCTGGACCTTGCGGCGGAACGGCAGTCGCAGAAGCCGACGAGCTGATCATCGCCCGGTCACCGGGCCCCGTGCCACCCCGCGGGGCCATCACTGAAGCACCGTCGAAGACAGGAAAGCGTCATGTCCTACGAAACAAACGCGTCAACGAGTAAGCGGGGTAAACGCGCGCTGGTGACAGGCGGTACCCGCGGTATCGGCTTGGCGATCGTGCGGAGGCTCGTCGCCGAGGGGGCGACCGTGGTGACTTCGGCACGGAAGGAGGCACCCGGGCTCCCGGACTCGGCACACTTGGTGATCGCCGATTCGAGCAGCCCGGAGGGCGTTCGGCAGCTGGCCGACACGGCTCTCGAACTACTCGGCGGTGTGGACATTCTGGTCAACAACGCGGGTGGGGCGAGCAGCGGCGGCATGCCGCACCTGGGCGGGTACTCCACGATCCCCGACGAGGACTGGATCGAGGCACTCAAGACGAACTACCTCGCTGCGGTCCGGCTCGACCGGGCCGTCCTGCCGTCGATGATCGAACAGGGCAGCGGGGTGATCATCGAGATGGCATCGACGACCGCCCAGCGGCCGGTCGGCGCCCTGCTCCATTACGGGGCGGCGAAGGCGGCGCTCCTCCACTACGCGAAGGGACTGGCGGCCGAGGTCGCCGGGTACGGGATCCGCGTCAACAGCGTCCTTCCGGGACTGGTCAGGACCCCGGCCATGGACATGGTCGCGGACAGTATCAGGGGTGCCACCGGGCAGGACGGCGACGATGTCGTCCAGATGATGGTCGAGATGGAGGGCGCACCGATGAAGGGCGTCAGCGAGCCGGAGGATGTCGCCGACCTCGTGTCCTTCCTGACCTCGGACCACGCCGCCCGCATCACCGGCTCCGGCTACGTGATCGACGGCGGGGCGCTCGCGCGGGCGTAATGCCGTATACGCGGGGCGGATGCTCTGGACGAGGTGCTGTGGTACCGCAGGGCGGGGGCAGGAGAGACGGCCGCTTCCCGCCCTCGCCCTGCGGTGTCAGGCGCACAGGCCGCGGCGTCGGAACGCGGTCGGCGTCGCTGCTTCCAGTCGTACCCCGGAGCCGCAGCCAGGGGCGACGCCGGTTTGACGACTGACGATCATCGGACAGTAAGATCGCTCCGCAACACGACGCGAAGGGGAGCCTCAGTGGCGCGGGTTGCAGTGATCGGTGGCGGTATCAGCGGGCTGGGGACAGCGCTCATGCTGGGCCGGCGGGGCCATGTGGTGACGCTGTTCGAACAGGACGAACGGGCCGCCGGTGAGGACCTCGACCGGGACTTCTACGACTGGGCCAGGCCCCGGGTGCCCCAGGCCGACCAGCCCCACTCGTTCCTCGCGCCGGTGCGCACCGTGCTGCGGGCCGAGGCGCCGGACGTCTACGCGGACCTCCTGGCGCGCGGCGCCCACGAGTACCACGACTTCGACTGGTTCGACGCGCACCCGCCGCAGCGGGACGGCGACGAGGACCTGATCACCCTGCGCACCCGTCGCATCGTGCTGGAGGCCGCCCTGACCGCCGCCGTGGAGCGGGAAGCCGCCGTCGACGTGCGGCGCGGCTGCCGGGTGCGCGGCCTCGCCTTCGCGGCGGACCGTCCCACCCGGGTCACCGGTGTGGAGACGGACGCCGGGACCCACCCGGCCGACCTCGTCGTCGACGCCGCCGGCCGCCGCTCGCCGGTGCCCGGCTGGCTGACCGCGGCCGGCTGCCGTCCGCCCGTGGTCGAGAGCCACCGCGCCGGGATCGCCTACCTGTGCCGCTGGTACCGCCTGCGCCCCGACGGCCCGCGCGACCCCGGGCGCGTCAAGACGGGTTCGGTCGCGCCGTTCGCGATGGCCGGCGTCTTCCCGTCCGACAACGACACCTTCGCGCTGAGCATGGTGCTCTCCACGGCCGACCCGACCCGGGGCGCGCTCACCGACCCCGCCGTGTTCGAGGCCGTCCTCCGCCGCTTCCCGGCCTGCGCCGCCTGGCTCGACCTGGACCCCGAACCGCAGTCCGCCGTCCTGGCGATGGCCGGCCTGGACAACCGCTGGTCCTCACTCGTCGACGCGGACGGGCCCGTCGTCACCGGCCTGGTCAACGCCGGGGACAGCCTCGTCCACACCAACCCCACCCTGGGCCACGGCGTCGCCCTCGGGCTCCTGGCCGGCCAGTACCTCGCCGCGCACGCCGACGAGGTCGCCGCCGACCCCGCCGGCTACCACGCCTGGAGCACCCGGACCCTCCGGCCGTGGTTCGACGCCCAGGTGAAGGCCGACCAGACCAACGCCCAGCGCCTCGCCGACGCCGCACCGGCCACGGACGTACGGGCCGCCGCCGTGGCCGCGTGCGCCTTCGAGGACCCCGTCGTCATGCGCGCCCGGGCCCACGTGCGCCACCTCGTCCACACCCCCGACACCGCCTACGGCAGCGACGAGGTGGACCGCCACGTCACGGCCTGGCTGGCCGACCGCCCCGACTTCGCCCCGATCCACGACGGGCCGACCCGCGCCGAGTGGGACGCGCTGATCCCCGCCTGAGGGCCCGCCGGGGTCACTTCGGTTTGTCGTCCCAGGCGGTGACGGTGAGCTGGAAGGGCCCGACACCGGAGGGAACGGCCTTGACCCTGAGGAAGACGGTCCGTCCCTTGCGGGTCTGGTAGCAGAACCGTCGGCCCACGACCAGGGGGCCGCTGTCGGCGACGCCGTTCGCTTTGATCTGAACCTTGCACTCACCGGAGGTCGGGTCGTAGTCGACGAAGGCGTGGGCGGCCTCCGCCAGGGCCGGCCGCGCCTGCTCGACCCCCAGGCTCGGCGCCCCGGCCGCGTTCCACCGCACCGCCAGATCGGCGGGATCCGCACCGACCACCGGCCGGTCCGCGTCGAGGTCGATGGAGGCGGCCTGAGCGGAGTCGACGGTGACATCGACCGGTCCGTACTTGACGGGAGCGGTGGACTTCTCGTCGGGGACGTCCAGCGCCGCGAACGAGAGGTAGGCGATATAGAGGCCGACGACCAGGAACGACACGGCCACCAGACGTCGTCGTCGCCTGGGCCTCGCGGGCGTGTGCGAAGCGGGGGGAACGGGGACCTGGGGGGCGTAGGCGGGCGGCGCGGGCGGAGCGGGGGCCTGGGGAGCGACGGCCGCCAGGAAATCGGGATCCAGGACGCGGGTCGGCGCGGGCGGCTGCGGCCGGGGCAGTACGGCGGGGGCGGTGGCGGGGGCCGTGGGCAGGTACCCGGCCGGGGCAGGCGCGGGCGCGGCGGGCTCAGGCACCGCAGGCTCGACCGGGCTCTCCTCCGCCGGCGGCCCCTCGACCGGCGCGTCCCCGTCCAGGAGCCGGCGGACGGCCGTCTCGCGGCGACGGATCTCCCCGGCCAGGGGTGCCGGCAGCCAGTGTTCGAAGGCCCGGAGGGGCCGGGGTAGGACACGGTTGCAGAGGTCCGCCAGCTCTTCGGGCGTGGCCCTGGCCGCCGGGTCGGCGTGCAGGCAACGGGCAAGCAGCGCGCGCAACTCGGGCTGGTAGCCAGAGAGGTCCGGGGGCCGGTACTCGGTGTTGGCGATGCGCGTGGCGAGGGTGATCGCGCTGCCCTCCCCGTACGGGTGCCGCTCGGTGGCGGCGACGGCGGCGATCAGGCCGAGGGCGAAGACGTCGCCGGCCTGGGTCACCGGTTCTCCGAGCGCCTGCTCCGGGGACATGAAATGGGGCGTGCCGATCATCGAGCCGCTGGCGGTCAGCCGGGTGCCGTCCTCGGCCCGGGCGATGCCGAAGTCGATGACCCACGGGCCGTCGGAGGCGAGCAGGACGTTGCTGGGCTTCAAATCCCGGTGGACGATCCCGGCCGCGTGCACCGCGCGCAGCGCCTCCGCGACGCAGCCGACCACCTGGAACACGGTCGTCAGAGGCAGCGGCCCGAACTCGCCGAGAGCCTGGTCCAGTGCGAGGCCGGGAACGTAGCGGCAGGCCAGCCAAGGCGTGGTGCCGCCGGTGTCGTGGTCGATGACGGGCACCACGTGGTAGCCCTGCACCGTCCGGGCCGCGCGGACCTCCTGCTCGAACCGGCGGCGGAACTCCCCGTCGCGGGCGAACTCCTCGCGGATCACCTTGATCGCGACCGGCTGGCCGCCGCGCGTCCGGGACAGGTACACGGCCCCCATGCCGCCCTCGCCGATCCGGCGCAGCAGCGGGTAGCCCGCGACGTCGCGCGGGTCGCCCGGCCGCAACGGCGGCATGCCCGTGTGGTCCTGACTGGTCACCGCTGCTCCCGCTCCCCCGGCATCGTCGGATCACCGTCGGAGCACCGTCGATGATCAAGGACGATGCTACCGACGCGGCAGTGAGCTACGGTCGCCGTGTGGAGAATGAGGTGTTCCCGCCGTACCCGGTGCGGGACGTGCGGGCCCGGTACGTGTGGCAGGCGGGGTGTCCGTCCGACTTCGCTGACGTGACGGTGGACTTCGAGCCCTGGGAGGACGGGATCGTCCTGGAGGTCGCGCACGGGGCGGAGCTCGTCGGCACGATCCCGGAGGGTGAACTCCGCTCGTGGCACGAGGCGTTCGTCGAGGGCATCCGCGAAGAGCTGGCCGCACGCGGCGCGGGTGGGGTGGCGCTGGCCGTCGTCATCCACCGTACGGTCATTCACGACGTGGATTCGAGCGCACGCTCCTTCCGCGCCGCCGGCCGGGTCGCCGTCCGGGAGGCGTTCGTCCGGATCGACGGCCCCGGCCCTGCTCTTGCGGCTCCCTCACGTCCGCATCGTCGTCAGTCCTCGATCCCGGTGAAGACTTGAGCCGACCGTACGGCGGTACCGCCGGGCCCGAGGGGTCGCCGTGCAGCCGGCACCTCCGTCCGGCTCGGCCCGGTCTCGGATGCCGCCGGATCCGGGGCCGGCGTGGAGAACGGGGAGCCCACGGGTCCCTGCGGCTCGACGAGCGGAACGTCGACCGCGGCGTCGGCGTGGGAGAACGGCTGGGCGAGCTGGCGGCGTAGTGGACGCCCGGAATGATCGATCATCCTGACAGGATGTCATCGATATTCGTCGTTCGTGCCCGCTCCATGCCCCGCCGCCCCTCGCCAGGTACGGGACACCCGCCCGGATTCACGACCGTTCGGCACCTCGGGGCGTCCCCACTAGGATCGGTGCCTTTCGGATCTCGCGAGGAGAGCCCACGTGGAGTTGTTCCGGTTCGACCGCGCGGACAAGGCCATCGACCGCTTCGACAGCGTGGGCGCGACCGCCGCGCAGGTCGCCGCAGGACCGGGATCCGCCCATCTCACCTATCTGACCATCGGGCCGGGAGGAACGATCGGCTCGCATCCCGCTCCGGTTCGCCAGGTCTTCCTGGTGATCACGGGCGAGGGCTGGGTCTCCGGTCCGGACGGGCACCGGATTCCCGTGTCGGCCGGCGACGGTGTCCGCTGGGAGCCCGGCGAGGACCATGCGTCCGGCACGGCCACCGGTCTCACCGCCCTCGCGCTGGAAGGCCCGTCCCTGGACGTGCACCTGCCCGACCCGTCGTGACCTCGTCACCGGACCGGCGACGCACCGAGCACCACCCGGAGCGCCGACTCGGCGCGCCCCCGACTGGCCGGAACCACGCCCGTCGGGAGGAGGAGTGGGGGCCCGCCGATCGGCGCGTGGTCGGGGCACGAACCGGGTGTTAGGTTCCGCGTCATGGGGTTACGGAACGCGCGGGCCGCCGCCGAGGCGGGTGCCATCGAGGGGCTGCGGGGCCTCGCCGCGGCCGCCCTGCCGACCGACCGGATCTTCCGGGCGGCGGACGAACTCCTGCGCCCGGTCCTGGAGTTCGACGCCGTCTGCTGGCACACCGCGGACCCGGCCACCGGGCTCGTCACCTCGGTGCAGAGCGAGGACCTCAGCCTCGCCGCGTACGACCACGCCGTCCAACTTGAGGTGTGGACGGACGACTTGGCGACGTTTCCGAAGATCCGCCGGGCCGGCCGCCGGGCCGAAACGATCAGGCACGTCAGCCAGGGCCGGCCCGGGCGCAGCGTCCGCTACCGCGAGCAGATCCGGCCGGCCGGGTTCGGCGACGAGCTGCGCGCCTGCTTCGACGCGGCGGGCGGCATGTGGGGCTGCGCGGCGTTCATGCGCGCGCCCGACCGCGGCCCGTACCCGGCGCGGCAGCGCAGGTTCGCGGACCTCGCGGCGCGGCACCTCGGCAACGCCCTGCGCGCCTCGCACGTCCCGCCGTCCGGTCGGGTGGATGAGGATGGTGACCGCGCGCCGGCCGTGATCGTGCTCGACCGGGCCAACCGGCTCCTCGCCCTCTCCGGCCCCGCCGAGGACCTGCTCGCCCGGCTCGCCGACCCGACGCCCACCGCGCTCGACGTGCCCACCGCCGTGGCGATGGCCGCCGAGCACGCCCGCCGCGCGGCCCACGGACTGCCCGCGTCCCAGCTGCCGGTGCGGGTGCAGACCCGCGACGGCCGCTGGTACGTGCTGCACGGCTCCGCCCTGCGCGGCGCGGGTGTGGCGGGCCAGGCGACGGTGGTCGCCTCCCCCGCCACGCCCGCCGAGACGGTGCCGCTCTACCTGGCCGCGTACGGGCTGACCGCGCGCGAGCAGGAGGTGGCCCTGCTGCTCGTGCGCGGCTGCGACACCCGTGAGGTGGCGCGGACGCTCGCGATGGCGCCGTACACCGTGCAGGACCACCTCAAGTCGGTGTTCGCCAAGGCCGGGGTGGCCAGCCGGCGGGAGCTGGTCGCCCGGATCATGCTGGGCGGCGCCTAACGCACGGGCACGGAGACGTCCGCCGGGCCGAAGGTCACCGTGCTCCCCTTGGGCGTCTCGCCCCCGTACAGGTCGTCCCGGGTGCCGAGCACGAGCGCGAGGCGGTGACCGGCCGGGACGTCGTAGGCGGTGGGGAACAGCGTGACGTCGAGCGGGAAGGCCTGCCCGGCCGGGCGTCCGGCCCAGCTCTGCGGGGCGTGCGCGACGAGGCGGCCGACGCCGAGCGCGTCCACGTCGTACAGGTACGCGACGGCCGTGCCCTGCGGCGCCGAGCTGGTGACGGTGGTGTGCACGCGGACCGCGCCGCGCACCCGCAGGCCCTGCCCGTACGGCTCCGACTGGCGGACGGCGGCGGCCGAGCGGTCGAGGAACGGCACGACGACGGTCGGCGGCTGGTGCAGCCACTGGTCGATCATGCCGGAGAGCAGGACGACGCCGCCGCTCGCGCCCGAGGACTCGTCGCCGCGCACCGTGGCGCTGCCGTCGAGGCTCAGCCGCTCGGTGCGGGAGCTGACGGAGCTCCAGTCCGGGTACGCCTCGTGGGCGCCGCCCGGGCGGACCTCCAGGTCGACGCCCTGGGGCCCCTGCGAGCCCGCTGCGCCCATCAGGTAGTGGTCGAGCCAGCCGCGGGCGTTGTCCCAGGTGGCGTTGGAGAAGCCGAGCAGGCCGGTGAACTCCTGGCTCGCGTGGTCGCCCGGGCGCAGTTCGAGGCGCTTGGGGACGGTCAGCCGCTGGTAGAAGTCGGCCATCTGGCCGGGGTTGAAGAAGCTGTCGTTCCAGCCGTTGGCGAGGTAGATCGCGGCGCCGTTGGCGTTGATGCGGTCCAGGTAGGTGGCCGGGGAGCGGACGCCCGCCCACTTGATCACGTCGGGCAGGTCGTGGTCGCCGAACAGGTCGTCCAGGGCGGTCGCGAACTCCGGGCTCTTGCGGCCGGTCAGGTGCTCGATGTTCTCCAGGCGGGTGGCGGCGGCGGTGTGCCGGGTCTGCCCGCTGTAGAGCGCGTCGGTCAGGTCTGCCCAGCCGCTCAGCGAGGCGACGGCCTTGATCCGCGGGTCGAACGCGGCGCCGAGGAGGGTGAGTCCGCCGCCGAGGGAGAGCCCGATCATGCCGACCCGGCCGGGGTCGGCGGAGGTGTTGGCGAGGGCCCAGTCGATCACCGTCGAGATGTCGGCGACGTCCTTGGGCCCGGCGACGTCCACCTGCCCGCCCGATCCCCAGAACCCGCGCACGGTGTACGTCACGACGACGTACCCGGCGGCGGCGAACTTGTGCCCCTGGGCGACGTACTCCAGGTCGTTCTGCCCCCAGCTCGCCGGCTGCACCAGGATCGGGTACCGCCCCTGCGCGTCCGCCCCCGGCGTCCCGGCCGGCGGGGTGAACACGTCGGCCTTGAGCACGACCCCGTCCGAGGCGGTGATGCTCGCCAGCCGGAACCCGCCGAGCGCCGACGCCGACGCGGCGGCCGCAGGCGCCGCAACGGCGGCCGGCGCCGCAACGGCCCCCACCCCCAGCCCGAGCGCCACGACGAGCGCGACGCTCACCGCCCGGTGTCCGCCACTGCGGTGGGGTCGTGCCATCACGCTGTTCTCCCTACTGCTCACAACATCCGATCGCAGGGAGCCTAACGATCTGACGCAGCCTCAGACGAGACGATGATCAGCCAAACTACTGGCCGGTAACCCATCTCACCGCGGCACACCACCACCACGCCGGACCCACTTCAGAAGCGTCTCCGGTTCACCGTGGTCGAGGTCGACCTCGGTACCCGCGAAGAGGAACCCGGCACGTCGGGCCACCGCTTCACTGGCCGCGTTCCCCTCGCCCGTCCAGATGACGACCTGATCCGCCCCGGCGTCCAGGGCCCAGTCACTCAGCGCACGGACGGCCGCCGTCGCAGCCCCCCGGCCCCGGCCGTCCGGTAGGAGGGCGTAGAAGACCTCCGGATGCTCGCGCGTGACGATGATGCCCGCCGTGCCCACGGACTGGCCGTCGAGGCGGACGGCATAGCGGCGGCTGACACCGTCGCGGCTGCGGGCGTGCCCGAGCTCGATGCGTTCGCGGGCCTGCTGTTCGGTCATGTCGGCCCGGTAGAAGGTCCAGCGGACCACGTCGGGCACGCGGGACAGCTGCTGCTCCAACGGCCAGTCGGCGAGCTGCAGTTCCAGGAGCTCGATGCCGTCGGCCCGAAGGGCGGCGGGCGGGAGGGGGTTCAGCGGCATGGCGTGGTCAGCCGTTCGGTCGGGGGTCGGTGTCGACGGCGATTCTCGCAAGGGCGCGCGGGACGTCGAGGAAGAGCGGCGCGTTCAGCCAGGCGAGGTGCCAGAAGGAGATGTCCATCGTCTTCTTGACCGTGCCGTGGAAGGCGAGCGCGGCCAGGCCCAGCAGCGGGCGGGCGCGGGGGACGAGCACGAGGACGGGGAGGAAGCCGGCCTCGAATGCCACGGCGGCGGCGGACAGGACCGGCATGAGGTCCTCCCGGCGGCCGAGGGCACGGCCGGCCGGGGTGCCGTACAGGGCCAGCGCGTGGCGCAGCGTGGTCGCGTCCTTGATCCAGTGGCTGCCCGCGTGCAGGAGCTTGGACAGGCCCGACTGGGTGTAGACGGTGGCGACGAACAGCTGGGCGAGCGCTGTCTGCGCCGCCCGCAGACGGGCCTGGCCCGGTGTGTCGGGACGCGGCCGGGCCAGGCTCAGCCGCCGGTGGGTGTCGCCGGCCGCGAGCGTGGCGAGCATGATGTTGAGGTGGCTGGTGTAGCCGGCGAAGCCGGGCAGGCCGTAGGCGACTTCGCGGTTGAGCAGGGCGAAGGCGCCGGTGGCGACGACGCCGCTGGTCCTGGGCGCGATGCCGGCCGTCCAGGTGCCGACGGCGGCGAGGGTGAGCGCCTTGAGGGCCCTCACCCGCCGCGCCGTCCTCCGCGGGGCGGGAGCGGGGTCGCCCGTTCGTCGACGGCGGAGCGGCGGGGGCCCGGGTGCGAAGGGTCGCTGTTCGGCGAAGAAGGCGCTGTCGGGCAGGTGTGCGGTGTAACGGATCACTGCCGCGCCGACGGTCCATCGGCTGAGGGCCAGGCGCAGGGCCGGGTCCAGGCTGGTCGGGGGCATGGTCAGCTCCGGAAGCGGTACAGGAGTTCGGTGTCGTGGTGCGGGCGGTCGCGGTCGGCGTCGTAGTCGTCGAGGTCGATCAGCACCCGGTAGAGGTCGAAGCCGGTCCAGCGGGCTCCGTTCGGATTCCTCGGCGCCGCCTTGACCTGGTCGAAGGCTTTCCACGGGCTGTCGTTGAGCCGGTCGACGAGCAGCCCGGAGAACCGTTGCCTGACCGGGCCGGGCGTCTCGGGGTCGAGGTAGATCTGCATGAAGGTGGACGCGACCCGGAAGTGCTCCATCGGCAGCATGCCCCAGACCCGTTGGGGCTCGGTCCGGTGCCCGTGCTCGTCGAGGAGGACGATGCGCATGTGGCGCATGCGGCGCGGGGTGGGCCGGTTGAACATGTTGTAGCTGCAGAACGGCCAGGCCGAGCGGTCGGTGAGGGTGTGGTGCAGCTGGACTCCGACCAGGGCGAGGCCGGCGGCGATGTGCAGGTAGCCGCGGGCCGGCAGGCGGCGGAGCGCGGTCACAGCGCGATCGTGACCGGGCCGCGCGCGCTGTCGCGGGTGGCCCAGCTCTCGTAGGCGCCGGCCACCATGGCCGTGGCCAGGCGGTGGGAGGCGAGGGGAGAGGTGAGCCGGTCGGCGGGGATCCGGCCGGCCACGGCGTCCAGGAACTCGCCGGTGATGGTGAGCTTGCCCGGGCCGACGGCGAGCTGCTGATCGGTGACGGTCTCCAGGTCCGCCAGCGAGATCGCTTCGTGCGACTTCCAGTCCTTGCGGAGGTTCTGGTTGCGGAAGACGTGGATCTCGCAGTGCCGGTCACCGCCGATCTCGTGCAGCGGCAGGTAGTCGCGGTCCCAGTCCGGGGCGGACTGCCACAGCGCGACCTTGATCGACTGGAACGGGCCCTGCTTGATCGTGTACGTCTCCTGCTTGACCCGGCCGTTGCTGGTGTAGAGGTTCCGGCCACCGGGCGAGGCCCAGGCACGGGCGGACAGGCTGCAGTGGACGGTGTGCAGGTTGATGCTGGTCAGCGTGCGGCCGTCGCGGCGCAGGGCGGCCATGGCGTGCGCGTCGACCTCGCCCATGTGGTGGTCGGGGGTCTTGGCCGCGATCCGTTCCAGTTCCCGTTCACCGACCGGCAGGGCGCCCAGGGCGCGTTCGAGCAGCGGGTACGGCAGCTGGGCGAGGTAGTCGGCGGGCGTCACGAACTGCGAGGTGATCGTCAGCTCGTCCGGCCCCGGGCTTCCGAGGCGCGTGGTGTCGGCGAGCCAGGCCGCGGTGTCGTAGGCGTGGTAGCCGGAGTGGGCGAGCATGCCGTACCCCAGCGAGAAGGGGTGGTACTCCTGCTCGTACACCTCCCACGGCATGCGCCATTCGCCGTCGCCGTATTCGGCGTTCACGGTGGTGACCGGACAGCCGGTGGCCTCGAAGACCTCGGCTATGAGCTCCCTGACGCGCCGGAACCCCGGGTGGTACCGGCGGTGGGCGACGACGCCGGCGATCTGGTCCGGCCGTCCCGAGGCGCGGTGGAGGGCGTTCAGGCCGTCGAAGTCGGTCAGCGTGCCCCTGGCCGCCTCGGCCGAGGAGACCATGCCCGCACGGGCGGTGACCGGCTTGTCGATCAGCACGGACAGGCCGCGCCGCAGGGCCCACTCCACGTATCCGCGGTGCGCGAGGGGCTCGGTCGACACGACGACCGCGTCGATCGAGAGCCTGCCGGCCACGTCGTCCAGCAGGGCGAGTTCCCGCCGGTCGAGGGATGGCGCGGCGCTGCCCGGCGCCTTGTCGAACGCGATGACCTCGACGTCGGTGAGGCCGAGGTCGTCCAGGTGCGCGGTGATGCCCGCGGAGCGTTCGGCCAGGTCGACCACCGCCCGGACGGCGACCGGGCGGTGGGCGCGCAGGCCGACCAGGGCGGGCAGGTGGGCCCGCCGGGCGTGCAGGCCCACACCGATGAGCAGGACGTTGATCACAGTGTCACCTCGGAGTTGCTTCGGACGAGGGGGCGCGGCGCGCCGCACGGAAGAGCGGGGCCACCAGGCACAGGGCGACGATCCCACCGGCCGCGACAGCGGCCTTGTACCCGTCGAGCGGCAGCCAGCCGGGCAACGGGCCCCCGCTCCAGGCGAGCGGCATGAGGCAGCCGGCCAGGGCCCCGTACAACTGGAGGGTCGACGAGCTCAGCACGTCCAGCAGCGTGAAGGCCGGCACGGACTGCTCCTCCGGGATCCGCGTGTACAGGTGGGAGTTGAACGCGATGGAGAAGCCGCTCTTGGCGACCTGCACGAGGCTGGAGAAGACGACCAACAGGACACTCGTCACGAGCCCGTTGTAGGAGGGAACGAGAACCCACCCGCAGAGCAGGACCGCGAGCGCGAGTCCGGCCCGGCGCATCACCGTCCGCGGACCCAGCCGGTCCACGAGCCGGCCCCAGCGGCCGAGGCACCACAGGTTCGCCAGCGTTCGGACGCCGACGGCCGTGGTGAGGACGGCGGCCGGGTAGTGCAGCACGTCGACGGCGTAGGCGGTGAGGAGCGGCAGGCCGATCAGCATCTGGCACGTTCCGACCAGATAGACCTTGCGCAGTCCGGGCACCCGCAGGGTGGCCCACACGCCACCGCCCTTCGGCGCGGATCCGCGCGGGACCGGCGACCGCCGTTCGGGAAGGTGCTGGAACTGCCGGGCGGCGAAGACCAGGTAGCCGGCCAGCCCCGCCAGCAGCACGTCGAACTCGGTCTCGGTGAGTCTGCCGCCCAGCAGGAGCGTCACCGCGACGACGCCCGATGCCGAGACCAGCTGGCTCCCCAGCTTCATCCGGCTCACGAAGAACGCGCGGTCCGCGGAGGTGGTGAAGTCACGGACCCACGGGTTCCACGCCACGCCCCAGGAGGACGCGATGCAGATCTCCGCGCCGAGCACGGCCAGGGCGAACGCCGCGTAGCCCCACGCGGGGGACGCCCGGGTGAGGGGCGCGAGCGCAGCGAACAGCGCCAGGACGGCGACCGTCCCCAGGGCGCCGGCCTGCATGGTGCGCCGCTTGCCGATCCGCTCGGCCAGCCGGGTGGCCCAGAGCTGCACGGGATTGCTCAGGACGAGCAGCCCGAGCGCGAGCCCTATCTGCCCCGGCGAGAGACCCAGCACCTGCAGGGCGAACAGCTGCAGCAGGTCGGCGGACATGCCGCCGGTGGCGCTGCTGAGGAGGATGATCCCGGCGTTCGCCGCCACCGCTCGGCGCTGCACGCCGGTCAGGGCCGGGCGACCGCGGTCCGGGCGGGTCCTGCCCTCGTCCACGGTCGGCGAGGCGATCGCACTCACTGCCGCTCCTGTCGGTCGGGCCCGTCGTCCCGGGCTAGTCGTACTGGTAGAGCGGCTCTCCGAATTCGGCCTGATACCACTCCATGGTGTTGTCCCAGGCCTGGTAGAGCGCCTGCTCGTCGGCCTTGCCGCGCGTTCCGAAGTACGGATAGTGGTGGAAGTAGTAGCCGAATATCCGGTCGCAGTGCTCGGTGTAGGCGAACGTGTCGAGGATGTGCGCGTGCCAGAATTCGTCGATATCGGCCGAGGGAGGCATGCTCTCGCCCTCGTGCTTCCTCCGCAGGAAGAGCCAGCGCTTGTACAAGGTCTCCGAGAAGTCGGCCTTGTCCTGGGAGATCGGCAGCTGTGAGCCCACGGCGGGGTTCATCAGATTCCACTTGATGAGCCCGAAGTCGAGGCCGAATATGTAGTCCCGCACCTCGTCGAGGCACTCAATGCGCTCCGGCCCTGGAACGACCGTTCGGACCCGACCGCTGCTCGACGTGAGGACGATCTCCCGAACTGCTGTCACCATGACTCAACTCCGTTTCAAGAGAGGGACGGTGGGGCCGCACCACAGCGGCGCGGCCCCACCCGTTCAGCCATCAGCACTCGCAGCGCATCGGGCGCTCGGCGATCTTCCGCTCCTGCTCCATTGAAATCACCTCCTTCCGGTTTTTCCGTCCTGCGCCGCCCCTGCGGCACATCCATATTCTTGCGCCGGAGCGCCGGCCGATTCCAGCCTGTCGACCCCTCGTCTTCCTGCCGACACGAAGACGAGGACAGAACAAAACGGACACGGCGGATCCGGAGCAAGAAACGGCGAAAGCCGCCACCCCGGTACGGGATGGCGGCTTTCGCTGCCGTTCGACCTGCCGATGAATTTCTAGCTTCCCCACCCGAGGTCCGCGAGCTGCTCCACCTTCTGCACCCGGGGCGATGTCGCGGCGTGCGAGGAATCGACCGAGGCTGCGATGCCGGCGACGACCAACCCCGCCCCCACCAGGACCGTACCGAGAACTCGAACCAGACGCGCCATTGCCATGCTCCCCGTTTCTGCCTTCCTTGGATGCCGGGCAGCAGGATCCGTACACGACGGACTGTGCCCGCCGAGATCGTCACCCATTGACACCCGGCACGTCCAGAGAGCGACCTTGTCGGTATTCTGCCAACAGCAACACGACGGGGGAAGGAAACGGGATCGATATGGACATTAGGCACACTGGTCAACCGCAAGTACTGACCGTCACTGCAAAGGCCCTGTACGAACTCTGTGTCACCAAAGGTTCGGTCGCCACGGCCGATGCCGTACTCGAACTGGGACTGACGGACAAGCAGGCCAGCGAGGCGATCGACGCCCTCAAATCCCTCGGCCTGATCCGCGCGGACTCGCGTTCGCCGAGTCGCTGGAGCGCCGTGGCGCCCGACTCCGCCCGCATCCAGGTCCTCGGCCCGCTCCTGCGCCGGATGCAGGAGACGCAGGGCTGCATCGACCGCATCAGGGAGGACCTGGACGAGCTCGCCCCCCTCTACGAACGGTCGATGGACCAGGTGGCGGCAGAGCGCGACACGGAGACCGTCACCGAGCTGGACGTCGCTCTCAGGCTCATCACCGAGTTCTCCGCCTCGGCCGCCGAAGAGGTGCTCACGTCACAACCCGGCGGGGCCCGCCCGGAACAGGTCCTCGAGGAATCGCTCGGCCGCACCGAGGCACTGCTCGCCCGACAGGTACGCCTGCGGACCCTGTACCAGCACACGGCCCAGTTCCACCAGACCACCATCGCCTACGTGGAGCGCGTCACCGCGATGGGGGCCGAGGTCCGGACGACCGCACCGGGATTCGCACGGATGCTGATCTTCGACCGTTCGATTGCCGTACTGCCCCTGCTCGGCTCCCAGGAGGGAGCCGTCGTCGTGCGCAACGCCAGTGTGGTCGCGGCGCTCGCCGAAGCCTTCGAACGCACCTGGAACGGAGCCACGCCGTTCCCCCTCGAATACAGCAGGCACCAGGCCGTACAGGCCGCCACCGAGGTGCGCCGCACCATCATCGGCCTCCTCGTCCAGGGTGAGACCGACAAGAAGATCGCCCAGAGCGTCGGCCTCTCGCTTCGCTCCACCCAGCGCCACATCGCCGAGGTCATGCAGGATCTGGGCGCCCGCAACCGGCTCCACGCCGGCTACCTGCTCCACAGCCTCACGGCCTGACACCTGCGCCCCCGACCGGACGGCCGACCCCGGGCAGAGGCGGCACGGTCGCGCGCCCGAGGACGGCCGGGCCGCGGGCAGTCGACGATGGTGCACGAGTCGGGTCGGTGTGCACATCGAAAGGACATCGGCCGGGGACCATCGGCGACTGTCGCGGCTCACGCGCGACGGCCTAGAAATGAGGGGCCTGTGGGATGTCCGGCCCGGCCGGGACGAGACGCCCAGGCAGCCGGACTCCGCGCCGGCCCCCGATACGTCGCAGGGGTGTGACGCCCCACGCGCGACCAGTGAGCAGCAATCAGTAAGGAACCACCATGGCACCAAGCCTGACCAACGACACGGTCGGCACCGCCAGCGGGACGTCCCCGTCCCGTCACCCCCGTGGCCTGGCCACCCTGTTCATGACCGAGATGTGGGAGCGGTTCTCCTACTACGGCATGCGCGCCCTCCTCGTCGTCTACCTGATCTCGGGCGGGCCGGATTCCGCGGCGGGCAGCCAGGGCGGCGGTCTGGCCATGAAGGTGGCGACCGCGACGGCCGTCTACTCGGTCTACGTGGCGATGGTCTACCTCATGGCCATGCCCGGTGGCTGGCTCGGCGACCGGGTCTGGGGCGCCCGGAAGACCGTCACCATCGCCGGCGTCGTGATCATGGCGGGCCACTTCCTGCTCGCCGTCCCCGGGCAAGCGATGTTCTTCGCCGGGCTCGCGCTCGTCGCGGTCGGCTCGGGCATGCTGAAGGCCAACATCTCCACGATGGTGGGGCACCTGTACGACGGACCGGCGGACCCGCGCCGGGACAGCGGCTTCACGCTGTTCTACGTCGGCATCAACCTCGGCGCCTTCGTCGCGCCCTTCGTCATCGGCACCGTGGGCCAGGAGTTCAACTGGCACCTGGGCTTCGCCCTGGCCGGCGTGGGCATGGCCCTGGGGCTGCTCCAGTTCCTACTCGGCACCCGTCACCTGAGCGCGAAGAGCGATGTCGTGCCGAACCCGCTGAGCCCCCAGGAGCGTTCGAAGGTCGTCGCCACGGCTGCGGCCGTCGCGGGTGTCGTCACCCTCTTCTACACGGGCGTGGTCACGGCCGGTGCGTTCACCCTGGAATGGGCGCTCGTCCCGCTCTCCCTGGCCGGTCTGCTGATTCCCATCGGTGTGCTGGTCCGGATCAAGCGCGACAAGGACCTCTCGGACACCGAGCAGGCCCGAATGAACGGCTACATCTGGTTCTTCGTCGCCGCCGCCGTGTTCTGGATGATCTACGACCAGGGCGGCTCGACGCTGGCCACCTTCGCCGAGGGCAAGTCCGCAAACACGCTGCTGGGCTTCGACTTCCCCTCGACCTGGTTCCAGTCCCTGAACCCGCTGTTCGTCCTGGCCCTGGCCCCGGTCTTCGCCGCACTGTGGATCGGGCTGGCGCGCCGGGACCGCGAACCGAGCACCGTCGTGAAGTTCGGCCTGGCCCTCGTGCTGGTCGGCGTCTCGTTCTTCGTCTTCGCCGTGCCGCTGGCCGTGGCCGGCCCGGACGAGAAGGTGAGCCCGATGTGGCTCGTCGCGATCTACCTGGTCCAGACGGTCGCCGAGCTGTGCCTGTCCCCCGTGGGCCTGTCCCTGACCACGAAGATGGCGCCGGCGAAGTACGGCTCGCAGATGATGGGCGTGTGGTTCCTCGCGGTCACCGCCGGTGACTGCGTGGCCGGTCTGCTCTCGATGACCGGCGTGAACCTGAACGGCACCCCGGCCATCGTCGGTCAGGCGGCGCTGGCCGTCTTCGCGGGCGTCGCGATCCACCTGGGCCGCCGGACCGTCCGGTCCCTGATGGGCGACGTGCGCTGATCTGCCCAGCACGCAAACGGCTGCGGTCCCAAGCCCTGGTTCGGGCTTGGGACCGCGGCCGTTCTGTGTCCGGCGGGTCAGCCTTCGTGCTCCGGCGCGGACTCCGGCCGGGCCACGAGGACGGGACCGCGGGTGAGGGCGTCGAGACGGGCGCGGATCCGCTCGGTGTCCGGGGTACCGAGCCGGTCCGCAACGCCGAGGGCGCTGCGCAGCCAGATCTCGCCCTCGGCCTCCGAGCCCTCCTCGCACAGGCTGATCCCGGCGCCCTCCAGCGCGAGCATCTCCTGGTACGGGAGCGGCAGTTCACACGCGAGGTCGCGGGCCTGCGCGTAGTGGGTGTGCGGGTTCGACCAGCCCGTCTCCGCGAGCAGCCGGCCCAGCAGGTTGAGCGTCTGCGCCTCCGCGCCCGGGTCCTGGAGGTCCCGGCACAGGCTCAGGGCACGCCACAGGCTCTGGAGCGCCGGCTCGTAGGCGCCGGTGGACCGCTGGGCGTCGCCGAGCACGGCGAGCGCGCGGGCCTCGCGGGGCCGGACGCCCAGCTCGTGGTAACCGGCCACCACCCCGGAGAGCCATTCGACCGCGGCCCGGGAGCGACCGGCCGCGTGGTCCAGCCGGGCCAGCCCGAGGAGCGCGTCCAGCTCGGCCCGCCGGCGGCCCCCGTCGCGGTGCAGCTCCAGCGCGGTCGTGAACTCCCGTGTGGCCGGGTCGGTTTCGCCGAGCGCCAGGTGGGCGTCCCCGAGCAGCAGCAGGGTGTCCGCCCGTCCCTCGTCGTGGCCCAGGGCACGGTGGATCTCCAGCGCCTCCCCGTGGCTCCCCAGGGCCGCCGCGTACTGCCCCATCAGCTGCTGCATCCGTCCGAGTGCCGACAGGGCGTCGGCCTGCCCCAGCCGGTCGCCGATCGCGGCATAGAGGTTCACGGCCTCCCAGTGCCGGGCGGCGGCGGCCTGGTACTGCCCGGTGAGCTCGCCGACGACGCCCAGGCCGAGGCTGGCGTCGGCCCGGCCGGGGCGGCTGTTCAGGAACTCGGACAGCTCCAGTGCCGGCTGGAGGTTCTGGGTGGCCTGCGTGTGGTTCCCCAACGTCCGCTGGGCGCGGGCGAGTCCGACCATCGCGGCGATCTGGCCGTGGCGGTCCCCGTCGGCGAGGTGGAGGTGCAGCGCGGCCTGGTGGGTCTCCACCGCGCTCTCGTACCGGCCCTGCGCCTCCTGGACCAGGCCGAGCCCCGAGAGCGCGTACGCCTCGCCGGTGCGGTCGGCCAGGCCCCGGTACAGCTCCAGTGCCTGGGAGTACCGCTCCTCGGCCGCCGCCTGCTCGCCCGTCAGCCCGTCCAGCTCGGCCAGGTTGAGGAGCGTCTCGCCCCGGCCCGGCCGGTCGCCGATCAGGACGGCGCTGTCGAGCGCGAGGTGGTGCAGGACGCGGGCCTCCTGCCAGTGGCCCCGGCCGCGCAGGTAGGCGTGCAGCGCGGCCGGCAGGTGGACGGCGTGGGCGTGGCGGCCGTGCCGGATGGCGAACTCCACGGCGGCCTGCAGATTGGCGCACTCACCCTGCATCCAGGCGATCGCCCGCTCCGGGGTGGACAGGTCCGGGGCACGGTCCGCGCCCGGCGCGAGCCGTCCGGCCGCGAGGAGGGGGCGGCGGGCCACCTGGCGGTCGGCCGCCGTCGCGCAGGCGAGGTAATGGTCCAGGAACCGGTTGATGGCCGCCGCACGGGTGTTGGGGCCGTCACCGAAGGCCAGCACGCGGGCCGGCTCACGCAGCAATTCCGGCAGCCGGAAGCGCCCGTCGGCCGGCTCCTCGACGAGGTGGCGCCCGACCAGGCCGTCCAGCAGGGCCCCGACCGTGGCCGGATCGCTGTCGACGAGGGCGGAGGCGGCGAGGACGTCGAAGTCCGGACCGGGAACCAGCCCGATCCTCCTGAGCAGACGCTGCTGCGGAAGCGCCAGGTCGCGGTACGCCAGGTGGAACGCGGCGGCCACGACGGCGGGGACGGTAGCGGGCACGGTGGGTGCCCCCGTCGACCGCCGTGCCGTGGCGTCCAGTTCGGCGGTGAGGCTGCCGAGCGACCAAAGCGGCCGGTCCCGGAAACGGGCCGCCGTCAGCCGGACGGCGAGCGGGTGGTACCCGCAGCGGGCCACCGCCTCGGTCACCGCCGGGTCCTCCTCGGCGAGCCCGGCCCGGGCGGCCTCGGCGACGAAGAGCCGGGCGGACTCCCGGGCTGCCGGGGTGTCCGGCACGCCGGGAAGTCCGGGGAGTCCGGGGAGTCCGGGGAGTGCCACCGCCTCCGGGCCGCGATCGGGTGATGTCCTTGCCCGGCTGTCGGGTCGGGGCCTGGGCGGGCGTCCGGACGCGAGGGTCACGGCGGCCCGGACAAGGCCGGTGCTGCGGGTGCGAAGTCGGCGGATGCTCATGGCGCTTTCTCTGCGGAGTGGTCGTGCCGGATCGGCGGAGGCGGACGGAGGTCAGCGGGGCCGACCGACGGAGAGAGAGCCTCCGCTCTCCTTCGCGCCAGGGGTAGGCAGGTCGGTCGCCTCGGCGGACCGGAGGCCGGCCAGGATCCGACGGAGGACGGCCTCATGGGCGGTCCATTCCGCGGGAATGTCCTCGGGCAGGACGGGAATTGCGGGCACGGGGATTCCTGTCTTCGGAAGGGTGATCTCTCGGGCGCCAATGATCATGCCTGTGCCCATCCGTCCCGGCCACGGCCGAAGGTGGTCGGAAACGCATCCGGAGTTGTGAAATGCATTGCCATTCGTGCATGGCGAATCCGGCGTCGCCACGGAATACTTCCCCGCTCCGACCGCACCCTGCCGATGATCGAATTCCGCCCGCCGAGACGCCGCAGCAGTCGGGAGTCCGCAGCGATCAAGCACGAAAACGTCTAGAATCATCATCTTTCGCCCGAATCAGCCGCATTCGATCAAGGACCGCCCCCCGTGACGCCCTCCATCGCTCCGGACGCCTTCGAGCGCTGGTACACCGCCTTCACGAAGCCGGCCGGCCGGTCCCGGTGGACGCGCGCCGACCTGCTGATCGTGGGCCTGGTGGGCATCGGGTCGGTGAACAACGCCCTCAAGCCGACCACCGGCCTGCTGTGCGACGTCGTGCCCAGCCTCGTGGTCGCCCTTGTGGTGACGGCAGGCTTCCTGTGGCGTCGGCAGGCCCCCCTGGCGGTCACGGTACTGACCCTCGCGGGTCTCGTCCTGGACGGTGCCCGCACGCCGGTGTTCCTCGCGCTGTTCAGCCTCGCCAGGTTCCAGCCACGGCACCGCGCGGCGGTCATCACAGCCGCCGGCGTGCTGTCCGTCCCGTTGAAGGCGCTGCTCCCCGGCCGCCCCGGGGAGTCGTTGACGAACGACCTCCTCACCGCGGCCTTCTACGCCTTCTTCCCGGTCGTCTGCGGGTTGGGCGCACGGGCCTACGAGCACAGCATCGTCGCCCTGCGCGAGGAGCGCGAGCGCCGGGTGGCCCAGACCAGGGCGGAGGAACGCGTCCGGCTCGCCCGCGAGATGCACGACGTCCTCGGGCACCGCATCGCGATCATCGCCATGCACGCCGGAGCCCTCGAATTCGTCCCCGGCGTCAAGCCGGAGAGCCGGCAGGTGGCGCGTGCCATCGGCGACACCGCCCGGGCCGGCCTGCGGGACCTGCGCCAGGTGCTGGGCGCGCTGCGCGACGGCGACGACTCGGTGATCGCGGGCCACTGCCTCTCCGACCTGGAGAAGCTGGTGGCCGAGGCCCGCTCGTCCGGCCTGCCCGTCACCCTCGCCACGAACGTCTTCGGCCCCGTCCCGCCCGAGATCGCGCTGACGGCGTACCGCACCGTCCAGGAATCGCTCACCAACATCGTCAAGCACGCCCCGGAGGCGAGGACCGAGGTGCGGGTCTCCACGGCGGAGGGCAGGCTCGAAACCATGGTGCGCAACGACCCATCGCCGGTCCCCGCCCGGCGGATCGCGGTGGCGGGTGACGGCTTCGGGATGATCGGGCTGCGGGAACGCCTCTCGCTGCTCGGCGGGGACTTCCACGCCGGGCCGACCGACGGAGGCGGCTGGCGGGTCGTGACGTCCGTCCCGCTCGACGACCCGGCCGCAAGCCCGTGACTCCGGTGAGTCCCGTGAGTCCCCACTTTCGGCGGGCGCACCATTCACTTTCGTGAACATCCGCCGTGCGACCCTCGGAGATCTTGATCCGGAGCCCCGGATCGGGACAGGGACGAACCCAGAGGAGACGGACGTGATCCGCGTGCTTGTGACGGACGACGAGCCACTCGTCCGGTTCGGACTGCGCGCGCTGCTGGACGCCACCGACGACATCACCGTCGTCGGCGAGGCCGCCGACGGGGCCACGGCCCTCGCACAGGCCCGGGCCCTGGCGCCCGACCTCGTGCTGACCGACCTCCGGATGCCCGGCATGGACGGGATCACCGCCACCAAGCAGCTGCTGGCCCTGCCGAATCCGCCGATCGTCCTGGTCCTGACCACCTTCGACACGGAGGAGGGCGTCACCGAGGCCCTCCAGGCCGGTGCCGCCGGCTACCTCCTCAAGGACGCCCCGCCCGAGCAACTGGTCGGCGCGATCCGGCTGGTGGCGAGCGGCGGCACGGTCCTGGCCTCGGCCTCGGCGGCCCACCTCGTGAACGCCTCCCGCGACCGCTCCGACCAGGCGGTCCGAGTCCCCCCGGACCAGCGGCGCCGCCTGGAGAAGCTCAGCGAGCAGCAACGCGAACTGCTGCGCCTGGTCGGCGGCGGCCTGTCCAACGCGCAGATCGCCCAGCGGATGTACCTCGCCGAGGGCACCGTCAAGGCGTACGTCTCACGGCTGCTCACCGCACTCGCCGTCGAGAACCGGACCCAGGCCGCCATCCTGGCGCACAACGCGGGGCTCCTCGACGGGGAGTAGAAGACCTCACGCTACCGGGACGGCCACCCCGGACCGCCGGGAACCGGTCCAGCAGCCCCGCAGCAGCAGGACGTACAGCGCCACGGCGACGGCCAACGGCCCCCAGTCCCCGTCCTCGGCCCAGGTCCAGGCCTTGCCGGCCCACGGAACCGCGACCGTGACGATGCCCGTGAACTCCCCGGCCCTGACGAGCAAGGGGTCCGGATCGGGGTTGGCATCGCCCTTGGTCCGGTAGGCGGCACCACCCTCCAGACGCTCCACGGCACGGTGGGTCGTCGGGCGGCCGTCGTGCAGGGGGTCCTTGAACGAGATCACCGCTCCGCCGCCGACCTCGTCGAGGTCCGCGGACCGCGTGACGACCACATCGCCCCTGCTCAACGCGGGCCTCATGGAGTCGGAGACGACCACGGACGGACTCCAGCCCCAGACCAGCGCCGCCAGGGGCATCAGCACCAGGCTCGTGACCAACGTGACGACCGCACGGCAGAGCGCGACGCCTGCGACGGCCCACCAGCTCTCCACGTCGTCGGCGGCCGACACCTGATCGACCTTATGCCCCGTGGTGTCGCTCTCCGGAGTACCGCCGCTCTCGCCCACCGGCGTCGGCTCAGCTGTCATTTCCGTCATTTCCGCATGCCTTCCTGCCGCAACCGGTGGCCCCACCCTCGTGGGCGGCGCTCCAGACCTGTCTGAAGCGCCGCCCACGAGGTTCAAGATCAGGCCACCGTGTCGATCTCAGCACCGAGGTCGAACGTGATGGTCGACTTCGCAGCCTTCTCCGGCGCCTGCGGGTCCAGCGACCACGTCAGCCCGACCTTGGAAGCGTTCTCGGGAGCCTTGGGGTCGTTCCGGTTGAGCTTGGTGTCCAGCAGGATCGAGCGGCCGCCCTCGCCCTGACCCCACTGCCACCACTCGGCCAGGGTCTTCTCCACGACCTTGGGGGCCACGCCCTTGCCCTGATCGATGGTGAACGCGAGGTGCAGGTGCTTGGCGAGCTCGGAGTCCGCCACCGCCGGAACCACCTTGCCGTCGGCGTCCGTCGCCTTGTCGACCCGGAGCACCACGTGGCCCCGGCTCTCGTAACCGCCGTCCGCCTTGCTGGGCGCGAAGGTGTAGTTCACACCGGCGTTGCCCTTGTCGCCGGGCATCAGGCCCGAGACCTCGACGACGGCCTTGTCGCCCTTGTCGCTGGTGACCTTGGACTTCGTCCAGGTGCCGGACCGGACGGTGTTGTCCTTGTTCCAGGCCGAGGCCGTGACCGTGGCGTGGGTGGCGCCGAGCACCATCGCCCCCGCGGCCAGGACACCGACCGGCACGGCCGCCAGCTTCGTCCAGCGCTTGACGGTCTCGGTGCGCCGGTTGTTCATCGTCATTGAATTGATCTCCGCTTTTCGGATTTCTGCGAGCCGGCCGGGTCGGCCGAGCACCCATTGATCAAACCCCGGTCGGGCGAATCCAAAGTGGACCGGCCGGGCAGCGAAAGTGGCATTCCCCGGTGTTACCGTCCTTCTGCGCCCATTCGACCGGGAAGCGCCATGAATAACACCGCCCGCACACCGGAGTGGAATTCCCCGCACGCGGTTCGGGTCGGGACTCCACGGCTCCGCGACCCGAAAGGCTCCCCTCAACTCCGATGGAATTGATCGTCGATGATCAGGCGCCGATCCACGTGTCGGGCCGCGAGCACGCGTTGACGGGCACGGCGGCCGCCGCGCAGGAGGCCGTCCGGCTGGCGGTCGGCTGCGAGGAGCTGGGCTGGGACGGCTACTGGGCCGCCGTCGACCCCGGCACGGTCCGTCACTCGCACATGCTCACCGCCATGGCCTCCGCGGCCGCCACCATCACCGGATCCATACGGGTCGGAACCGGATTGGTCCTGCCCGAGGACGGAGGCCCGGTCCGCGGCGCCGCCGGGTTCATGTCGCTCGCCCACCTGCACCCGCGGCGGACCGATCTGATCGTCGCCACCGATCCGGACGCCGCTCACGGCACGCCTTTCCCGGGCCCCCGGCTCACCGCGTTGCTCGCCGCCCTCCGCCATGAGGAGGCACATGACTCCCCCACCGCTTCACCGCGGATCTGGCTGACCGGACAGCGCGCCGAGGACGCCGCCGTCGCGGCGGCGTACGGGCTTCCGTTCTGCCTCGGGCTCCCCGCCGATCACCTGCCGCGCCCGGACTTCCTGGACCACTACCGGAAGTTCTGCCGCACGGAGGCCGGCCCCGGGGCACCGCGCGTCGCGCTGGCGCTACGGATCGCGTGCGCCGACGACCCCGGCGAGGCCGCCGCGCTTCAGGCCCTGCTCGCCTGGGCGGAGCCGCCTACGGCCACCGCTCGGCCGCGGACGCTGGTCGGCACGCCGGACCGGATCAGGCCACACCTGGCCCACCTGCTCGACCTGTATCGGCCCGACACCCTCGCCGTCTCCACCCCGTGCCCGGACCACGCGCTGCGCATCCGCTCGTACACCCTCGTCCAGGACCTCGTCACCGGCCTGCGCCCCGCCCCTTGAAACACGAACAGCTGAAGCGCGAACAGCGCCCCTGCCCGGGGTGCTGTTCGCGGCGGTCACGGCCGTTCCTCGTTGACGTAGGTGCCCGGCGAACCGGGCCTGACCACCAGCAGGTGCTGTTCGATCAGCGCCTCGACGGCCTGGTTGACCACGTCGAGACTCACCCCGTACGCCTCCGCGAGCGCCCGCCGCCCGGGGATCCGCCCTCGCAGGCTGCGCGCCTCGATGCGCTCGCGCAGATCCGCGGCCACGCCCAGCCACGCCACCGATCCGGGGGGCTGCGGCAGGAGCCAGGGCGGTCGCCGGAGCAGGGTGACCGCAGCCCGCCGGACGAACTCCGCCGTGGGGACGGGGATTCGGTACAGGCGAGCGATCCGCCCGACCGCCGGGACCCGCTCGGGCGACCTGGGCCGGGGCAGCCGGCCGACCAGGTCGGCGGCGAGGTCCCGGTACTCGGGCCGCCTCTTCGTCCGCTCCGACCGGCCGACGTCATCGCACATCTCTTCCTCGATCCCTGTCGATGGTTCAGGCGGGTCGGTCCCACCGTGCATCGATCCTGGGTCCTCGCCAATCCCCCCGGTAGAGCGGAAAGTCGCCGGGGGGATGCACCAAAGTGCATCGAGGAAACCGCAGACCGGTACCCGCTCAGGGGCCCTCGATGCGCTCCACGATGAGGCTCGGTCCTACGTGTCGAGGACAGTGCCCGGGCCACCGTCCACACATGGCTGACCCGGCATCACGCATTCTCCTCAACGGAACAGCAGTCGCCACGTGTGCTCTCCCGGGTACCCGTCCGCGTCGACGCCGTGCCAGCCCTGGTCGGCCTGGAAGGCCTGCACCGCGCGGCGGTCCGACTCGCTCCAGGCAGGCCCCGGGCCCTGTCGGTAGTACCGGCCGTAGCCCTTGGCCACCAGTTGCCTGCCGAGCAGCGCCACGTGGTCGTTCCGCTGGCCCGGCCTGAAGTGCCCGGCCCCGGGAAATGCCGGGGGCCGGTTCGCGGGGTGGTCGGCGGGGCGGTCCGCGCCGGGTCCGATGTCCTTGCCCCGGCCCTCGACGAGCAGTCGCCAGGTCTGCGCCCCGGGGATCCCGTCTGCGGCCGCCCCCGACCATCCCTGCGCCTGCTGGAACGCCCGGGTGGCATCGCTGTCGGGACGGCCCCAGCGCGGGCCGGGCCCGTGCTGGTAGAAGCGCCCGGCGCCGCGGCCGATCAGCATGGTGCCGAGCCTGGTGACGTCCGCGTTGTCGGCCCCGGGGCCGAACCGTGCCGCGCCCGGGAAGGCACGATCTGAACCGTCTCCTGGTGCATCCTCCTCCCGAACGCCGTTGTAGCGGTACGGGATGTAGGAAGACCCGTGCGAGGTGTACGCATAGGGAATGGTCCGCTTGACCGCACCACGCCCGCCGGCCTGCTCCAGCACCACGTACCGCGTGTGCTCCCCGTCGGCCCAGCCGCCGAACAGCACCACGTGCGAACCCCGTTGGGGGTTCGCGGTGTTGTGGAAGAGCAGCATGTCCCCCGGGCGCAGCTCCGTCTTGGTGATGCGGGTCGCGTACTGGTGCAGGTCCCCGGTCCAGTGGCTGCCGGGCAGGGACCACGCCATCGAGACGAAGCCGGAGCAGTCGGTGCGGTAGCCCTGGCGGTAGCGGTTCATGCTGTACGGGACCTTGGCATCGATCCAGCCCTGGGCCCGGGCCAGGATCTGGGCGCGGGTCAGCCGGGGTGCGGCGGTCGCCGCGGAGCCGGTGGCGGGGCTGGGCATGCCCTGCGGGGACGGCGAGCCGTCGTCGTCGCCCGTCGGTGTACCGATGGGCGCGGACGGTGTGGCGCCCTCCGCCGCAACGGCCTCGGTGGTCCCGGCGGTCCCGGCACCGGCGAATGCCGCCGCGGTCATGGCACCCGCCGCGACCAGCCTGGTCGCCCGTACGCGGGTCGAACGGGCCACGGCCGCCCGGTCCTGCGCGGCGGCCTCGGCGCAACCGGGGCACGGGCAGTCGGCGGGTGCGGGGATCTCGCTGAATTCCGGCAACGACATCGTGGGCGTCCTTGTCTCGTGAGCAACGACGTCCTCGGCAGCAGAGCCGGGGCCGAGGACGGAAGGTGAATCGGCGGTCGGTGCAAGGAGCGGTCCGAGCTCAGCCTCCGGGCGCATCCCCCGCCGGACCGGCCGGTGACGGCCGGGGCCTCGCGATCGGGCGCTCTTCCGTGCATCGACGCCGGGAACACGCGGGCCCGGCGAACACGCGGGCCCGGCAAACACGCGGGCCCGGCAAACATGCGGGCCCGGCGCCGAACGTCCGGAGCCGCTGGGTGAAAGCTAGACCACGTACCGGCCGCCACCGGCGGTCTCCTGAAGTCTGCTTCAGGGTTACCGGAGGGTTGCGACGGCGGGCGTCATGCTGGCGTCATGCGTCTGCTGCTCGTGGAAGACAACGCCAGATTCGCCGACCTGCTCCGCCAGGGCCTGGCCGCCGAGGGCGTCGACGCGGATTGGGCCCCCGACGGGCACACCGGCCTGCGGCGGGCCTTGGAGGGCGGCTACGACGTGATCGTCCTCGACGTGATGCTGCCGGGGATGCACGGGTACGAGGTGGTCGCGCGCCTGCGGACGGTCGGCGACCGGACGCCGGTCCTGATGCTCACCGCCAAGGACGGGGAGTACGACATCGCCGAGGGGCTGGAGACCGGCGCCGACGACTACCTGGTCAAGCCCTTCTCGTTCGTCGTGCTCCTCGCCCGCCTGAAGGCGCTGGTGCGGCGCAGCGCGCAGCGGACCCCGACGGAGTGGCTGGTGGGCGACCTGCGGGTGGACCCGGTGTCGACCCGGGTCTGGCGCGGGGAGACGGAGGTCGAGCTCACCGGCAAGGAGTTCGCCGTCCTGGCCTGCCTGGCCGAACGGGCGGAGCAGGTCGTCGCGAAGCCGGAGATCATCAAGCGGGTCTGGGAAGGAGGGTCGCCCCGGCCGCTCAACGTCGTCGAGGTCTACATCAGCGCCCTGCGCCGGAAGCTCGACACTCCCTTCGGGCTGGTGAGCATCCTCACCGTGCGGGGCGCCGGCTACCGGCTCACGGCACGGCACCGCGGCACCTCCCGCCCGTGAGCCCCGTGAGCCCCGCGAACCCAGCGAACCAGCGAATGGCGAACTGACGCCGTACTCAGGACTCGTGGCCGGACCAGCCGGACCTGCGCACTCAGGCATCCTGGTGGGATGCGTCTGCTGCCCGTTCCGTCAGCCCCTCCCGTCACGACCGTCTCCTGTGAACAGCCCCGGGACGACGCCGCCCGGCCGATCGGCCGCCGGTGAACGAGCAGTCAGCGCGGTTGAGGCGGTCGGCTCCGCGAACGCTGCGCGCCCGGGCCACCGTCGCCGTCACCGCGGCGTTCACCCTCGCGCTGGTCGCGGCCTCGGCCGCGTTCCTCGCTGCCCTGCGGGCCGACCTGTGGGAAGCCGCGAGGGACGAAGCACGGCGGAACGCGGTCTCGGCCGTGGAAGTGCTGGAGGCGCGGAGCAGCTCCTCCGGCGGCAGCTACACGGTCCGGGGCGGCGCCGCCGGCGCCGTCAGCCTCGGCGACCCCGGTACGACGACCGCGCAGTGGGATCCCGGACCGGTCGCGCAGCACCCTTCCGCGTCGGTGTCACCGACCTCTGCCTCCCCGTCCGCCGGCGCCCCCTCGGACGCGACGGCCATCGTGAACTCGGGCGACGGCCGCTTCCAGGTCGCCGCGGTCGTCGACTTCGACGCCGCGCGCGCGACGCTGCTCAGCATGTCGTCGTGGATGATCCCCATCCTCCTCGTCCTCGTGCTGTTCTGCGCCTGGCTGACCTGGACCGCGGTCGGCCGTGTGCTGGCGCCCGTCGAAGCGCTGCGCCGCGAGGTCGCCGACATCACGGCCGGTGACCTGCACCGGCGCCTGCCCGTACCCGGCGGGCGCGATGAGATCGCCCGCCTGGCCACGGCCATGAACGCCACGCTGGACCGGCTCGACCACGCGGTGGCCAGGCTGCGCACGTTCACCGGGGACGTCTCCCACGAACTGCGCAGCCCCCTCGCCACCCTGCGTACGCGCCTGGAGCTGTCGCTGGCCCACCCGGACCGGACCGACTGGCCGCGGACCGTCGCGGACGCCCTGGAGGACACCGACGAACTGGCGGGGCTCGTCGACGACCTGCTGCTGCTCGCCCGGCTCGACGCGCACCGCCCGGGCCGCGAGAGCGAGGTGGACCTCGCCGAGCTGGCTCGTACCCACGGAGCGGTCCCGTCGAATTCGGCCGCCCCCGTCGTGCTCGTCGATGCGCCCGGCCCGGCAACGGTCCGGGGCGCTCCCGCGCACCTGGTCCGCGTCCTCACCAATCTCGTCGACAACGCCCGCCGCCACGCGCGCGCCGCAGTCCACGTCAGGGTCGCGACGGAGGACGGCAGCATCACGCTGGAAGTCGCCGACGACGGTCCGGGGATCCCGCCCGCCGACCGGGAACGGGTCTTCGAACGGTTCACGCAGCTCGACGCGGCCAGGACCAGGGGCTGCGGAGGAGCCGGCCTCGGCCTGGCGATCGCCCGGTCCATCGCCACCACCCACCACGGCACGCTCACGGCCGAGGCTCCTGCGGGGACGGTGCCCGGCGCCCGGCTCGTCCTGCGTCTGCCCGCCGCCGAGCGCCGACCACGGCCCAGGACGGACGGGAGCTGAGACCACGAAGGACCGCCAGACGTCAATGACGCCTGGCGGTCCCGGAATTGCTGCGGCGCCCGGCGTCCTTCAGGCCGGCACCGGATCCGCGTGGAAGAGCATGTCCCTGCTTGCGCCGCTTCTCCGGCCGGACCTTCTCCCTGGCGCCGACGGGCTCCTGCGGGTGCCCACCACACCGGGGAGAGTCATGCAGCGGTCCAACCACTGCGGAGATCGGCTCCGGGGTTGTCAGCCCACCTGAAGCTTCCACTGCTGATCGGGGATGTCGAGGCAGTCCCACTGGAGGGCGTCGGCCCCCTCGTTCTTGCTGCCCTCCCGGATGCCCAGGCAGTAGCCCGAGTTGCTGTTGACGAGCTGCCAGTTGGAGCCGTGGACGAAGTTGAGCTTCCAGTGCCGGTCGTTACTGCCGTCACACTTCGCCTGGACCGCCGGGGCGCCCTTGTTCTTGCTGCCTTCCTGTATGCCGAGGCACAGGCCGTGACCGTTCTCGATCGTGTACCCCTGCCCCACGGCCTTGAACGTCCAGCTCTGATCAGGCTTCTTGTTGCAGTCCCACTGCTGGACGAGGCGACCGGGTTCGGACCCAACAGGCTTGACGCCGAGGCACATGGCGGACCCGACGTTCTTGATCGGTGAACCACTTCCGGACGAGGCTTCGACCGCCGATGCGGTCGAAGCCCCTGCCAGCAGCAAGCCGCTGACCAGTGCGCCGATTGTTCCCGTGGCGAGGATTCCCTTGGAACGCAAGACATCTCCCTCTGAAGTCAATCAACAAGCCGTCCGCAACCCGGATGTTCGGGCGCATCAGCCGATGATCATGAAGGCTAGGCTTGCCAGTGAGTGCGCCCCAGAGGGCGGAGGTCCTGAAGAATCGGTCGGACGTCCTGTAGCCGGACGAAGCTTTCTGCACAGCACCCGGCGCAATGGGGACTGGTGGGTTCGAGGAAGCCGTCGACCGGTACCCGCTCAGGGGCCCTCGATGCGCTCCACGATCAGTTCGCACAACTCGTGGGTGCGCAGGGCGTCGTGGGCGTCGAGCGTCTTCCCTCCGCGGACGGCGTCGAGGAAGCCGAGGACGCACTGCTCGATGCCGCGCTGGCGGGCCACCGACACCCAGTCGCCGCGGCGGCGGGTGGTGGGCTGGCCGCGGTGGTCGATCACCTCGGCGAGGTTGTGGACCTCGCGCTTGGAGTCGGTGCCGGAGACCTGGAGGACCTCCTCGGTCGAGCCGCTGCGACGGTTCATGATGCCGAGGGCTGTGAAGCCGTCGCCGGCGAGCGTCAGGACGACGTGCTCGACCAGGCCGTCGACGCGACGGGCCCGGACGTCCACGTGCTCGACCTCGCCGGGGACGAGGAAGCGCAGGGTGTCGACGACGTGGATGAAGTCGTCGTACACCAGGGTCCGGGCTGCCTCGGGCAGGCCCTCGCGGTTCTTCTGGAGGACGATCAGGTCGCGGGGGCGCTCCAGGGCCTGCACGTAGCCGGGGGCGTGGCGGCGGTTGAAGCCGACCATGAGCGAACGGCCGGTGCGGTCGGCGAGGTCGACGAGGCGGCGGGCGCCGTCGAGGGTGTAGTCGAGCGGCTTGTCGACGTAGACGTCCACGCCGGCGGTGAGCAGCTCCTCGACGATCGGGACGTGCTGGTCGGTGGCCGCGTGCACGAAGGCGGCGCGGATGCCGCCCTTGATCAGCTCGCCGAGGTCGGTGTGGCGGTGGGCGGGGTCGATGCGGTGGGTGTCGCCGATGCGGTCGAGCTTGGCGCGGTCGCGGGTCATCAGGCGCAGGTCGAGGCCGGGCAGCGCGGTGAGGACGGGCAGGTAGGCCTTCTGCGCGATGTCGCCGAGGCCGACCACGCCGACGGGGAATGCGCTTTCGGGGGCGTCGGGCCTGCTCACGGGGTCTCCGTTCGGGTGGACGATCATCGGCCCCAGCCTATGCGCGAACCAGCCGGGGCAGGACGGGGCGGGGTCACCGACGGCGGAGGCGGGCGCCGGCTCCTCGCCGGCCGGTCCGGACGTCACGGCTCCTCCCGAGGCGACGGCCGGCGACGGCCGGTGAGGGCCGGCGACGAACCCGGCCCGACGCCGAGCCAATCGTCCGTGCACCGGAAGGTCAACGCTCCACTTCGCGCACCGGCACGAAGTCGCCAACTCCCCCGGCAGGTCGATCCCGACGGCCGACGGGCGGGCCGTCCCGACCGGTGGTCGCCGCCCGTCCGGCCCACCGCGCCGATTCGCCGAATTTCGTGAGTGCGGAAGTTCACCGAAGTCGATTTTCCGATGCCTAGTTTTCCTTCGGCATGGGCTCCGTGCAATCTCGAAATGCGGGAGGGAATTGATGGATCCGCTGCAACGCACCTTCACGACCAGCGGGACCGGTGCGATCGACGGGCTGACCGTGCCCAGGACCGGCGAGCCGGCCGGTCCGTGTGCCGACCCGATATCCCGCGGCAGCCTGATCATGGCGCTCGGCTCGCTCACCTCGCGCGCGCTCGGTTTCGTCCGGGCCGCGGTGATCGCCGCCGCCCTCGGCACCGCCGCGGTCGGGGACGGCTACGCCGTGGCGACCCTGCTGCCGAACACGATCTTCATCATGCTGATCGGCGGCGTCCTCAACTCGGTGTTCGTCCCGGAGTTGGTCCGGGCCGCCCAGCAGCACGACGACCACGGCGTGGCGTACACCAACCGGCTGCTGACGGCCTGTGGGACGGCGCTGCTCGTGATCACCGCGCTCGCCTTCACCTGTGCGCCGACGATCGTCGACGCGTACACCGGTTACGGTCCGCGCGACACGGCGCAGCGCGAACTCACCCTCGCGCTGGCCAGGTACTGCCTCCCGGCGATCCTCTTCCACGGGCTGTTCGGGCTGCTGGGGCAGGTGCTCAACTCGCGCGACCGCTTCGGGGCGATGATGTGGGCACCGGTGCTCAACAACGCCGTCGTCATCGCCGTCTTCACCCTCTACCTGGTGCTCTACGACTACGCGGGTTCGGCGGAGGACGTCTCCGACGGCGGAGCCGCGCTGCTCGGCCTGGGCAGCGCCTTCGGCATCCTGGTCCAGGCGCTCGCGCTGCTGCCCTCGCTGCGCGCCTCCGGCTTCCGCTACCGCCCACGGTTCGACTGGCGTGGCGCCGACCTCGCCGGCCCGTTGCGGGCGGCCGGGTGGGCCCTTCTGCTGGTTGTGGTCACCCAGTTGTCCTTCCTGGCCATCACGAACCTGGCCACCGGAGCGCTGTCCAAGGCCCACGGGAACGGACTGACCGCCGGTCTGGGCTACAGCGCGTACAACAACGCCTACCTGCTCTTCGTTGTCCCCCAGGGCATCGTCTCGGTCTCCCTGGTGACGGCGATCCTGCCGGGCCTGTCCCGCTCGGCGACGGCGGGCCGGTTCACCGAGGTCGGCCGGGAACTCGCCCGGACCCTGCGGACGACGGCCGGGATCATCGTCCCGGCGACCCTGGGCCTCCTTGCCCTGGCGGGCCCGATCACCGACCTCGCCTACGGTCACGGCGGCGTCTCGACCGCCGACACCGAGGTGATCGCCCAGACCCTGGCGGCCTTCGCGCTCGGCCTGCCGGCCTTCTGCGCCCAGTACACACTGGCCCGCGGCTTCTACGCGATGGGCGACGCCCGCACCCCCTTTTGGCTCACCACGGTGACCGCGGGGAGCAACGTGCTGCTCTCCTCCGCCGCCTTCCTGACGCTGCCCAGCCGCTGGATCATCGTCGGCATGGCGGTCGCGCACACCTTTGCCGTGGTGACCGGTGCCGCCATCACCAGCAGGGCGCTGGACCGTCGACTCCGCCAGGAGGCCGCGACGCTCCGGACCAGCTCTCCGCCAGCAGGCACCCAATACACGCCGGCCCGTAGCGGGCTGGACGACGGCGGGATCGTCCGCCTCCACCTGACGCTGGTGATCGCCGGCGCGCCCGGCGCGCTGGCCGGGTACTGCCTGGCCGGATGGTTCGACGACCTGCTGGACGGCGGGGCGATCGCCGCCATGACGTCACTTGGCTTCGGCTCGGCGGCCGTCCTCGCCTCGGTGCTGGTGCTGGCCCGCCCGCTCGGGGCCGACTCCGTGGTCGCCCCGCTGGCCCGCAGGCTGCGCATCCCCTGCCCGGCTCCGGCACGCCGGGGCAGACACCGCCGATGAGTCCTCACTTCCTGCGGGCGTCCGGAATCTGCGGGGAATCGTCGACAAGAAGACCGCGCGGCCAGAGAGCCAGAAAGCCAGAGAGCCAGAAAGCGAGTTAGTGGCTTCTGTGACACCACCTGCATCAGGCTCGCAGCGCCGATCCAACCCCGGCCTGACGGGAGCGGGCACGGCCGGATCCCTCCCGATGCGACGACACGCCTGGCCAGTAAGTCAGGCCCTGTTCCCGTCGGCACCACACGGGAGCGCGGCCCCGGGGTGGGCTGCTTGGAGGTCGTGCAGAACCTGGGTTTCGACGGTGTGGATGGCTGTGGGTGGGACGTTGATGAGCCGGTCGAAGGGCCGGTCGACGTTCTGGATGATGACGAGCGCGCCGCCCAGCAGGACCGTGATGGCGACGAGCGCCGCGAGCTGCCCGCGGTTGTCCCGGTGTGGCACGGCGATGCCCAGGGCGATCACCGTCATCGCGAGCACGGTCAGCAGGAACCAGAAGATCGGAGCCGGGACGCTGGGGCTGGCCTGCGCCACCCGTTCCTCTCGCGCGAGGGAGCGCTGGTCGTCGGCTGCGACGAGCATCCCGAACGCCTGCTCGGTACGCAGTGTCCGGAACACTCCGCGAAATGCGTGGCTCCACTGGTCCGAGGCGTCCGAGCTGCGTACGGCGGCCATGGCGGGCCATTCGGCCGTCCGTACGGTACGGGCGTAACAAACCACGTCCTGGAGCAGCTGGCTCTGCTGGGGCTCGGGGGCGTAGGTGGCCATGGCGGCCAGGTGGGCCAGCTCGTGGGCTTCGCGGCGGGCCGCGTCGCCGGCCTGAGCGTACGAAGCGGAGGCGGTGACCAGGACGAACGCCAGCAGCAGGATGGTCAGGGTCTGCATGGGGCCGATCAGTTCCTGGACCTTCATCCCCTGGTCGGTCTCGGTGACCATCCTTGGGCGCAGGTACCGGTTCGCAGCAACCGACGCCGACAGCGCGGCGGCGAGGACCACGATGATGACGATCACGACGGGGGCCACCTCCTGAAGCGATCTTCACGACACCGGATGTCCCGGGCGGGTTGACCCGCCGCACGCGCCGCCCGAACGGGTGAGACCGATGTCCGGCCATGTGCGCAGGTGAATGCCCGGCGGGCTCCGCTGGCGCTGTGGAAGCCTTCACTGCGCCAGATGTTGGGGCTGATGCCGAAGCCCGGTGCCGATCGGCTCGTTCTCCCGGGCCCGGCAGTTCGGCACGACCTCAGGCGGTCGTCGTGCCCGCCTCGGCCAGGGCCTCCAGCACCGGGCGGATCAGCGGGTGCCCGTCCGCGCCCGCGCGGACGGCGGCGAAGACGCGGCGGGTGGCGAGCTCGCTGTCCACCGGGCGGACGGCCACCTGCCCGAGGTCGACGCCGCGCAGGGCCGAGCGCGGCACCAGGGCCACGCCCGCGCCGGCGGAGGCGAGGGCGACGACGGCCCGGAAGTCGTCCGAGGAGTGGACGAGGCGGGGCTGGAAGCCGGCGTGCTCGCAGGCCAGCAGGACGACGTCGTGGCAGGGGTTGCCGGGGTAGGGCCCGATCCAGGGCTCGGCGGCGAGGTCGGCGACGGCGATCGGGCCGGTGCCGGCGGCCAGCGGGTGGCCGAGCGGCAGGACGGCCTCGAACGGTTCGGCGTACAGCGGCACGCGGGTGAGCCGGGCGTCGTCGGCGCGCGGGGCGCCACGGTACTCGACAGCCACCGCGAGGTCCGCGCGCCCGTCCAGGACCATCGGGAGGCTGGCGTCGCCCTCGGCGTCCAGCACCTTGAGCTTCACCCCGGGGGCCCGGTCGGCGAGCAGGCCGATCGCCGGGGCGAGGACGAGCGCGATGCCGGTCGCGAAGGAGGCGACGGTGACCTCCCCCGCGACACCCGCGCTGTACGCGGCGAGGTCGGCCTCGGCCCGTTCGAGCTGGGCGAGGACGGCGTCGGCGTGGCCGAGCAGGATCTCCCCGGCGGCGGTGAGGCGCACGCCCCGGCCCTCGCGGGCGAGCAGGTGGTGGCCGGTCTCCTGCTCCAGGGCGGCCAGCTGCTGGGAGACCGCGGAGGGGGTCAGGTAGAGGGCCGCCGCGGCCGCGGTCACGGTGCGGTGGTCCGCCACGGCCCGCAGGGTCCGCAGCCGTCGTGCGTCGATCACACCCCAATTCTGCCAGCGCGCCGGGGTGATCCCGGCCGCGCCGGCCGGGAGTTCGTCGACGGCCGCACGGATTCCGTTGTGCGGCAAGGATGTTGGCGGTTTTTGCGCCAATCTTCACGCTCGGACGTTGACCTTCCGCCGGAAGCCCGGTTGGCTCGATCCCGGCCGGCCGTGGGGGTACTCAGGACGGCCGGCTCGTGACCTCGGGAGGGAACCCGCATGACCACGAACCGTTGGCTCCTGCGCGGCGGAGGCGCCGTGCTCGCCGCGGCGGTGCTCACCGCCGTCGCCGCGCCTGCCGAAGCCCGGCCGCCCAAGGGCGACACCGCCCGGGTGAGCGTCGGCCTCGACGGCGCCCAGCCGAACGGCGACTCCACCGCGCTCGGGCTGAGCGCGAACGGCCGCTACGCGCTCTTCTCGTCCACGGCCGCCAACCTGGTGCCGGGCGACACCAACAACGCCTACGACGTGTTCCTGCGCGACCTGCGCAACGGCCACGTACAGCGGGTGAGCGTCGCCGACGACGGCTCCCAGCTGAACGGACCGACTACCCAGGCCTCGCTCAGCGCCAACGGCCGGTACGTCGTCTTCAGCTCCGGCGCGACCAACGCGGTCGCCGGGCAGGCGACGAACAACGCCGAGAACATCTACGTCCGCGACCTCTGGGCCGGCCGCACCGAGCTGATCACGGCCGGCGACCCGCACCCCGCCCAGGACCAGACCGGCCGCGGCTCCCACGACCCGGTGATCAGCGCCGACGGCCGGTACGTGGCGTTCGCGTCCTCCCGCAGCGACCTGGTGCCCGGCGCCAAGCGCGGCAAGGAGCACGTCTTCGTCACCGACCGCCGCGCCGGCACCACCAGGCAGCTCGACGTCGGCCCGGACGGCAGCACCGGCTCCAACAACGCCTTCCGGCCGTCGATCAGCGCGGACGGTGCCGTCATCGGCTTCACCTCGGCGGCGGGCAACCTGCTGCCGGACGCACCGGCCGCATCGGATGCCCCGGCAGGTACGGCGGAGCTCGCCGCCGGCATCCGCTGGTACTCCTTCTACGTCTACGACCAGCGCACCGGAAAACTCACCGGCGGCAGCCTGGACCCCGCCGGCGCGCTCCAGCCGACCGGCAACGACGGCGTGATCAGCGCCGACGGCCGCTACGCCGTCTACTCCCTCCCGGAGCCGGGCGGCCTGCCGCCGCACGCGGGCGTCCACCTGGACGTCTACCTGCGCGACCTGCGGGAGGGCACGGTGACGAAGGTCAGCGCGCCGCTGCCGGGCACCACCACGCGCGGTTCCTCGCAGGAGCCGGCCATCTCGGCGGACGACCGCTACGTCGTGTTCAGCTCGGACGCGGACAACCTCGTCCCCGGCCTGACCGCCAACAACGGCAACGTCCTGCGCCGCGACCTGCGGACCGGGCGCACCGAGGTGGTCAGCGTCGCCGGGGACGGCTCGGTGAGCCAGGGCGGCTCGTCCTACGGGCCGTTCATCGACGCCGACGGCGACAAGGTCCTGTTCAGCGCCTTCGACGGGACGCTCGTGCCGGGCGACACCAACAACGCCTCGGACGTGTTCCTGCACCGCTTCTGACCCGGATCCGCCGCCGGAACCGCGAACGGGAGGGGGAAGCCGCGGGGGGACGGCTTCCCCCTCCCGGGCGGGAGGGTGGGGCAGTTGGTTCTTGGAGCCCGTGGCCGGTCCGGTTCCGAGCGGACCGGCCACGGGCAGCTGAGGGGTGCCGGGGACTACTCCCCGAGCGCGGCGCGCGCGTCGACGAAGGCCGCCACGGCGCGCTCGACGTCCTCGGTGGAGTGCGCGGCCGACAGCTGCACCCGGATGCGGGCCTGGCCGTGCGGCACGACCGGGTAGGAGAAGCCGATCACGTACACGCCGCGCTCCAGCAGGAGCTCGGCGAGCCGGCCCGCCTTCGCCGCGTCGCCGATCATCACCGGGGCGATCGCGTGGTCGCCGGGCAGGATCTCGAACCCGGCCTCGGTCATCTTCGTGCGGAACAGCGCCGTGTTGGCCGCGAGCCGCTCGCGCAGCTCGTTCGAGTTCTCGACCAGGTCGAGCACCTTGAGCGAGGCGGCCGCGATCACCGGGGCGAGCGAGTTGGAGAACAGGTACGGGCGAGAGCGCTGGCGCAGCAGGGCGACGATCTCGCGGCGGGCGGCGACGTAGCCGCCGGAGGCGCCGCCGAGGGCCTTGCCGAGGGTGCCGGTGATGATGTCCACGCGGTCCATCACGCCGTGCAGCTCGGGGGTGCCGCGGCCGCCGGCGCCGACGAAGCCGACGGCGTGCGAGTCGTCGACCATGACCATCGCGTCGTAGCGGTCGGCGAGGTCGCAGATCTCGCGCAGCGGGGCGACGTAGCCGTCCATCGAGAAGACGCCGTCGGTGACGATCAGGCGGCGGCGGGCGTCCTGGGTCTCCTTGAGCTGCTGCTCCAGGTCGGCCATGTCGCGGTTGGCGTAGCGGTGGCGGCGGGCCTTGCTGAGCCGGATGCCGTCGATGATGCTCGCGTGGTTGAGCGCGTCGGAGATGACGGCGTCGTTGGCGTCGAGGAGGGTCTCGAAGACGCCGCCGTTGGCGTCGAAGCAGGAGGAGTACAGGATGGTGTCCTCCTGGCCGAGGAACGCCGAGAGGCGGTCCTCCAGCTCCTTGTGGACGTCCTGCGTGCCGCAGATGAAGCGCACCGAGGCCATGCCGTAGCCCCAGCGGTCCAGCGCGTCCTTGGCGGCGGCCAGCACCTCGGGGTGGTCGGCCAGGCCGAGGTAGTTGTTGGCGCAGAAGTTGAGCACCTCGCCGGGGCGGCCGCCGCCGGTGACGGTGACGGCGGCGCTCTGCGGAGAGCCGATCACCCGCTCCGGCTTGAACAGGCCGGCCTCGCGGATCTCGTCGAGGGTGGCGGCGATGTCGGCGCGCACGTTGTCGAACACGAACGGTCTCCTAGTCGATTCGGCGGGGCGGGTGCTCGGGCGGGCGGTGCTCGGGCGGGCGGAGCGGGGCGGTGCTCAGGCGGTCCGGCGGGGCTGACGCGCTCCGGCGGGCTCAGGCGGTCCAGTCGAGGATGATCTTGCCGCAGTTCCCGCCGGCCGCGTCGTCGAAGGCGGCCTCGAAGTCGTCGGCGGCGTAGCGGCCGGTGATCACCGGGCTGAGGTCCAGGCCGCCCTCCAGCAGCACGGACATCGCGTACCAGGTCTCGAACATCTCGCGGCCGTAGATGCCCTTGATGGTGATCATCGAGGTGACGACGCGGGCCCAGTCGACCGGGAAGTCGTCGGCGGGCAGGCCGAGCATGGCGATCTTCCCGCCGTGGGTCATGTTGGCGATCATCGACTGCATCGCCTCGGGGCGGCCGGACATCTCCAGGCCGACGTCGAAGCCCTCGCGCAGGCCGAGCTTCTGCTGGCCCTCCTCGATGGTGTGCTCGGCGACGTTGAGCGCCAGCGTCACGCCGACCTCTCGGGCCAGGTCGAGGCGGTACGGGGAGACGTCGGTGATCATCACGTTGCGCGCGCCGGCGTGCTTGGCGACGGCGGCGGCCATGATCCCGATCGGGCCGGCGCCGGTGACCAGCACGTCCTCGCCGACCAGCGGGAAGGACAGCGCGGTGTGCACGGCGTTGCCGAACGGGTCGAAGATCGCGGCCACGTCGAGGTCGACCGGCACCCGGTGCACCCAGACGTTGGAGGCGGGCAGGGCGACGTACTCGGCGAACGCGCCGTCGCGGTTGACGCCCAGGCCGATCGTGTTGCGGCACAGGTGGCGGCGGCCGGCCAGGCAGTTGCGGCACTTGCCGCAGACCAGGTGGCCCTCGCCGCTGACCAGGTCGCCGACCGCGATGTCCGCGACGCCGGCGCCGATCTCGGCGACCTCGCCGACGAACTCGTGGCCGATCACCATCGGGGTCTTGATGGTCTGCTGCGCCCAGCCGTCCCACTTGCGGATGTGCAGGTCCGTGCCGCAGATGCCGGTCCGCAGGACCTTGATCAGCACCTCGCCGGGGCCGATCTCCGGCTTCGGGACGTCCATCAGCCAGAGTCCGGGCTCGCTCTTGTGCTTGACGAGTGCCTTCACGGGCTTCGGCTCCTGACGTGCGAGTGGGCGCCTGCGGACGTGGGCAGGCCGAGGCGGCCCGCAGCGGCCGCTCCTGGCGACCGCACCTCCGGGCAGGCAGAAATCTGCCTGGTGGGGAGGGGTGCGGTCCATCGAGGAATTCTTAAGGGCGGCCACAGCTGGGCTAAACGATCGTGCCCGAGCTGGGCCCCGGCGCGGGTGCGGCGTGCCGTCGGCCACCCGTTCGGCGGAGCGTGCGGCCGCCACGGCGACACCAACCGGGCGTCCGGACGGGGTACTTGACAGCGCGCCGCCAGCCGGATTGGGGCACTCGGCTGACGGCGGGCCCGTTCGGATCAGCCGGAAGTCGGCCCGCGCGCGGCCGGTCGGCAGCGGTGCTTACGGTGGCGCTGCTCCCGTGCGGCCCCGTGGAGCAGCGGCTCCGGGGCCCTCCGCCCCAGAGATTCGCCCCAGAGAGGCGCCTCGATCCATGACCAAGACCCGACGGCCGCGCCCGGCCGTTCCCCGGTCCATAGCCGTCCCCCGGTGCACCGCCACGCCCAGCCCGGTCCGCCGGGCGGGCGCCGCCGCACTGGCGCTGACCGGCCTGCTCTCCGCCGCGGCCTGCTCCGGCTCGTCGTCCGGGAAGCAGGCCGCGGAGCCGGTGATCACCGCCGAGCCGGCCGCGCTCAGCCCGTCCTACGCCTCCCCGTCGGGCAGCACGTCCCCGAACGGCGTCGTGGCGCTCACCCCGGACGTCACCGCCAAGCTCGACGCGGCGGTCCAGCGGGTCCTGACCCAGACCGGTGTCCCCGGCATCAACGTCGGGATCATCACCCCCGGCGGGACGTACCTGAAGTCCTTCGGTGTCGCCGACAAGACCGCCGGAACGGCCATGGACCCCTCGCTACACCTGCGGATCGGCAGCGAGACCAAGACCTTCACGGCGACCGCCGTGCTGCGCCTGGTCGACCAGGGCAAGGTGGGCCTGGACGACCCGATCTCCAAGTACGTCGACGGCGTCCCCGGCGGCGACGGGATCACCGTGCGCGAGCTCGGCGAGATGCGCAGCGGGCTGTTCCCGTACAGCTCCGACCCGGACTTCGTGAACACCCTGATCAACGACCCGAACCACGTGTTCACCCCGGACCAGCTGCTCGCCTACGGGTACAAGCATCCGGCCGTCTCCCCGCCCGGCACGCAGTTCCAGTACAACAACAGCAACTACATCATCCTGGGCAAGCTGGTCGAGAAGCTCGGCGGGCAGCCGGCCGAGCAGTTCATCACGGACCAGGTGATCACGCCGGCCTCGCTGAGCCAGACCAGCTTTCCCTCGGGCACGTCCATCCCGTCCCCGTACGCGCACGGCTACACCGAGCAGACGCCGACCGGGGCGATCGCGGACGCCACGAACTGGGACCCGTCCTGGGCCTGGACGGCGGGCGCCATCGTCAGCACCGTGTCGGATCTGGAGAGTTGGGCGAAGACCCTGGCCACCGGCACGCTCGTGAAGCCGGCCACCCAGGTCGAGCGCCTCAAGGCCCTGCCGACCGGCGACGCCGGCGTCGGTTACGGCTTCGGGCTGTTCAAGAACAACGGGTGGATCGGGCACAACGGCTCGCTGCCGGGCTACGAGAGCGTCGCGGTGTACCTGCCGCAGGCGCAGAGCACGCTGGCGCTCCAGCTCAACACCGATGTGCTGTACCAGGGTTCGGAGCCGTCCTCGCTGTTCGCGAACGAGATCACCAAGATTCTCTCGCCGAAGTACGTGTACTCGATCCCGCCGTCGACGGCCGCGCCGTCGGCACCGGCGTCGACCTCGGCCTCCGGCTCGGCTTCGGGGTCGCCTTCGGGTTCGGCCTCGGGCTCCGCGTCGAGTTCGGCGTCCACCGGGATCTCGCCGTTGCTCCCGGCTGGCAACTCGCCCTCCACCGTACGGGCTTGAGCGCATCACCGAACGGTGCCCGACCCGTCGCGCGGGTCGGGCCCCGCTCTTGACGCACCTTCACATGCCCAGCACCCGGGCCAGGTCGTACGACACCGGCTCCTCCAGCTGGTCGTACGTGCAGCTCTCCGGCGTGCGGTCCGGGCGCCAGCGGCGGAACTGGGCGGTGTGCCGGAAGCGCGTGCCCTCCATGTGGTCGTACGCGACCTCGACCACCCGCTCCGGGCGCAGCGCCACCCACGAGAGGTCCTTGGTGCCGGTCCACCGGCTGACCGCCCCCGGCAGCCTGCCCTCCGCGTGCGCGGCCTCGTCGGCCCAGGCGCCCCACGGGTGTCCGGAGAGGTCCGTCATGCGCAGCGGCGCCAGTTCCTCGGCCAGTTCGCGGCGCCGGGCCATCGAGAAGGCGGCGCACACGCCGACGTGCTGGAGGCGGCCCCCGGCGTCGTTGATGCCGAGCAGCAGCGAGCCGACGACCGGGCCGCTCTTGTGCTCGCGGTAGCCGGCCACGACGCAGTCGGCGGTGCGCTCGTGCTTGATCTTGAACATGGTCCGCTCCCCCGGCCGGTAGGGCTGGTCCAGCGGCTTGGCCACCACGCCGTCCAGCCCCGCGCCCTCGTACTCGGCGAACCAGGTCTGCGCGAGGTCGCGGTCGGTCGAGGCGGGGGCGGTGAACACCGGGTCGGCGGCGCCGGCGAGCGCCGACTCCAGCGCCGCCCGGCGCGCCGACAGCGGCTCGTCCAGCAGCGACGCGTCGCCGAGCGCGAGCAGGTCGAACGCGACGAACGAGGCGGGCGTCCGCTCGGCCAGCAGCTTCACCCGGCTCGCGGCCGGGTGGATGCGCTCCAGCAGCTCCTCGAACCGCAGCCGCCCGTCCCGGGCGATCACCACCTCGCCGTCGACCACGCAGCGCTCCGGCAGCTCCCGCCGCAACGCCGCCACCAGTTCGGGGAAGTACCTGGTCAGCGGCTTGCCGGTGCGGCTGCCGAGCTCGACGTCCGCGCCGTCGCGGAACACGATCGTGCGGAAGCCGTCCCACTTGGCCTCGTACTGCATCCCCGGCGGGATCTTCGCCACCGACTTGGCGAGCATCGGCGCCACCGGCGGCATCACGGGCAGGTCCATGGGTCCGATCCTCGCGCGCGCCGCCAAAAGGCGCGCGGCGGGCGCGGCGCGCTTAGCGTGAGAGGCATGGGCTCAGCCGTGGAACTGGAGGTCGCCGGGCGCACCGTCCGCCTGTCGAACCCGGACAAGGTGTACTACCCGGAACGCGGGTTCACCAAGCTCGACGTCGCGCAGTACTACCTGGCCGTCGCCGACGGCGTGCTGCGCGGGCTGCGCGACCGGCCGACCACGCTCCAGCGCTTCCCGGACGGCGTCGAGGGCGAGTTCTTCTACCAGAAGCGCGCGCCCAAGGGCCTGCCCGAGTGGCTGCCCACCGCCCGCATCAACTTCCCCAGCGGGCGCTCCGCCGACGAGATCTGCCCCACCGAACCCGCCGCCGTCCTGTGGGCCGCGAACCTCGGCTGCCTCACCTTCCACCCCTGGCCGGTCCGCCGCGCCGACACCGACCACATCGACGAGCTGCGCATCGACCTCGACCCGCAGCCCGGCACCGACTTCCACGACGCCGTCCGCGCCGCCCACGAGCTGCGGGCGCTCCTGGAGGAGTACGGCCTGCGCGGCTGGCCCAAGTCCTCCGGCGGGCGCGGCCTGCACGTCTACGTCCCGCTCGCGCCGGAGTGGACGTTCACCGACGGCCGGCACGCGGTGATCGCGCTCGGCCGGGTGCTGGAGCAGCGCATGCCCGGGAAGGTCACCACCGCGTGGTGGAAGGAGGAGCGCGGCGAGCGCATCTTCGTCGACTACAACCAGATGGCCCGGGACCGCACCATCGCCTCCGCCTACTCCCTGCGCGCCCGCCCCCGCGCCACCGCCTCCGCCCCGCTGCGCTGGGACGAACTCGACGACGCCTCCCCCGAGGACTTCGACCTGCGCACCGTCCCCGCCCGCTTCGCCGAACTCGGCGACCTGAACGCCGGGATGGAGGGCGAGGCGTTCCGCCTGGAGGCGCTGCTGGAGCTGTACGACAAGCAGCTGCACGACGAGGGCCTCGGCGAACTCCCGTACCCGCCCGACCACCCGAAGGCCGAGGGCGAGCCGACGCGGGTCCAGCCGAGCCGGGCGAAGAAGAAATAGCGTGGTGCGACGCCGACCAAAGTGAAGTTGACGATCACTTTTGTTGACGATGCGTCGGCTAGCTTCCTTCCCAACAGAGTCCGTTGTTCACGGGCGGCACCCTTTCCGAGATTCTCGGATTGCTGTGACGCCCTCAGGAAGGAATTTCATGTCGATGCGTTACACGGCCCGAAAGGCGGCCGTCTGCATCCTCGCCGCCGGCGCAATTCTGGGCGCCTCTCCGGCATTCGCGCAGAATCACGAGTCCAACATCCGCGGGGCTTCCGCCTGGAGCAAGGGCGACAACGCCACCCTCTCGGTGAAGGACACGGAGGCGGACAAGCACGGCGTCTACGCGCGGTACTTCCGGCACAACAACGGCGGCGAGAAGCGGCTGAACAACTACGCCGGCGAGGGCACCACCACCACCAGTGCCAGCGATGCGAAGCACTACGTGACACAGCTCAAGGCATGCGTGGACATCCAGTGGGGAGCCGACCGGTGTGACGGCAGCTGGCAGCTGACCGAGGACTGAGCCAGGCATCAATCAATGGCAGTGGGATGGCGGAAGCCACCCCACTGCCATTGGCATGTGTCCCGTGGGAGATTTCGAGGAGGATGCGCCGATGGACATGGGAAGTAGCTTGGAAGCAGGAGAAGTTCTGGATGTGCGGGGGTTGTCGTATTCGATAGGCAGCCGGCAGCTCTTCCACGGCCTGGATCTCGAGGTGGGTTCCGGCGAGTCGGTGGTGGTGATGGGGCCGAGCGGGTCGGGCAAGAGCACACTGTTGTCCTGTGTCCTGGGACTGGTCAGGCCTGATGCCGGAACGGTGGCCGTTGCCGGAGCCGAGATGACTCTGCTCAAGGGCCGGGCACTGGCGAAGCACAGGCGCCGCAGTATCGGGATGGTCTTCCAGTTCGGCGAACTGCTGCCCGAACTCTCCCCCGCCGACAACGTGGCGCTGGCCGCGCTGCTCTCCGGCGTGCCCCGGCGCCAGGCGTACCAGACCGCCCATGATTTGTTGACCGAGCTCGGTGTGCCGTCGGTCGACCGTGCCGACCGGCTCTCGGGAGGGGAAAGGCAGCGGGCCGCAGTGGCGCGCTCCTTGATCAACGCGCCGGAGCTGTTGCTCGCCGATGAGCCCACCGGGGCGCTGGACGAGACGACTCGGGACAGGGTGGCCGACCTGTTGTTCGCCCAGCCGCGTGCCCGTGGGTGCGGGCTTCTGGTCGTCACCCACGACATGCGGATCGCCGATCGGGCCGATCGGGTCCTGCAGTTCCGTGACGGTGTGCTGGTCGCGGGCGCAGCTGCGGGCGGTGTGCTGTGAGGACGCGCGGGTTGCGAGGGCAGCTGCTGCGGATCGGCCTGGCTGCCGGCAGGCGCGCGGAGGCCGGGAAGGTGAGGTTCGTCGCGCTGCTGTGCGCCACGGTCGCCCTCGCGGCCGCCTTGCTGACCGCTGCGGCCACCTATGCCACGTACGAGGGCCGAGAAGCGCGTCAGACCGCCAGGGCCCCGGTCCTGGCCGACGACGACTCCGACCGGCCGGCCACCGCGCGCTGGGGCGCGGCATTCGATTCCGTCGGCGGAAGGCAGTTCTCGATCGTCTATCTGGAGCCGCTGGCCCCCGATGCGCCGCTGCCCCCCGGGTTGGCCCACTGGCCCGCCGCCGGAGAGGCGGCACTGTCTCCCGCGCTGCGCGCGGACGGGGCGTCGGAGGCGATCGCCGACCGGTACGGCACCGTGGTGGAGACCATCGGGGCCGAGGGTCTGGCCGTACCGGGAGAGCGGCTGGCCTACATCCGGCCGGCAGCCGGTCTCACACCGGATGCGCAGCGGATGGACCGCATCACCGGCTATGGACAGTCGACCTGGAACGACTTCTTCGGAGACCCGATCTTCATCGGCAAGCAGTGGCTGTTCCAGCTGGGTGTCGCCGGGCTCCTCGTCCTGCCCGCCCTGATGCTGACGGTCGTCGCCGTACGGTCCGGTGCCACCGCCCGGGACCGGCGCACCGCCGTGGTGTCCGCGCTCGGCGGCGCCCGTCGCGACACCGCCTGGATAGCCCTGGGCGAGGCAGCCGTGCCCCTTGCCGCAGGCGCGGCCGTCACCGCGGCGGCGCTGGCCGCTGCCATGGTGTCGGATCGGCGCATCCCGGTGGTCTCGTACCAGCTCGCCGCCACCGACCTGCGCGATCATGCCTGGCTCATGCTGTCGACCTGGCTCCTCGTCACCGCGGTGATGGTGGGAGCGGTGATGGTCACCGGCTCCGCGCGGCCTTCAGGGGCGGCGAGGCGGTCCAGGCGGGTACGGCCCACGACCGCCGGTTCCCGGCGATCCACCACCTGGTGTGCGGTGCTGTGCCCGGTGATGCTGCTGCTCGCGGTCCGCGGCCCGGACTACGTCGGCCCGCGCACGGCACTGGTCGGGTTGGTCCACTACACAGGTGTGATCGGCACACTGGCCACGCTGCCGGCCGTCGTCGGCCTCGGCACGGCTGCCGCAGGCCGGTGCCTGGCCCGCTGGGGGCGCCGGCTCGGCAGCCCCGGCACGCTGATCGCCGGCCGCCACATGGCGGTGCATCCGTCGGCCGCCACCCGCGTCGTCGCCGGAGTCGTGGTCGCGGTCGGCCTGCTCCTCCAGGTCCAGATGTGGTACACCGCCAGTTCCGCGCTCGCGGTCCAGGCCAAGGCCATCCACCGCCAGTTCGGCGACACCATGCTCCAGTTCCGCCCCACCAACACCCCCACCCAGGACCAGGTCTCGGCCTTCCGCGCGCAATTGCCCGCCAACGCATCACCGGTAGCGCTCACCGACCCGGGCGGCGACAGCCCCGCCGGACTGCTCATCCGCGGGAGCTGTGACGTCCTGATGTCCCTGGAACTGCCGTGCGCCGCAGACCCCGTCGACATTCCCCCGACGGCCGGCGATCGGCGAGCCCGCATGCTCCTCTCGTTCTACCGCGCTTCCGGCCGGACACCGCGTGCTCAGGCCGGGGAACCCGCCATCACCAACGCTGGCAGCACGATCGTCCTTGTGTCGACCGACGGCCGGGACCTTCCCGTCGCCCGAATCAAGAACGCCGCCTACCACAGCATTCCTCAAGGCGCGGAGGTCTCCAGCGTCGGAGGTGAATGGCTGGTCGGGACCAACGCCACCGGCGACCAGGCCCGGTGGATCATGCTCTTGGGAGCCGCAGCCATCGCAATCCTGGCCGCCGCCATCGGCATCAGCAGCCTGGCGGAATTCCTCCGCTTCGGTACCGTCCTGGCGCCGACCACCGTCCTATCCGGGACACCCGGTGTCTACGGCGTCGCCGCGGCCTGGAGCGTCCTGCTCCCCATGGCACTGGCCGGACTCGCCGGAGACGCCGTCGGTGCCTGGCTCGCTGCTTCCCTCCCCGTCGGGGGAGCCGAGCTGTCCACCAGCACCCTGGCCTACTGCGCCCTGGCCACCGTCGCTCTCGCCACCGTGCTCTGGGCATGGGGCACGGTCACCAGCGTGCGGCAGGCCCGTACCTGGACACCGGGCAAGGACTGACGGAGGGCCAGGGCCCGTCCACCCCGCTTCCGGTCCGGCCGAGGGCGAGCCGACGCGGGTCCAGCCGAGCCGGGCGAAGAAGACGTAGCGTGGCCCGCTAGGCTCGGCGCCATGGGAACACGGGGGCTGGCGGAGATTCTGGCGGACGCGGCGGGCGGGGTCTTCCCGCCGTCGGACGGAGCGGTGACGGTCGTCCCGCAGCCGTCGGAGCGTGAGGCGGGCGTGCTGTCGCTCTCCGCGCACGCGGTCGTCTTCACCGACGAGGACCCGGCCTGGGTGCACGGGACGCTCGCCGCCGTGCCGAGCGATCCGCTCGCCGCGCCGCTCTGCCCGCCGTTCCTCACCGCCTTCGCCGCGCGCACCGGGCGCGTGGTCAACAACATCGACCTGCTCACCGTCGCCACCCGCCTGCCCGGCCCGCCGCCGCTCCCGCTGGCCCCCGTCGAGGACCGGGAGCACCCGCGCGTCGTCCGCGCCCTGCGGTACCGCGAGGACGTCCGCGTGTTCACCGCCGAGGGCGGCGTGCTCGTCCTCGGCCGCGGCGTCGCCGGCCGCTGGGAGGCCGCCATCGAGGTCGACCCGCAGGCCCGCGGGCGCGGCCTCGGCCGGGCCCTGGCCACCGCCGCCCGACACCTGCTGCCCGAGGGCGACGTCCTGTGGGCGCAGCAGGCGCCCGGCAACGCGACCAGCGTCCGCGCGTTCCAGGCCGCCGGCTACAAGCCGGTCGGCGCCGAGACGCTGCTGGTGGTGGGGCGGCCGTGACGACCACCGTCCCGAACGACGTCCGCGCCCGGTTCGCCGTCCGCTTCGGGCCGTCGGCACAGGCCTGGTGCGACGCGCTCCCGGCGCTCGTGGACGGGCTCGCGGCCCGTTGGGGCCTCCGGGTGGGCGCGGCCGGCGGGGGCGGGACGGCCCGGGTGTTCCGCTGCACGGACGGCGCCGGCGCCACCGTGTGGCTCAAGCTCACCCCGGACCGCCGGGTCGCGGCCGAGGAGGAGGCGGCGCTGCGGGCCTGGGCGGGCCTGCCCTCCGTCGTCCGACTGCTCGCGCACGACGACGCGACGGGCGCACTGCTGCTCGCGGGCGTCGCCCCGGGGACGACACTGCGGCAGCGGGTGTGGCGGCCGGAGGAGGTCGCGGGTGTGCTGTCGGCGCTGCGGTCCGTCCCCGTCGACGGGGTTGCCCTGCCGTCGCTGGCCGAGCGGGTGGACTTCCTGTTCGACCTCACCGAGCGCCGTGCCCCCGGGGTCGTCCCGGCGTCGGCCCACGCGTTCGCCCTCGCGCTCGCGGCGGACGGCCCCGTCGCCATCGTCCACGGCGACCTGCACCCCGGCAACGTCCTCGACGGCCCGGACGGACCGGTCGCCATCGACCCGCGGGCGACGCTCGGCGACCCGGACTTCGACCTCCTCGACTGGGTGCTCGACGCCGTGGCGTCCCGCGCGGACCTCGACCGGCGCATCGCCGCCCTCTGCCCGCTCGTCCCCGGCTCCGACCCCGCCCGCGTCCTCGCCTGGTGCCGCGCGATCGCGCCGATCGTCGCCGGCCCGCGCATCGCCGCCGGGCGGGGCGGCGCGGACACGGCGTTCCTGGCGGAGCTGGGCGGCCTCAGAGGCCGGTGAACCCGAGGCCGATCCAGAGGGCGCCACAGATCATCAACAGCACCACCAGCAGCATCACCGCTATCGCGCCTGCGGCACCGACCCAGGTGCCGATGCCCCCGTCCTCGAATTCCTCCCTGGCCAGCCCGACTCCCACCAGCGCCAGCCCGACCGCCCCCGGCAGCAGCGCGAGCCCGATGAGCGTGAGCGTCCGGGCGGTCTCGGAGGCCGACACGCGGTGGCACTCGTCGCCCTCGCACACTGCCCGCACGGCCTGCCGCACCGGAGCGCCGGACCAGATCCGGGCCCGCTCGTTCGTCGTCCCGCCGCCGTCCGGCCGGAAGACGCCCCGACAATCCGAGGCCGGCGGCCCGTCCTCGTAGCGCGGGATCATGCACTTGTCGGCCGTGAACCGCCCCGACACCCCCACCAGCCCGGCCGCCTTCTCGAACTGCCCCACCGGCCCGCCCACCAGCCACCAGGCGAACCACAGCAACAACACCCCGACCGCCGGAGCGACCACCCGCCGAGCCACCATGCGCCCACCCCCGCCAAGGGGGACGCCGCGCGCGGGCCCCTGGTTGCCGTCACTCGATCGGGTGATACCCGCCCGGTCCGGGCACAAGCGGGCGTGCGCCCGTGTTCCTTGGCTTCGACGAGACCGAAAGGAGCACACCATGACCGACGCCGAGATCCGCCTTCCGGCCGAGGCCCACGATCGGCTCACCGCGATGGCGGCCACCGAGCGCCTGTCGCTGCGCGCTTACCTCGTTCGCCTGGCCGGGATGGCGCTCCCTCCGACGGGCGGTGGCGAGCAGGCCTGCACGGCCCTCGCGGCCCTCAAGGCGTGGAACGGTTACGACCCGAGCCCCGAGCAGGCCGAGGCGTTGGACGCCGAGCTCGGCCGGCGCGTCGCCGAGGCGGTGACCGGGTGACCGGGTGACCGGGTGGGTCGGTGACGAGAGCCGCGTGCGGTCGCCGACGACGCCGCCATAGCGACCGCGCGCCGGGGAAGCCCTGGCTTCCCGCCGCGCCCGCTCCGGACCGCCCGGCCGGCGGCGTCAGTGCAGCCGGGCGCCGGCCGGGGCCAGGTCGGTGATGGTGCGGACGGCTTCGGCGATCTGGGCGTCCGTCAGGTCGCCGCGGGCGGTGAGGCGCAGGCGGGAGATGCCGTCCGGGACGGACGGGGGGCGGAAGCAGCCGACGGCGAGGCCGGCGCGGCGGCAGTCGGCGGCCCAGGCGACGGCGGCCTCGGGGCCGGGGGCGCGGACGGAGACCACGGCGGCGTCCGGTTCGCAGGCGTGCAGGCCGGCGGCGGTGAGGCGGGCGGCGAGGGTGCGGGCGACCTCGCGGGTGCGGTCGGCGCGGTGGGGTTCGGCGCGCAGGAGGCGCAGGGCGGCGAGGGCCGCGCCGGCGGCGGCGGGGGCGAGGCCGGTGTCGAAGATGAAGGTGCGGGCCGTCTCGGTCAGGTGGCGGATGACGCGGCGCGGACCGAGGACTGCGCCGCCCTGGGAGCCGAGGGACTTGGAGAGCGTCACCGTCGCGACGGTGTCGGGCTGCCCGGCGAGGCCGGCCGCGGCGAGGGCGCCGCGGCCGCCGGGGCCGAGGACGCCGAGCCCGTGGGCGTCGTCGACGAGCAGCGCGGCGCCGTGGGCGCGGGCGGCGGCGGAGAGGGCGGGCAGCGGGGCGGCGTCGCCGTCCACCGAGAAGACGGAGTCGGTGACGACCAGCGCCCGCCGCTGCGTGCGCTCGCCGAGCGCCCGGCGGACGGCGTCCGGGTCGCTGTGGGGGGCGCGGTGGACGTCGGCGCGCGCGAGGCGGCAGCCGTCGATGAGGGAGGCGTGGTTGTAGGCGTCGGACACGATGACGGTGTCCGGGTCGGTGAGCGCGGTGAGCGCGGCGAGGTTGGCGGTGTACCCGGAGGAGAAGACCAGCGCGGCCTCCACCCCGCAGAACGCGGCCAGTTCCTCCTCCAGTTCGGTGTGCAGCGCCGTCGTGCCCGTCACCAGCCGCGACCCCGTCGACCCGCCGCCCCACCGCAGCGCCGCGTCCGCCGCCGCCCGGGTCACCACCGGGTGCCGGGTGAGCCCGAGGTAGTCGTTCCCCGCGAGGTCCAGCAGCCCGTCCTCGGCCTCCCGGCTGCGCAGCGTCCGCGTCAGCCCGGCGTCGGCGCGCAGCGCGGCGGCCTCGTCCAGCCAGTCGAAGACCCCGGCCGGATCGAAGACCCCGGCCTGGTCTGCGGCGGTCGAGTGCGATTCGGGGGCGTCGGACGCGAGGGGGTGAGCCATGCCCGGCACTCTGGCACGCGCCCCGACGACCGGGCAATGTGCGACTCGGCACATGATCGGCGCCCGCGGTTGTACGCGCCCCGCAGGACGTCCGGCGCGCCGATCGTGCGCCCACCGTGCCGTCGTGAGGGGGCGGGCTTTGCCCGGGGTGGCGGCCAGCAGGCAAGATAGCCGGGTGAGCCTCCTAGATCTGATGCCGAAGCCCGCCACGCCCGATGCGCTGTTCGAGACGTTCGCAGCCTGGGCGGAGGAGCGTGGGATCACGCTGTACCCGGCGCAGGAGGAGGCGCTGATCGAGTTGGTGTCGGGGAACAACGTCATCCTCGCGACGCCGACCGGGTCGGGGAAGAGCCTGGTCGCGGCGGGGGCGCACTTCGCCGCGCTGGCGGAGGGGCAGCGGACGTTCTACACCGCCCCGATCAAGGCGCTGGTGTCGGAGAAGTTCTTCGACCTGGTGAAGATGTTCGGCACCGAGCAGGTCGGCATGATGACCGGCGACGCGAGCGTGAACCCGACCGCGCCGATCATCTGCTGCACGGCCGAAGTGCTGGCGCAGATCGCGCTGCGCGACGGTACCCGGGCGGACATCGGGCAGGTCGTGATGGACGAGTTCCACTTCTACGCGGAGCCGGACCGCGGGTGGGCGTGGCAGATCCCGCTGCTGGAGCTGCCGCAGGCGCAGTTCCTGCTGATGTCGGCGACGCTCGGCGACGTGCGCCGGTTCGAGGAGGACCTGACCCGGCGCACCGGGCGGCCCACGACCGTGGTGCGCAACGCGACGCGTCCGGTGCCGCTGTTCTACGAGTACCGCCGCACGACGATGCACGACACACTGGAGGAGCTGCTGAAGACCGGCCAGGCGCCGGTCTACGTCGTGCACTTCACGCAGAAGGAGGCGGTGGAGCGGGCGCAGTCGCTGATGAGCATCAACATGTGCTCGAAGGCGGAGAAGGACGCCATCGCCGACCTGATCGGCAACTTCCGCTTCACCACCAAGTTCGGCCGCAACCTGTCGCGGTTCGTGCGGCACGGCATCGGCGTGCACCACGCGGGCATGCTGCCCAAGTACCGCCGGCTGGTCGAGCGCCTGGCGCAGGCGGGTCTGCTGAAGGTCATCTGCGGCACGGACACGCTCGGCGTCGGCGTCAACGTGCCGATCCGCACGGTGCTGTTCACCGCGCTGTCGAAGTACGACGGCACCCGGGTGCGGATCCTGCGCGCCCGCGAGTTCCACCAGATCGCCGGGCGGGCCGGGCGGGCCGGGTTCGACACGGTCGGCCAGGTGGTGGCGCAGGCGCCCGAGCACGTGATCGAGAACGACAAGGCGATCGCGAAGGCCGGGGACGACCCGAAGAAGAAGCGCAAGGTCGTCCGGAAGAAGGCCCCGGAGGGCTTCGTCGGCTGGACCGAGGAGACCTTCGAGAAGCTGATCGCCGCCGACCCGGAGCCGCTGGTGTCGCGGTTCAAGGTGAGCCACGCGATGCTGCTGTCGGTGATCGGCCGCCCGGGCAACGCCTTCGAGGCGATGCGCAAGCTGCTGACCGACAACCACGAGGAGAAGGCGGCGCAGCGCCGGCACATCCGCACCACCATCGCGATCTACCGCTCGCTGCTGGAGGGCGGCGTGGTCGAGCGGCTGCCGGAGCCGGACGCCGAGGGCCGGATCGTGCGCCTGACCCTGGACCTCCAGGAGAACTTCGCGCTCAACCAGCCGCTGTCCACCTTCGCGCTGGCCTCCTTCGAGCTGCTCGACCCGGCCTCGCCGTCGTACGCGATGGACGTGATCTCCGTCGTGGAGGCCACGCTGGACGACCCGCGCCAGATCCTCGCCTCGCAGCAGAACAAGGCGCGCGGCGAGGCCGTCGGCGAGATGAAGCGCGACGGGATCGAGTACGAGGAGCGCATGGAGCGGCTCCAGGAGATCACGTACCCGAAGCCGCTGGAGGAGCTGCTCACCCACGCCTACGAGGTCTACCGCCGGGCGCACCCGTGGATCGGCGACCACCAGCTGGCGCCGAAGTCCGTGGTCCGCGACCTGTACGAGCGGGCGATGACGTTCTCGGACTACGTCGGCCACTACGAGCTGGCCCGCACCGAGGGCATCGTGCTGCGCTACCTGGCGGGCGCCTACAAGGCGCTGGAGCAGACCGTCCCCGAGGACGTGAAGACCGACGACCTCAAGGACGTCATCGCGTGGCTCGGCGAGCTGGTCCGCCAGGTCGACTCCAGCCTGCTCGACGAGTGGGAGCAGCTCGCCAACCCGACCGAGGCGGCCACCGCCGAGGTGACGCTGGAGGACAAGGCGGCGCCGGTCACCGCCAACGCGCGGGCCTTCCGGGTGCTGGTGCGCAACGAGCTGTTCCGCCGCGTGGAGCTGTGCGCACTGGAGCACTGGGCCGAACTCGGCGAGCTGGACGGCGAGTACGGCTGGAACGCGGACCGCTGGGCGGACGCCATGGACGGGTACTGGGACGAGTACGACGACCTCGGCACCGGCCCGGACGCGCGCGGCCCGAAGATGCTGATCATCGAGGAGGAGGACTCCGCCTGGCGGGTCCGCCAGATCTTCGACGATCCGGCGGGCGACCACGACTGGGGGATCAGCGCGGAGGTCGACCTGTACGGCTCGGACGAGGAGGGCCGCGCCGTGGTGCGCGTGACCGCGGTGGACCGGCTGGGCGGCTGACGATCGGCCGACGGCCCGTCAAGACGTGAAGGAGGGGGCCCGCTTGAGCAAGCGGGCCCCCTCCGGCGTACTGCGGTGGCGGGCCGGGACGTGTCCTTCGGATCACCCGGGCTGATGCGGAAGACGCGCCCTACATCCAGACGAACTGCGCGCCCGCCGTGTACGACACGGCGCGCGTCGCCTCGTCGAGGACCTGCTCGGGAGTGGGCGCCGGGGTCCCGGACGCCGACGGGCTCGCCGCGGGCGCGGAGCCGGGCACGGTGCCGGGCGTCGCGGACGGCGCGTGGGCGTCGGCGGGCAGGCGGGAGCTGGTCACCGTCACGTAGTGCCCGACCGCCTCGACCCGCGGCTCGGTGCCGGGCTTGGCGGCAGCGGCGGCCGGGGAGTTGTCCACGTCGGCGTTGGGGAGGATGAAGGCCAGCGCACCGGGCTTGGCGCGCAGCGCCTCCGCGGCCCGGCCGGCGGCGGCCTGGTCGGCGAAGCGCAGGATGGTGACGCTGCTGAGCACCGGCTTGTCCTGGCCGGTGACGCTGACGGTCAGGTAGGCCTGGCAGCCGCTGTCCTTGAGCAGGTCCTGGGCGCGGTCCTGCTGCGCCTCGACGCAGTTCTCGCCGCGCCGCGCGCCGTTGCGCTTGCCCTTGTAGGCGCCGAGCTCGATCAGCCGCTGGGACGGGAAGTACGTCTCGACGTTGAGGGCCTCGGGGTCGGTGGGCGGCGGCGGGGCGCCGACGACCGGCGGGGTCCTGGCCGCGTCCTTGGCGGACGGGCCGAGCCCGGGTATGTAGTCGCCGGGATTGGGCCGGGTGATGATCCAGCCGCCGGCCACGACCACGCCCACGACCGCCGTCCAGCCGATCAGCCGCCGGGCGGACGGCCGCCTGCCCCGGTACGCGCCGGCGCCCCCGCCGAACCGCTGCCCTGCCTGGCCCGTCTGGCCGTCTCCCGGAGTCGGGGTGCGCTCCCCCTGCGTGGTCATGGCGCAGATTCTAAGCAACGGCCGGGTGGCCCAGATCACGGGGTCGGCGCTTGTGGATCATCGCTCGCTACTGCCGGGTAACAGCCCGCCACGCACTGCGTTCGGCGGCGAACCAGCCGCTCGCGGGCCGTCCGGGCGGCCGTGTCACCGCCGACGTGACTCGCGTCACTACCGTGAGCTCCGACACTGTGACAACTCGCACATCCTCCCGCCGATCTTCTGGTGGGTTTGCTCTGGCGTCGGCCGAACACCAACAGGCAGGATCAGGCCCATGGATCTGCTCGATACCCTCACCGCCAAGGGCCTGCGCGGCGAAGTCCCGACCCGCGAGGAGGCGCTGGCCGTCCTCGCCACCACCGACGACGAGCTGCTGGACGTCGTCGCCGCCGCCGGCAAGGTCCGCCGCAGGTGGTTCGGCCGCCGGGTGAAGCTCAACTACCTGGTGAACCTCAAGAGCGGGCTCTGCCCGGAGGACTGCAGTTACTGCTCGCAGCGGCTGGGCTCCAAGGCCGAGATCCTCAAGTACACCTGGCTCAAGCCGGAGCAGGCCGCGGACGCGGCGCGCGCCGGCGTGGCGGGCGGCGCCAAGCGCGTCTGCCTGGTGGCCAGCGGCCGCGGCCCGACGGACCGCGACATCGACCGCGTCACCGACACCATGGCCGCCATCAAGGACGCCGACCCCGAGGTCGAGATCTGCGTCTGCCTGGGCCTGCTCTCCGACAACCAGGCGGAGCGGCTGAAGGCGGCCGGCGCGGACGCCTACAACCACAACCTCAACACCTCCGAGAGCACCTACGGCGACATCGCCACCACCCACACCTACGCGGACCGCGTGGACACCGTGCAGAAGGCGCACGGCGCCGGGCTCTCCGCCTGCTCGGGCCTCATCGCGGGCATGGGCGAGAGCGACGAGGACCTGGTCGACGTCGTGTTCGCGCTGCGCGAGCTGGGCTCGGACTCCGTCCCGGTCAACTTCCTCATCCCGTTCGAGGGCACGCCGCTCGCCCAGGAGTGGAACCTCACCCCGCAGCGCTGCCTGCGCATCCTCGCGATGGTGCGCTTCGTCAACCCGGACACCGAGGTGCGGATCGCCGGCGGGCGCGAGGTGCACCTGCGCTCGATGCAGCCGCTCGGCCTGCACGTCGCCAACTCCATCTTCCTCGGCGACTACCTGACCAGCGAGGGGCAGGCCGGGCAGACCGACCTCGACATGATCAAGGACGCGGGCTTCGAGGTCGAGGGCGCGGGCGAGGCCACCCTGCCGCGCCACCGGGCCGACATCGCCGCCGCCTCGGGCTGCGGCTCGACGGCCTCCGGCTGCGGCACGAGCGCCGCCGCCCCCACCGCCTCCGGCTGCGGTTCGGCCGCGTCGGCCTGCGGCAGCGGCGGCGGCTGCGGCCCGTGCGGCGGGCACGGCCACGCGGAGCCCGCCCCGGCCGCTGCTGTCGCGAGCGACGCCGCCGAGTCCACGGACGGACTGCGCAGCGACCTGGTCAAGGTCCGCCGCCGCGGCGCCGGCACCGAACTCGCGCCCAACGCCTGACGGTTCGGCCGCCACCGGGGCCGCGCGGCCGCCGCGCGGCCGTCCGGCCGGCACCGGACCCACGCTCCACGCCCGACAGTCCAGGAGAACCCCCGTCATGTCGTCCCAGCTGTCCCCGGACACGCTGCTCTCGCTCGACCGCGCCCACGTCTGGCACCCGTACGGCCCGATGCCCGGCACCGCCACCCCGTTCGTGGTGGAGTCCGCCTCCGGCGTCCGGCTGCGGCTCGCCGAACCGGTCGCGGGCGGGCGGCGGGAGCTCGTCGACGGCATGTCGTCCTGGTGGGCGGCCGTCCACGGGTACCGGCACCCGGTGCTCGACGAGGCCGTCCGGGACCAGCTGGGGCGGATGAGCCACGTGATGTTCGGCGGGCTCACCCACGAGCCCGCCGTCCGGCTCGCGGCCCGGCTGGTGGAGATCACGCCCGAGCCGCTGCAGCACGTCTTCCTCGCCGACTCCGGATCGGTCTCGGTCGAGGTCGCGATGAAGATGTGCCTCCAGTACTGGCGCTCCACCGGTCGCCCCGAGAAGCGCCGGCTGCTGACCTGGCGCGGCGGCTACCACGGCGACACCTTCCACCCGATGTCCGTGTGCGACCCCGACGGCGGCATGCACCACCTGTGGGGCGGGGTGCTGCCCGGGCAGCTCTTCGCGCCGCAGCCGCCCGCCGGGTTCGACGAGCCGCTCGACCCCGCGTACGCACGGGAGTTCGAGGCGCTGATGGAGCGGCACGCGGACGAGCTCGCCGCCGTCATCGTCGAGCCGGTCGTCCAGGGCGCGGGCGGGATGCGCTTCCACTCCCCCGCCTACCTGCGGATGCTGCGCGAGCTGTGCGACCGGCACGGCGTGCTGCTCGTCTTCGACGAGATCGCGACCGGGTTCGGCCGCAGCGGCGCCCTGTTCGCCGCCGACCACGCGGGCGTCTCCCCCGACGTCATGTGCCTGGGCAAGGCCATCACCGGCGGGTACCTGACGCTGGCCGCCGCGCTCTGCACGGGCGAGGTCGCGGACGGGATCAGCCGCGGCGAGGTGCCGGTGCTGGCCCACGGGCCGACGTTCATGGGCAACCCGCTGGCCTGCGCGGTCGCCAACGCCTCCATCGACCTGCTGCTCGGGCAGGACTGGGAGACCGAGGTGAAGCGCATCGGCAACGGCCTGCGGGACGGGCTCGCGGCCGCCGCCGACGTACCCGGCGTGCACGACGTGCGCGTCCAGGGCGCCATCGGGGTGGTGCAGTTGGACCACCCGGTCGACGTCGCCGCCGCCACCGAGGCCGCCGCCCGCGAGGGCGTCTGGCTGCGCCCCTTCCGGGACCTGATCTACACCATGCCCCCCTACGTGACGCAGGACGAGGACGTGGCCCGCATCGCGGCCGCCGTAACCGCCGCGGCGGTGGCGGGATGAGCGCGAGTCGCCGCGGCGGTGGCGGGACGAGCGCAGGTCGCCGCGGCGGTGGCGGGACGAGCGCGCGGATCGTGTTCGTCACCGGGACGAACACCGACGTCGGCAAGACGATCGCCACGGCGGCCGTCGCGTCGGCGGCCCTGCGCGGCGGCCTGCGGGTCGCCGTGCTCAAGCCCGGACAGACCGGCGTCGCGCCCGGCGAGCCCGGGGACGCGGCCGAAGTCCGGCGCCTGGCGGGCGATCTGACGATCCGTGAGCTCGTGCGCTACCCCGAGCCGCTGGCCCCCGACACGGCGGCCCGCCGGGCCGGGATGCCGCGCCTGGCCCCGGAGGACGTCGTCGCCACCGTCCGCGAGCTGGCGGCGGAGCACGACCTCGTCCTGGTCGAGGGCGCGGGCGGCCTGCTGGTGCGCTACGACGACGAGGGCCGGACGCTCGCCGACCAGGCCAGGGCCGTGCTGGAGGCCGGACTGCCCGCCGAGGTGCTGCTCATCGCGTCGGCCGGACTCGGCACCCTCAACATCGTCGCCCTGACGGCGGAGGCCCTCGCGGCGCGCGGACTTCCGCTCGCGGGCGTCGTCGTCGGCTCCTGGCCCGCCGCGCCCGGCCTCGCCGAACGCTGCAACCTCGCCGACCTGCCGCGCTCGGCCGGCGCCCCGCTCCTCGGCGCGCTCCCCGAACGCGCCGGCGCCGCCGCCGACTTCGCCGCGCTGGCCCTCGCCTCGCTGGCCCCGGAACTGGGCGGTACGTGGGATGCGGAGCACTTCGCCGAGGCCCACCGGCCGGAATGAGCCGGGCTTCGCTCGAAGGTGTGATGTCGGCCCCCGAACCGTGTGCGGGCCGGTTCGGCTCAATACCGTTCTCCTCATGACAGACGGGCTGACGGTAGACGAGGCTCTCCGAGCCTTGGCCGCCCTGGAGGCGGCGTGGAAGGACGACGACGAGGCCCTGTCCGCCCTCTCCGCGGGCGGGCCGGACGAGCAGACCCTCCCGGCACTGGTGGCCGCGTACGGCGAGCACGCGATGGACACGCTCATGGCGCTCGCCTTCGGCCTGCGCTCGACGATGAGCGACGAGGAGATCGCCGAGCTGTCGGACGCCGTGAGCGCCAACATCGGCGCCCGGATGAGCGCACTGCTCACCCGGGCGCTGAAGGTGTGGGGTGCGGTGGCCCCGCCGGACGACCTGGTCGTGACGAAGGCCATCGCCCACGTGGTGATCGACGCGATGCGGGCGGTCACGGAGGACCCGAACAAGACCGAGGTCCTGCCGCTGCTCGCGACCTTCCGCTCGTACGCGCTCAACAACCCCTGACCGCCGCCGGGGCGGGGTGCCCGTGCCGCGTCCGGCGGTGTGACGGCCCCTACCGGTCGGCGGGCAGGTCGAACCCGAGCGCGGCCAGCGCCTCCTCGGCGGCCTCCCGGTCCTGCTCGTGGCTGCCGCCGGAGACACCGAGGCCTCCGACGCACCGGCCGTCCGCGAGGACCGGGTAGCCGCCGCCCACCGCCATCAGCCGCGGGTGCCCGGCCAGCGGCGTGACCTGCGGATCGGCCAGGTAGCCGTTCCACGCGTGGGTGGGGATCCCGAACGAAGCCGCCGTCCACGCCTTGTCGACGGCCACCTCGGCGGTGAGGAAGGGCGCCCCGTCGGCGCGGTCGAAGGCCTTCAGGTGCCCGCCCGGGTCGACGACGGCGACGGCCGCCGGGAAGCCGATCCGGTCGGCGGCCGCGCGCACGGCCGCGATCAGCTCGGCGGCGGCGGTCCGGCTCACCGCCTGGGCGGGCGTGGTGTTCGCGGACGTGTCGGTCCTCACGAGGCCGCTCCTTCGGTGACGGTCAGGACGATCTTGCCGCGGGTGCGGCCGGTCTCGCCGAAGGTGTGGGCCGCGCCGGCCTCTTCCAGCGGGAAGGTCTTCGCCACCTCGACGGCGACCTCGCCGGCGTCGATCAGGCCGGCGATCGCGGTCAGCGCCGTACCGTCCGGCTCGACCAGGAACGGGGTCACGCGCACGCCGGCCGCCTCGGCCGCGGCGGCCAGCTCCGGGGAGACGCCGGCCGGGATGGTGACCAGCAGGCCGCCGGGGCGCAGGACCTTCAGCGACCGGGTGCTGCTGTCGTCGTGGGCGTCGCCCACCAGCTCGATGACGACGTCGACGTCGGCGACGACCTCCTCGAAGCGGGTCGTGGTGTAGTCGACGGTCTCGTCCGCGCCGAGCTCCTTGAGCCAGGGGTGGCGGGCGGCGCTCGCGGTGGCGATCACGTGGGCGCCCAGGTGCCGGGCGAACTGGACGGCGAAGTGACCGACGCCCCCGGCGGCGGCGGTGATCAGGACCCGCTGCCCGGCCTGGACGTGGGCGGTGTCGACGACGGCCTGCCAGGCCGTCAGCGCGGCCAGCGGCACGGCGGCGGCGTGCACGTGGTCGAGGGCGGCGGGCTTGCGGGCGAACTGCCGGGCCGGGGCGGTCACGTACTCGGAGTAGCCGCCCGCGAGGCGGGGGAACCACGGCATGCCGTAGACCTCGTCACCGGGCTTCAACGTGGTCACGCCGAAACCGACCTCCTCGACCACGCCGGACACGTCCCAGCCGAGGGTGAACGGGCCCTCGCCCAGCAGGCCGGCCATGCCCGAACCGGCACGGGTCTTCCAGTCCACCGGGTTGACCCCGGCGGCGTGCACCCGCACCAGCACCTCGGTGGGCAGCGGCACCGGGCGCGGCACCCGCTCGACCCGCAGCACCTCCGGGCCGCCGAAGCCGTTCTGGACCATCGCGCGCATCGTGTCCGTGGACATGTGTCATCTCCTGCGAAAGGCGCTTCCGGAGAGGCTCTCGCGGGCCTCCCCCTGACGTCGGCGACGCTATCCGCAGGGATGTGGTTACCTTCAAGGGACACTACTTCCTTTTGGAAAGCATCCTGCTGAGGAGAGTAAGAAGCATGGCGACCAGCTGCCCCAGCGGCCAGCACGACCACCACGACGTCTACACCGCCCAGTGCCCCTGCCGCCCCCTGCTCGATCTGCTGGCCAACAAGTGGTCCGCGCTCGCCATCGGCGCCCTGGAGGAGGGCCCGCAGCGCTTCGGCGCGCTCCAGCGCCGGCTCGGCGGCATCAGCCCGAAGGTGCTGACCCAGACGCTGCGCCGCCTGGAGGACTTCGGCATCCTCGACCGCACCGTCTACCCGGCGGTCCCGCTGCACGTCGAATACTCCCTCACCGAGCTCGGGCGCAGCGCCGCCGTCCCGCTGAACCACCTGCGCAGCTGGGTGGAGCAGAACCTGGACCAGGCGGCCCGTACGGAACCGGTCGCGGAGGCCTTCACGAGGTGAGCGAGGTGAGTGAGATGAGTGGGATGAGTGGGGTGAGCGAGAAGTCGGGCCCGCCGACTTCCGGTGTTCCGCGGGAGTACGCTGCTGCCTCGCGAACCCTCAGAGCGGTGACCACGGCAACCGGACCGGGCCGCCACCGCGTCCGAGGGGCAGGACCGGCAGAAGGACACGGGGGAGACGGCTCATGGGAATGCGGCGACCTGACCGGGCGGACGACGAACGGGCGGTGGCGCGGCGGCAGTTGCTGACGTGGGCGGCGACGGGCGCCGCCGTGCTCGGGACCGGCGGCGCGCTGGCCGGGTGCAGCAGTTCCGGGTCCGCGAGCGCCGACAGCGCCAACGGGGACTCGCCGAACGACTCCTTCTCCCCCGCCGCGCCGACCGACCCGCCCGCCGTCCCCGGGCTGCCGGTGCCGTCGGCCACCCCCGTCGGGGTGCGCAGCAAGCCGGTCTTCAAGGTCCACGACCTGCTGCCCACCGCGCCGTCCAACGCCGTAGCCCTGACCATCGACGACGGCCCGAGCCGGCTCTACACCCCGCAGGTGCTGCAGCTGCTGCGCAAGTACGACATCCGCGCCACGTTCTCCGTGGTCGGCAGCGAGGCGCACGCCAACAAGGACGTCATCCGGCAGATCGCCGCGGACGGCCACGTGCTGGCCAACCACACCATGACGCACCCCCAGCCGTTCTCGCACCGCAGCGCCGCGCAGATCCGGCAGCAGCTCACCGACACGCAGTCCGTCGTCGTCGACGCCGGGGCCCCGGTGCCGACGCTGTTCCGCTCGCCCGGCGGCGACTGGTCCCCGACGGTCTTCCAGGAGGCCGCGCGCCTCGGCCTGACCCCGATCGACTGGGACGTCGACCCGCGGGACTGGGCCCGGCCCGGCGTCAACAAGATCACCGAGAAGCTGCTGGCCGCCAAGCCCGGCGACATCCTGCTCTGCCACGACGGCGGCGGCGACCGCTCGCAGACCCTCGACGCCCTGCGCTCGGTGCTGCCGGCGCTCAAGGCCAAGGGCTACGCCTTCGTGACGCTTTGATCGGCGGACCGCCCGTCACCCGCCGGGCCGCGCTGCTCGGCGGGGCCGCCGCCGTCCTCGCCGGGTGCTCGGACGGGGGCGGGCCGACGGGGTCGCTGCGGCTGGCGAGCGGGCCCGAGGGCGGGCCGTACAACGCCTTCGGACGCTCCTTCGCCGACGCCGTGGCGGCCGGCCGCCGGCGGCTGTCCGTCACCCCCGTGAGCACCGCGGCCAGCGTGGACAACCTGCGGCGGCTCGACGGCGGGTCCGTCGACCTCGCGCTCGCCACCGCGGACGCCGCCGAGGACGCGGTGCTCGGCCGCGACACCTTCGCCCGGCCGCTCGCCGTGACGGCGCTCGCGCGGGTCTACGTCAACTACATCCACCTCATCGCGCCCGCCGACGGGCCGGTGCACGAGCTCGCCGACCTCGCCGGGCGGCGCGTCGCGACCGGTGCGGCGGGCTCCGGGCTCCAGGTGACGGCCAAGCGGCTGCTCCAGCAGGCCGCGCTCACCGGCGGCGCCGCGCCGGTGCAGGAGGAGACGCTCGGGCTGGCCGAGTCGCTGGCGGCGCTGCGGGCGGGCGAGGTGGACGCGGTGTTCTGGTCCGGCGGTGTGCCGACGCCCGCCGTGGCCGGGCTCTCGGCGCAGCTGCCGGTGCGGTTCGTGCCGCTGGACGACGTCGCCGGGACGCTGCGCGAGCGGTACGGCCCCGTGTACTCGGCGGTCACGCTCCCGGCCGGGGCGTACGGCCTGCGGAGCCCGATCGGCACCGTCGGAGTCGGCAACTACCTGACGGCCCGCCCGGGTGTGCCGGAGGACGCCGTGCGCGAGCTGCTGCGGATCCTGTTCGACCGGTGGGCCACGCTGCTGCGCGCCGTGACGGCGGGGGCCCGGCTGGAGCCCCGGTTCGCCGTCTCCACCGGGGCGGTGCCGCTGCACCCGGGGGCGGCGGCGTACTACCGGTCGGTCTACGGCTGAGCTTTCCGTCCAGCGATTCCAAGATCCCGGACAGAGCCGAGCCGAGGCGTTCAGCGCCGGGGTACCGGAACCCGGCCCGGGCTCTGCCCGTCCGCCCCCGGGAGCCGGAGCTCGACGGTCAGTCCGTGCGGGCTCGTCGGCGCGACGGTCAGGGTGCCCCCGCAGGCCCGCGCCAGCTCGTCCGCGATGGCCAGGCCGAGGCCGGTGCCGGGGACGTTCTGGTGCTCGGGCGCTCGGCTGAATCTCCGTAGCAGCAGCGGGAGTTGCCCGGCTTCCACGCCGGGTCCCGTGTCGGCCACCCGGACGACGACCGTGCCGTCTCCGTCGGGCGCGGCCTCGGCCGTGACGTGGATCCGCTCCCCCTCCGGGACGAACTTGCCCGCGTTGTCCAGCAGCGCGTCCAGCACCCGTCCGGCCGCGTCGGGCAGCGCGAGGGCGCGCAGGCCGGGGGTGACGTCCGCCGTCAGCTCCTGGCCGCCGGCGCGGAACACGGGCGCCCAGGCGGCCACCCGGTCGCGGACGGCCGCCGACACGTCGTGTTCCGCGAGCGGCTCGGACGCGGACTCCATCCTCGCCAACGCCAGCAGCCCGTCCAGGAGTTCGGCCAGCCGGTCGGCCTCGTCCAGGGCCAGGGCGTGCGCGGCGAGGCCGGGGCCGGGCGGTACGTGCGGTTCGGCGTTCTCCAGTTGCAGGACCAAGGTGGCCAGCGGGTTGCGGAGTTGGTGGGAGGCGTCGGCGACGAAGTCGCGCTGGCGGCGCAGCGCGTCGGCGACGGCCTGCGCCATGCCGTTGAAGTGCCGCCGCAGCCTGCGCAGTTCCGGCGGGCCGCCGTCCGACACCGCCCGCGCCTCCAGCCGTCCGTCCGCCAACCGGGCCACCGCGCGGTCGAGTTCGTCGACGGGCCGCAGCAGCCAGCGGGCCAGCCCCGCCGCGACGAGGGCGGCGGCAACGAACGCGGTGACGGCGCCCGCGGCGATGAGCGCCCACCGGACGAGGACGTCGTGGCGCGCGGCGGCGGTGGGGACGGTCAACAGGACGGCGCCGTTGACGCGTTCGTCCTGGCCCACGGGTTCGGCGAGGAGGACGGTGTCCGGCCCCCAGGGGAGGATGGTGGGCAGCATCTCGGTGGAGCGGCCGGTGAGGGCCCGGCTGCGGGCGTCCTCCGCGATGGCGTCCGTGGGGGTAGCCCCGGCCCGGCCGAGGACCCCGCCGGAGGGGTCGACGACGGTCACTGCAGCGCCGTAGAGCTCGGCGTAGCGGGTGAGTTCGGCGGTGAGTTCGCGGCGGTCGGCGTCGGTGCGGATCCGGTTGGCGAGGTCGGCGAAGCGGACGGCGTCGGCGCGGCGCTGGAGGAGGAGGTGTTCCGTCCGGCCGCGGGCGTAGGAGTCGGCCAGGGGCAGCGAGAGGAGCAGCACGGCGGTCCCGATGAGCGCGGTCAGGACGGCCAGCAGGCGGCGCCTCATCCGGTACCGCGCTCCCGCCCCAGGTCGCCGAGCTGGTAGCCGTACCCGCGGATCGTGCGGACGAGTCCGGCGCGCCCGGTCTTGGCGCGGATCCCGGCGACGTGGACGTCGAGGGAGCGCGAGGAGCCGAGGAACGCGTCGCCCCAGATGCGGTCGAGGATCTCCTCGCGCGAGCGGACGTCGCCGGGCTGCGCGGCGAGCAGTGCGAGGACGTCGAACTCGCGCCGGGTGAGCCGGACTTCGGCGCCGCCGACGGTGACCGTCCGGCCGGCGAGGTCGACCGCGACGTCGCCGGTGCGCACCTGCCGTCCGTCGCCGGGGCCGGGTCCGGTGCCGTCCGGGGGCGCGGGCCGTCCGAGCCGGCGGCGCACGGTGTCGACGCGGGCGATGAGTTCGGCCATCCGGAACGGCTTGATCACGTAGTCGTCGGCCCCCGCCCGCAGCCCCTGGACGATGTCGCGCTCCTCGCTGCGGGCGGTGACGACGATCAGCGGCACCTGGCAGACCGTGCGCAGCTTGCGCAGCAGGTCGAGGCCGTCCAGGTCGGGCAGGCCGAGGTCGAGCAGGACGAACCCGGCCTCCCGCACGTGCCGCAGCGCCTCGGCGGCGCGCACCACCCGGCGCACGGTGTGGCCGCGGCGGGCGAGGGCGGTGGCGAGGGCCTGGGCCATGCGGTCGTCGTCCTCGACGAGAAGCACGTGCACGCGGTCCTCCCCACCTGTGAGGTGACTACCGTACGGCCTGCGCCACCGCACCCGCGTCGGGGGTCCCGGCCGGGTCGAGCTCGGCGTCGCGGGTGTCGGGCATGAAGAGGTACGTGACGAGCGACACCAGCGCGCAGGCCGAGACGTACCAGAAGAAGCCGGACTCGTGGCCGGCGTTCTTGAACCAGAGCGCCACGTACTCGGCGGTGCCGCCGAAGAGCGCGTTGGCGAGCGCGTACGGGAGGGCCACGCCGAGGGCGCGGATGCGGGTCGGGAACAGCTCCGCCTTCACGGCCGCGTTGATCGACGTGTAGCCGGTGACGATCAGCAGGGCCACCACGGACAGACCGAGCGCGGACCAGTACGAGGAGGCCGAACCCAGCGCGGACATGAGCGGGTAGGTGCCGACGGTGCAGCCGATCGCGAAGGTGATCAGCAGCGGGCGGCGCCCGATCCGGTCGGAGAGCAGCCCGGCGAGCGGCTGCACGGCGGCGAAGACCGCGAGCGCGGTGAAGCTGACCAGCGTCGCGGTGTTCTTGGGCAGGCCGGCGCTGCCGATCAGGTACTTGGTGAGGTACGTGGTGTACGTGTAGTAGGCGACGGTGCCGCCGAGCGTGAGCGCCATGACCAGGACGGCCTGGCGGCGGTGCTCCCACAGCCCGCGCAGCGTGCCCCGGGCGCCCTCGGCCCGGCCGGCGGTCTCCTTGGTGAACGCGTCCGTCTCCGGCAGCCGGCGGCGCAGCCAGAACACCACGAGTGCGAAGACGGCACCGAGGAGGAACGGCACGCGCCAGCCCCAGGCGTGCAACTCCTTGGTGGTGAGGGTGTGTTGCATCACGATGAGGATGCCGAGGCCGAGCAGTTGGCCGACCGTCATCGACACGTACTGGAACGACGAGCCGAGCCCCCGGCGGTTCGGCGCCGACGCCTCCGTCAGGTAGGTCGCACTCGCCGCGTACTCGCCGCCGATGCTCAGGCCCTGCAGCAGCCGCGCCACCAGCAGGACGGCCGCCCCGAGGTACCCGGCCTGCCCGTACGTCGGCGCGACCGCGATCAGCACGGCCGCCGCCGACATCATCGTGACCGTCAGGGTCAGCGCGCTCTTGCGCCCGTGCCGGTCGGCCGCCCGCCCGAGCACCCAGCCGCCGACCGGCCGCATCAGGAACCCGACGGCGAAGATCCCGGCGGTGTTCATCAGCTTGGCCGTGGAGTCCGACCCGGGGAAGAAGTCGTCGGCGAAGTACACCGCGAAGCTGGCGTAGACGAACCAGTCGTACCACTCCACGAGGTTCCCCAGCGACCCCCCGACGAGCGCGAGCCGCCGCCGGGCCCGCTCCTCGCGTGACGGCTTCGGAGGGGCGGCGGACGACGACGAGGGCAGTGACGACGACGACATGGAGGCTCCCACGGGTGTTCCAGGGCGGGTGAGGTGCCCCAGAGCGTGCAGCCGGGCCGCGACCGGCGGCAAGGAGTGCGGCCCAGATCTAACGTCCCGCTAAGGTCGGCCAGGACGGCGCGCGCCGGGCTGCGGAGGCCGCCCCCGATCAGGCCGCCGGCGGCAGACCGGCCGCCGCGGTGGCCGCGATGGCCTGCCGCAGGGCGTGCCGGGCCTGGTCCAACTCATCGGCGCGGCGGTCGAGTTCGGTGAGCTGGGTGCGCAGCTTGCGCAGCACCCCCGGACACGCGCGCAGCGGGCCGTCCGGCTCGCCGCAGGGCAGGAGCTGCTGGATCGTCCGCGTCGGCAGCCCGGCCGCGAGCAGGGCGCGGATCTGGCGCACGGTCCGCTCGGCGGACGGTTCGAAGTCCCGGTAACCGTTGGGGAGACGCGTCGATGTGAGCAGGCCGACCCGCTCGTAGTAGCGGATCAGGCGCTCGCTCGTGCAGCTGCGCCCCGCCAGTTCGCCGATCCTCATCGTGCCCCGCTCCCCCGTCCGGCTTGACCTTGTCACGGTGTCAGGGTTGAACACTAGTGCCCGTCCCCGCACGGCGGCACCGACCAGGAGATTCCGTTGATCATCGACGCGCACAGCCATGTCCACGACCCGGTGGACGGCCACCTCGCCCTGCTCGACGAGGCGGGCGTCGACCGCGCCGTGCTCTTCGGCACCCGGCCGCACCCGGAGCGGGCCGGCGACCTGGCCGGCTTCAAGCGGGAGATGAGCGTCCTGCACGACACGATCAGCGGCCGCTCGGCCGGCGCGGATGCCCACGCGGCGGCGGTCGACGAGCTCGCCGCCGTCTGCGCGGCGCACCCGGACCGGTTCATCGGCTTCGGGAAGGTGCGGCTGGACGTACCGGCCGAGCGGATCGCCGAGGAGGTGCAGCGGGACGTCGTCGCACGCGGCTTCCGGGGCATCGGCGAGCTGACGCCGCCGCCGGACGGCGCGGGCCTGGTCGAGCCGGTGCTGCGCGCCGCCGCCGACCACGGCGGGCTGCCGGTCGTCGTCCACGGCTTCGCACCGACCACCGCCGGCGACATCGCGACGCTGGCCGAACTCGCCCGCCGCCACCCGCGCGTGCCGCTCGTGCTCAGCCAGCTCGGCGGACTCCACTGGCTGCAGGCGATCGAGCTGGCGCGGGAGACCCCGAACCTGTACCTCGAACTGTCCACGGCGAGCGTCGTGTTCGCCGTGCGACTGGCGATCCGCGAGGTGCCCGACCGGACGCTCTTCGGCTCGGACGCGCCCTACGGCGACCCGGTCGTCACCCGCGCGATGGTCGAGCGCGCCACGCCGCCCGGCGAACTGCGGGACCGCGTGCTGGGCGGGACCTTCGCCGAACTCCTGGGCCTCTGAGGCCGTTTGAGGCTTCCGCCCGCCCCCGACGGGGGTGGGGGCGGGCGGAACGGGTGCCGCACGGGCCGGCCGGACGCAGGCCCGGCGGGCAGGGCGTGACGCGCCCGGGCAGGGAAGCGACGACCCGCGGAGCGACGGCCCCACGTCCCGGCCGGAGCGCGGACGAACCGGCCGGAACGCAGGCCCGGCGGGCGGGGCGTGATCCACCCTGGCCTCGCGGACTTCGGGGTGAACCGAAAGGCACGCCCCACCCCCACGGGCCGCCGCGGGTCGCGCCACCGTCGGGGCACGAGCGCAACCCGGGTCTCACGCCTCGGCGGCCGCCGCCAGCGGGCCCAGGGCGGCCGCCCGGCGGGCCGGGACGGCGGCCGCGAGGGCGCCGATCACGAGCGAGACCGCGCACACCAGGAGCAGCGTGCCCCACGGCAGCGCCGGCGTGTAGTGCTCCACCGCGCCGGTGGCCAGCGGGCCGACCGCCCACGCGCTGGCCAGGCCGGCCGCCAGGCCGAGGAGGGTGCCGTACGCGGCGACGGTCACCGCCTCCAGGCGGATCATCCGCCGGACGCCCGCGCGGTCCAGGCCGACGGCGCGCAGGACGCCGATCTCGCGGGTGCGTTCGGCGACGGACACGGCCAGGGTGTTGACGATGCCGAGCGCGCCGATCAGCGCGCCGACGGCGAGCATGCCGTACATGACGGCCAGCAGGTCGCCCATGACCCCGGCCGCCTCGCGGACGAGCTGCGCGCGGTCCTGCACCTTCACCAGCGGGCTGTTGCCGACGGCGGTGCGCAGCCGCTGTTCGAGGGCCGGGGAGGTGGCGCCGTCGGCGGTGCGGACGAGGATGCGCTGGACGGAGCCGGGCAGGTGGCTGTTCTGCGCCACCTCCGCGCGCGCGGCGAGCACGTCCCGGGCCGTCGGGTCGTCCCGGTAGACCGCCACGACGGTGTACGGGCGGGCGTCCTGGGTGCGGCCCATGCGGGCGTCGAGGTGGTCGCCCGGGGCGAGGTGGTGTTCGCGGGCGACGGTGGCGGAGACGGCGACCCGGCCCGGACCGAGGTCCTGGAGCGAGCCGCCGGTCAGGTCGAGCCGCAGGACGCCGCCCGCCGTGTCGGGGTCGACGCCCGCGACCTCCAGGACCGTACCGCCGGCCACCAGGGTGGAGTCCGTGACGGCGCTCGCCGTCCGCACGCCCGGGGTGGCGGCGATCCGTGCGACGGCGGCCGGGTCGACGCCGTCCATGGTGGAACGGGAGCCGATCACGTAGTCGGCGGCGAGCCCGGCGGCGGCCCGGTGGTCGAGGGCCTGCGCGGCGGAGTGCCCGATGGTGGCGAGGCCGGTGACGAGCGCGGTGCTGATCATGAGGGTGGCGGCGGTCGCGGCGGTGCGCCGGGGGTCGCGCAGCGCGTTCTCCCGGGCGAGGCGCCCGGCGACGCCGAGGCGGCCGGTGAGCCTGCCGAACGTCCGGATCACCGGGGCGGCGAGCACCGGCGCGAGCGCGATCAGGCCGCAGACGAGCACGGCGCAGCCGAGCATCGCGCTCTGCAGGTTCGCCTCCGAGGCGTCCTTCGCGCCGCGCAGCGACACCAGCAGGGCCGCGGCGAGCGCGACCAGGACGAGGCCTGCCACGGCGCGGAGGTGCAACCGGTGGGCGGGCGGCGGCTGTTCGGCCGTCCGCAGCGCCTCGATCGGCGCGACCCTCGCCGCCCGGCGGGACGGCAGCCACGCGGCGAGCACGGTGACGCCCACGCCCACGGCGAGCGCCGCCGCGACGGGCGCGGGGCCGATCACGAGGGGGCCGCGCGGCAGCCCGTCGCCGAGGAGTCCGGGCAGTGCGGCGGCGATGCCGAGGCCCAGCAGGAACCCGGCCGCCGATGCGGCGAGCCCGACCACGAGGGCCTCCAGCAGGACGGCCCGCGCCACCTGGCGGCGCTGCGCGCCGATCGCCCGCAGGAGCGCGATCTCGCGGGTGCGGCGGGCGACGAGCATGGTGAAGGTGTTGACGATGAGGAATGAGGCGGTGAAGAGCGAGACGCCGGCGAAGACCAGCGGCAGCTTCTCGTAGCCGCGGGTGAGGGTGTCGACGAGGATCGTCTGCTGGGCGGCTTGGGCGGCGCCGGTGGTGGCCTCGGCCCGGTCGGCGGGGAGCACGGCGGCGACCTTGCGGGCGAGGTCGACCTGGTCGGTGCCGGGCGCGGCGGCGAGGTCGATGCCGGTGTAATGGCCAGGGGTGGCGAACAGCTGCTGGGCCGTCGCCCGGTCGAACAGGACGAGGGTGCCGCCGGCCGTCACCCGGGTGTCGTCGGTGGTGACGAGGCCGACGAGGTGCTTGGTCATGGCCGGCCCGTCGGTGGCGAGGGTGACCGGGTCGCCGATCCTCAGCCGGCCGGCGGCGGCCGTGCCGCGGTCCACGGCGATCTCGTCGCCGCCGCGGGGCGCGCGGCCCTCCGTCAGCGGGTAGCGGCCGTCCGTCCCGTCCTTGCCGGGGACGTAGGCGGCGGCCTGGTTGGCCCAGCGCGCGCCGACCCGCAGCGGGGTGCCGTCCGCCGCGTTCAGGACGGCCGAGCCGTCGGCGGACGGCCGGACGGCGGCGACGCCGGGCACGTCGCCCAGCTTCCGCACGAGCGCGTCGTCGAGCACACTGGTCGGCTGGTCGGCGCCGGCGCCGGGCCGGGGCTCCTTGGCGGTCACGGTGAGGGCGACGCCGGCGAAGTTCTTCGAGGCGGCGGCGCGGTGGGCCGCCGTGGTGGAGTCCGCGAACACGAGGGTGCCGGACACGAACGCGACCCCGAGGCAGACCGCGAGCACGGTCATCGCCAGCCGGGCCTTGTGCGCCAGGACGTTGCGCAGAGTTGTTGTCAACATGGGTTTCTTCCTGGGCGGTTGGCGGCGTCAGCGGGCGGCGCGCGCGTCGAAGCTCTGCATGACGTCCAGCACGCGGTCGGGGGTGGGGCGCACCATCTCGTCGACCAGCCGGCCGTCGGCGAGGAAGACCGCGCGGTCGGCGAAGGCGGCGGCGACCGGGTCGTGGGTCACCATGACGACCGTCCGGCCCAGTTCGCGGACGGAGTCGCGCAGGAAGCCGAGGACCTCCGTCCCGGCGCGGGAGTCGAGGTTGCCGGTCGGCTCGTCCGCGAACACCACGGCGGGCTGCCCGGCCAGTGCGCGGGCGACCGCGACGCGCTGCTGCTGCCCGCCGGACAGCTGCGCGGGCCGGTGGCCGAGCCGCTCGGCGAGGCCGACCATGGCGACCACCCGGTCCAGCCAGCGCTGGTCGGGGCGGCGCCCGGCGATGGCCAGCGGCAGCGTGATGTTCTCCAGCGCACTGAGCGTGGGCAGGAGGTTGAACGCCTGGAAGACGAAGCCGATCCGGTCCCGGCGCAGCCGGGTGAGCTGCCGGTCGTCGAGCGTGCCGAGCTCGGTGGTGCCGATGCGCACCGAGCCGGAGGTGGGGGTGTCGAGCCCGGCGGCGCAGTGCATCAGGGTGGACTTGCCGCAGCCGGACGGGCCCATGATGGCGGTGAACTCGCCCTCCCGGAAGCCGATGCTGACGCCGTCGACGGCGGTGACCCGGGTGTCGCCGGAGCCGTAGACCTTCGTCAGGCCGCTGGTGGCGGCGGCGATGCCGGGCGCATGGTGCAGGGTGAGCGGATCGGGTGTCACGGGGGCTCCTCTTCGGTGCGGGGACGTGCACTTCAGAGGGTGTCGGGGGAACGTATCGGAGCCCTGGGCGGCCGTGTATCGATGGCCGGTCCCGTTCGTAGCAGTTCCGTAGCGCGTCGGACGGGCGTCAGTCCGGCGGCAGGCGCAGGGTCGCGAGGGCGCCGCCGTCCGGGGCGTTGTCCAGGCGCAGGTCGGCGCCGAGGAGCCGGGCCTGGCCGAGGGCGATGGTCAGGCCGAGGCCGTGGCCGGTGCCGCGTTCGCGGGCGCCGGTGTGGAAGCGGCGCGGGCCGTGGAGCAGCAGGTCCGGCGGGTAGCCGGGGCCGTGGTCGCGCACGGCGACCGTCCGGCCGTCGACGCGGACGTGCACGGGGGCGGCGCCGTGGCGGTGGGCGTTGACGACGAGGTTGCCGACGATGCGCTCCAGCCGGCGCGGGTCGGTCTCCACCCGGAACTCCCGGTCCGCCACGGTGACTTCGGCGTCCAGGCCGGTGCGCGTCACCGCCTCCGCGACGACGGCGCCGAGCGGCACCGAGGCGCGGACGGGGCGTTCGGCGCCCGCGTCGAGGCGGGAGATCTCCAGGAGGTCCTCGACCAGGCCGCGCAGGTCGCGCACCCGGGCGCGCAACAGGTCCTCGGTCTCGCCGGGCACCAGGAGGTCGACGGCGGCGAGCAGGCCGCCCACCGGGGTGCGCAGCTCGTGGGCCACGTCGGCGGTGAACTGCCGTTCGGCGCGCAGGCGCCGGCCGAGGCTGTCGGCCATGAGGTCGACCGCGGCGGCGATGTCGGCGACCTCGTCGCGGCCGCCGGCCGGCCCGGTGCGGGCGTCGAGGTCGCCGGCGGTGATGCGGCCCGCGGTCTCGGAGACGCGGCGCAGCCGGCGGCCGAGCAGCCCGGCGCCGTAGACGGCGACGGGCACGGCGGCGCCGAGGGCGATCAGCGAGGCGACCGTGACGGTCGCGTCGAGGCGGCTCAGGGTGTGGAGTTCGGGGCTCGTGTTGACCCGGACGGCGAGCACCGGGCTGCCCGGGCCCGCGGTGCGCTGGGCGCCCCAGACGCTCGGGCCGAGGTTGCCGTGGACGCTCCCGTCGTAGGCCGTGTGTCGCTGCCCGTCGACCGGGTCGCGCAGTGCGGCGGGCAGGCCGGCCGGGTCGAGCTCGGCGCCGTCCGCGAGCGCGCCGGTGCGGCGGTAGACGTCCATGGCGGAGTAGACGGTGTTGAAGGCCTGCGCGTCGGCGCGGTCGCGGATGTCCTGCGCCGTCCACACGTGCACCAGCACGCCGACGGCCGCCGCGACCAGGCAGGCGGTGAGGGCGGCCAGCGCGGCGATCTTCCAGCGCAGGGACGTGCGGCGCGGGCGCCCGGGCGTTCGCACCGGGCTCAGCGCCTGAGCTTGTAGCCGAAGCCCCGGACCGTCTCGATCCGGTCCCGCCCCAGCTTGCGGCGCAGCCGCTGCACGCACAGGTCGACGACCCGGCTGTCGCCGTCCCAGCCGTAGTCCCACACGTCGCGCAGCAGGGTGTGCCGCTCCAGCACGACGCCCGGCCTGGCGGCGAACTCCAGGAGCACCTTCAGCTCTGTCGGCGTCAGCGCCACGGGCGCCCCGGCGACGGACACGACCATCCCGGCGGTGTCGATGGCGAGGTCCCCGAAGGTGAGCACCTCGCCGTCGGAGGCGGCCGGCCCGGCCCGCTCCGGCCGCGGGCCCGGCGCCGGTGCGTACGTGGCCCGCCGCAGCAGCGAGCGGATGCGCGCGACCAGCACGAACGTGTCGACGGGCTTGACCACGTAGTCGTCCGCGCCGGCCTCCAGCCCCGCGACGACGTCGAGCCCGTCCCCACGGGCGGACATCATCAGCACGGGCACCAGGCTCGTCTCCCGCACCCTGCGGCACAGCCCGATCCCGTCCAGGCCGGGCAGCATGACGTCCAGGATCAGCAGGTCGAACTCCCGCTCACGGAACAGCTCCAGCCCGGTGAGCCCGTCCGCCGCGGCCGTCATCGCGTACCCGTACCGCTCCAGCGCGACGGTGAACGCCCGCCGCATCAACGCGTCGTCCTCGACCAGCAACACACGGACCGGAGGGACGTCGGACACGGGACGGACGCCTCCTCTACGGACGGTCGGCGGGGCGGGGGCAGGAACGTGAAAGGGACGATACCGCAGACATCGGACACCCCCGCCGCACCGGAGGACATCGACGCCGGATCAAGCGCCCGTCGATACACGACGGATACAAATCCCTCATCGCATTACCCATTAACGCATCAGTCTTTACTGATTCTTGGTCATCAACTAGGCTCTCGGGGTTCCAACCACCGACCCGCACCCAAAGGGCGCACCATCCCGTGAGAGTTCCCCGCCTCGACGGCGCCAGGCTCGCCGTCGTCACGGCCCGCGTCGCGCTGGTCGCCGAGGTCCTGCTGAGCCTCTGGATCGCGTACGCGGCGTGGAGCATGCGCAGCGTGGCCTACCTGGACGACGACGGGACCGATTTCTCCCGCTACGGTGTCGCGGTCTTCCCCGCGCTGGGCCTGGTGTGGGCGGCGCTCTGCGGGTGGGGCGTCGTCGCGTCCGTGCGGCGGTCGCGCTCCGGGGAGCGCGGTGTGGTCTTCGGCCTGACCGTCGTCGCGGTGGCGCACTTCCTGGGCGGGATCTGGAGTGCCGTCTGCGGGGGTTGGCACCTGGGCGGGGGACTGTTCCTCCTCTCCGTCCTCTACGCGACCGCCGCCAACCCGGCCCGGCCGCACCGGGAGCCCGGCCTGACGGGCGGCTGACGGGCGGCTGACGCGCCGGGGCACGGCGAACGGGCGGACACCACCTGCGGGGTGGTGTCCGCCCGTTCGCGGGTCAGGAGGTGGCCTGGACGCCCTGGAGGGCGGTGACCAGGCTGTCCACGTCCTGGACGGTGTTGTAGAAGGCCAGCGACGCGCGGACCGCGCTCTGGACGCCGTAGGTGGCGAGGGCGGGCTGGGCGCAGTGGTGGCCGGCGCGGACGGCGATGCCCTGCTGGTCGAGCCGGGCGGCGACGGCCATCGGGTCGACGCCGGCGAGCAGGAAGGTCAGCACGCCGATCTTCCCCCGCGCGTTGCCGATCAGCCGGAGCCCGGGCACGGTGGCCAGGGCCGCCATGGCGTACGCGGTGAGCTGTTCCTCGTGCGCGGTGGCCGCCTGGCGGTCGAGGCCGGACAGGTAGCGCAGCGCGGCCCCCAGGCCGGCGACGCCGGCGATGTGGCCGGTGCCGGCCTCCAGGCGGTGCGGGACGGGGGCGTAGGTCGTCCCGTCGAAGGAGACCGAGTCGATCATGTTGCCGCCGCCCTGCCACGGGGGCATGGCCTCCAGCACGTCGCGCTTGCCGTACAGGACGCCGATGCCGGTCGGGGCGAAGATCTTGTGCCCGGAGAAGGCGTAGAAGTCGGCGTCCAACGCCTTGACGTCGACCGGGAAGTGGCTGACCGCCTGGGCACCGTCGACCAGCACCCGGGCACCGTACCGGTGGGCGAGCGCCGTCATCTCGGCCACCGGCGGGACGGTGCCCAGCACGTTGGACGCGTGGGTGAGCGCGACCAGCTTGGTGCGGTAGCCGAGCAGGTCCCGGTAGGCGTCCTGGTCGAGCTGCCCGTCGGGGAGCAGCGGGATCGGCACGACCCGGGCCCGCCGCTCCTTGGCGATCAGCTGCCAGGGCACGAGGTTGGAGTGGTGTTCGGCGGCGGAGACGAGGATCTCGTCGCCGACGCCGAGGTTGGCCCGGCCCCAGCTCTGCGCCACGAGGTTGACGGCCTCGGTGGTGCCGCGGACGAAGACGATCTCGTCCGGGTCCGGGGTGCCGAGCAGCCGGGCGGCCTCGGCGCGGCCCTCCTCGTAGACCTGGGTGGCCTGTTTGGCGAGGGTGTGGGCGCCGCGGTGGACGTTGGAGGTGCTCGTCGCGTAGTGCTCGCCGACGGCCTCGACGACCTGGCGGGGCTTGAGGGTGGTGGCCCCGTTGTCCAGCCAGACGAGCGGGTGGCCGTTCACCTCCCGGTGCAGCTGCGGGAAGTCGCGGCGGACGGCCTCGACGTCGAACCCGCCGGCGGGCGCGGCGGGCGCCGACGTGGCCTGCGGGGCCCGCGGCGCCGAAGGGGCCTGCGGGGCCGAAGGGACCTGCGGGGCCGAAGGGGCCGCCTGGGGCGGCAGCCAGTAGAACGGGATCGCGGTCATGTCGGTCCCGTACGGCGGCCGTTGGGCCACTCCGTGGATCCCGGAGCCGCGCCCGAACCCGTCAGGAGTAGTCATGGTAGTTGGACACCTCGACGTTCTGGAGCACGGCGACCGCGTCGTCCACCAGGGCGGCGGTGGAGAAGTAACTGGTCACCAGGTACGAGGTGATGGCCTGCCGGTCGACGCCCATCGCCCGCACCGCGAGGCCCGGCTCGACCTCGTCCGGCACCTTCGCCGGGCGCAGGCCGACGACGCCCTGGCGGTCCTCGCCGACGCGCATCAGCAGGATGTTGGTGGTGCCGGGCGCCGAGTTCGCCGAGCCCTTGAGGTCGAGCTTGTCGGAGGGCAGCAGCGGCACGCCGCGCCAGGTGAGGAACGGGCTGCCGAACAGCTCGACGATCTGCGGCGGCACCCCGCGCCGGGTGCACTCGCGGCCGAACGCGGCGATGGCGCGCGGGTGGGCGAGGAAGAACGCCGGCTGCTTCCAGACCCGGGTGAGCAGCTCGTCCATGTCGTCCGGGGTCGGCGCGCCCTTGCGGGTGCGCACGCGCTGGCTCGCGGCGACGTTGTTGAGCAGGCCGTACTCGGCGTTGTTGAGCATCTCCCACTCCTGGCGCTCGCGCAGCGCCTCGACGGTCAGCCGCAACTGGGCCTGGACCTGGTCGATGCCGGAGTTGTAGACGTCCGCGACGCGGGTGTGCACCCGCAGGACGGTCTGCGCGATGCTGAGCTCGTACTCGCGCGGGCTGTCCTCGTAGTCCACGAAGGTCTCGGGCAGGTACGGCTCGCCGGCGTGGCCCGACTGGAGGTCGATCGGGTGCTCGCGGTCGGTCGACGGCCGCACGGAGGCGGCGGCGAACTCGTCGAGCTGCGCCCGCAACGAGGGCTCGCGGTCGGCGAGTTCGACGAGCGTGCGGCGTTCGACGGAGAGCACGGTGCACGCGCTCACGGCCTTGACCCGGTACGTCGTGTCCGTGCCGTTCGCCCACTCGGCGCCGTCGAAGAAGTCGCCCTCGCCGAGGACGGCCAACAGGGCGTCCGCGCCGTACTCGTTGGTGGCGCGCTTCTCGGCGCGGCCGAACGCGATGATGTGCAGCTGGTCGGCGGGGGCGCCGGCCTCGACGATGAGCTCGCCGGGCGCCACCTCGCGCTCGACGAAGGCGCTGGCGAGCGCGGCGAGCAGCGGGCTGTCCACCTGGCTGAGGAAGGCCAGTTCGCGCAGGTCCTCGGCGACGACCTGGTTGGCGCCGGCGCCGTCGACGTAGGTGCTGATCAGCCCGTCGCCGAGGATGAAGCCGCGGCGGCGGTTGACGCGGAAGACCCCGGCCTCCAGGTCCACCCAGGGCAGCGCGCGCAGCAGGTAGCGCGGGGTGATCCCGAGCATCTGCGGCACGGTCTTGGTGGTGGTGGCGAGGTTCCGGGCGGCGGAGGTACTGAGGCTCTGCTGACTCTGCTGGCTCTGCTGGACGGCCTCGGTGGTCACGTGTGGTCCCCTCCCGTAAATCGGCTGATCCGACGATGCGTCAGATTGTTGCGGCCGATCCGGGTTCGTGTGAGGACGTTTAGGTTCACCGATCTGTGGACGCACCAGTACGCAGGGCTACCGAGCCCCGCCAAACTCACTCGAACGAGTGAGTTTGGCCATAAGCGCCCCGGATGTGTTCCCAAGCAGGGCTTTGAACGGCGCGGTAAAACGGGGCCCGACGTCAGCCCACCCGGTGCGCCGCCTCGGTCAGCACGGCACCCAGCGGCAGGTCGATCCGGGCCGCGGCCAGGTCGTCGCCACGGGTCCGCCCCTGGTTGACGATCGCCACCGGGGTGCCCGCCCGGGCCGCGTGCCGCACGAAGCGCAGGCCCGACATCACGGTGAGGGACGACCCGAGCACGACCAGCGCCTGCCCGGCGTCGACCAGCCCGAAGCAGCGCTCCACCCGGGGCTTCGGCACGCTCTCGCCGAAGAACACGACGTCCGGTTTGAGGACCCCGCCGCACGCCCCGCAGGGGGCGACCCGGAACGCGTCGACCAGCTCCTGCGGCAGCTCGGCGTCGCCGTCCGGGCGGACCTCCGCCCCCGCCGCGCGGAAGCCCGGGTTCAGCTCCTCCAGCCGCCCGTCCAGCTCTTCGCGCGCACTGGTGCGCTCGCACTCCAGGCACACCACCCGGTGCAGTCCGCCGTGCAGTTCGACGGCCGCCCGGGTGCCGGCGGCACAGTGCAGGCCGTCGACGTTCTGCGTGATCACCGCCGCCACGTGGCCCGAGCGGCGCAGCCGCTCCACCGCCCGGTGCCCGGCGTTGGGCTCGGCCGCCGCGATCGTGCGCCAGCCGGTGTGGCTGCGCGCCCAGTACCGGCGGCGGGCCTCCTCGCCGGCGGTGAACTCCTGGTACGTCATCGGCGCGCGGCGGCGCCGGCTGCCGGTGGCGCCCCGGTAGTCGGGGATGCCGGACTCCGTCGACAGCCCCGCGCCGCTGAGCACCACGACGCCCCGCCCGGCCAGCAGCCGGACCAGCGTCTCCAGGCCTTCGAGGTCGGCCGCCGTGGCGTCGTCGAGCGTCGCGTGCGCACTCACGGGGCAAGAGTAGAACTCATGGACGAGTGACGGCGAGGACGGCCATGTCGTCGTCCCGCGGGCCGCCCGTCCAGGCCGCCACGTCGCGCCCCAGGGCGTCCAGCACCTCCCCCGGCCCGGCGAACGGACCCAGCGGGGCGAGGCCCCTCACCGGGTCGTAGAACCGCCCGGCGCCGTCCCGGGCCTCGGTGACACCGTCCGTGACCAGGAGCAGCGTGTGCCCGGCCGGGAACGGCCACCGGTCCGGCGCCGAGCGGTCCGGGCCCAGCGCGCCCATGCCGAGCGGCAGGCCGGGGTCGGCCGCGTCCAGGCGCCGCACGCCGCCCGGGCCGCCCAGCAGGTACGGCCCGGGGTGGCCGCAGCTCAGGACGTGCACGGCGTCCCGGCCGCCCGGGAACTCCGCGAGCAGCGCCGTGCTGAACCCCTCCGTCCGCACCTCCTCGTCGCGGTGCTCGCTCTCGCGTGCCAGCGACTGCTCCAGGGCGTCCGCGAGCGCGACCAGGTCCGAGGCGCGCGAGGCGTTCTCCCGGAACGCCCCGAGCAGCACCGACACCGTCGCCACCGCCGGCAGGCCCTTGCCCCGCACGTCCGCGATCATCAGCCGCACGCCGTACGGAGTCTCCTGGACGGCGTACGCGTCGCCGCCGATCAGCGCCTCCGTCTGGGCCGCCCGGTAGCAGGCGGCCACCGTCAGCTCCCCCGCCCGGTCCGGCGGCGCGGGCAGGACGGCCAGCTGGGCGGCCTCGGCGACGCTGCGCACCGTGGCCAGCCGCCGGCCGTGGCGGGCGACGACGCGGTTGATCCAGACGCCCAGCAGCGCGGCGAACACGGTGTTGGTGAGCTCCAGGTAGCCGCCCTCGGTGCCGATCGTGCCGTCGCGGAAGGACAACGCGACGATGCCCACCACGTTGGCGGCGCCGACGGCGAGCGTGTCCCGCAGCGGGAGCAGCGCGCCCGCCAGGACCGCCGCGGCGGCCACCATCGGGTCGCCCCAGTAGTTCGTCGTGTCGATGGCGTTCCACAGCAGGCCGCCGGCGACCAGCAGCCACGGCAGCACGCGCAGGTAGCGCGGCCACGGGCCGTCCCTCGGTGTCATCGGCGCCACCCGCCTTCCTGGCTCCGCTCGCGGGGGCGGTCTCGCTTCCGATCCTAGGGCGAAAGACACGCCCTAGAAGCTCCGGGACCGGCTGGGGCGCCCATGCCCGCGGACCCACTGCCAGGCGGTGCGCGCCGCCGCGACCGGGTCGAAGGCGGCGGGCCGCCCCCGGGTGAACGGGTAGCAGGCGAGGCCGATGAGGACGGCGGTGAAGTGGCCCGCGCTGGTGAAGTCGCGGTTCTGCAGCAGGCCGTAGCCGTAGAACACGACCACACCCGCCGCGTACACGTACCGCCACGGGCGGACGAGGGCGTACGTGAGCACGGCGACGACGCCCGCGAGGGCGTAGCTCACGCCGACGTCGAGCGTGTACACGGCCCGGTGCGGGGCGAGGCCCCGGCTGATCGCCCAGTACAGCGCGCCCTCGCTGATGTACGTCGCACCGATGTGGGCGATCAGGACGACGGCGAGCCAGCGCACGGTGCCGAGCCAGCGCTCGGCGGGCACGTGGAAGACGTTGTAGAGCACGAAGTAGAACCACCAGCCGCCGCCCTCGATCCACAGGGCGCTGCTGAACAGCACCTTCAGCGGCGCGACCTCCAGGTGGTGCAGGTTGGTCGAGCGCTTCTCCAGGATGTGGTGGGCCACCCTCGGGCTCACCCGGTCGATCACGAGGGTGGTGCCGAGCAGGATCGCCAGCCAGACGAACGTACCCGGCGCGCTCCGGACGTACGACCAGACGGCCCGGGCCAGCACGGAGGTGCGGCCCGGCACGCGGGCGTGGCTCATCGAGGATCCTCTCTCCGTTCGCCCAAGCCTCGCCCAAGCCCATCACACCCCGGCGACGGAACAGGGCCGTCCGGGTGAACCGGAAGCACTGCGGGGAGCGTCGTCCTCTCCGTAAGCCCCCCGTTCAGGAGATCGCACCCATGGCAGCCATCCGTCCGACCCCCGGCCGAATACGCACCGGCCTGCTCGCCCTCGCGGTGGCCGCCGCGCTCACCGGCGGGCTGCTCTGGTGGCAGCCGTGGCACCACGAGCCGAAGCAGCTCGCGTTCACCACGGCCACCGGCGGCACCGACCGCGCCGGCACCGGCGAGCACCTGTACCGGTACAAGGTGCGGGTGGAGAACGGGCTGCCGCAGCGCCCCGAGCAGTTCGCGGCCGACGTGGACGCCGTCCTCGGCAACGTCCGGCAGGGCTGGGCGGCCGGCGGCGCCGTGTCCTTCCAGCGGGTGGCCGCCGACCCGGTGGACTTCACGGTGTACCTGGCCACCCCGGAGTCCACCGACCGGATCTGCGGCCAGTACGGACTGGACACCGGCGGCACGGTGAACTGCGCGGCCGGCAAGCAGGTCGTCATCAACGCCAAGCGCTGGACCGACCTCACGCAGTTCTACACCGGGCGCCCCGAGCTCTACCACGCGCTCGCGGTCAACCACGAGGTCGGCCACATCCTCGGGAACGGGCACGTCGACTGCCCCGGCGCGGGCGCACCCGCGCCGGTGATGATGCAGCAGATCAAGGGCATCCACGGCTGCGTGCCGAACGGCTGGCCCTACTCCGAGGCCGGCACCCTGCTGACCGGCCCGCCCGTCCCTGCGTCCACGGCCTCGCCGGCGCCGTAAGCGGTTCACACGGGCCGGCGCCCCGCGCCCACCAGCTCCACCAGGTGCTCCGCCGCCACCGCGGCACCGTCCGCGCGGACCGTGCCCGCGACGGCGGCGGCCCGGGCGCGCAGCTCCGGGCCGAGGGCCGTCCCGAGCGCGGCGGACAGGGAAGCCGCGGTCGGCACCGGACCGTCGTGCGCCACGCCGATGCCCAGGGCGGCCACGCGGGCGGCCCAGTACGGCTGGTCGACCACCTGCGGCACCAGCACCTGCGGCGTCCCGGCGCGCGCGGCGGCCGTCGTGGTGCCCGCGCCCCCGTGGTGCACGACCGCGGCGACCCTCGGGAACAGCGCCTGCTGGTTCACCTCGCCGACGACGAAGCAGTCGTCGGCGCCGTCGATCGGGGCCAGGTCCGCCCAGCCGCGCGCGACGACGATCCGGCGGCCCTGTGCGCGGACCGCGTCGACGACGTCCTCGGCGATCGTCTCCTTCGACTGCCCCATCGGCATGCTGCCGAATCCCACGTACACCGGGGCCTCGCCGGCCTCCAGGAACGCCACCAGGTCCGCCGGGAGCGGGCGGTCGTCCGGCAGGATCCACGCGCCGCTCTGCACGGGGTCGACGCCGGCCGGCCGCTCCCAGGGCCCGAGCACCGGGTCCGTAGCCAGCCACGGACGGTCGGTGTTGACGTGAGTGCGCACGTCGTCCACCCGGGGCAGGCCCACCGTCGCCCGGTGCTCGTTGACCACCCCGCCGAACACCTCGTTCATGACACCGACGTGCAGCTCCCACAGGACCCGGTTGTCGGTGACGTCCTCGGGGAACGGATGCCCGGGATACGTGTACGGCCGGTGGTGCGGGGACGGCAGCATGGTCGGCTGCAGCGCCACGTAGGCGAAGTGGACGCCAAGCTTCTCGGCCGCCGACCGCGCCCCGGCCACGGTCGGGAACAGGCCCGTCGCCACCACCGCGTCGGCGCCGTCAGCCGCCGCGGACACCGCCTCGAAGTAGCCGGCGGTCAACCGCGCGGCGCGCTCCTGGATGCTCCCCGCCGGCGGCCGCACACCCGTCACCATGTCCCGCACCGACGGACCGGCCGGCACCAGCTCCACACCGACGCCGGCCAGCCGCTTGGCGAACTCCTCGTCCGGCGGCGCACACACCCGCACCTCCGCGCCGCGTTCGCGCAGCCGCACGGCCAGCGCCGCCATCGGCTCGACGTCTCCGCGCGACCCGTACGTCGACAGCACCACTCGCATCGTCGTGACTCCCCGTTTCCGCAGGTTGAGACCTCGTTGAGATCTTGAGGTGGTGATTCTGCAGGACGGCGGGGGCCTTGCCGCAAGACCCCCGGTGCGCTATAAGTTGAGAGTGGCAGGGAGTGGGCACACCTCCCTGACGCCGACTCAAGTCACCCGATTCTCCTCAAGGCTGACCGAAAAGCAGGTCCTCACGGCCGACCGGCACCCCCCTGATGTGACACCGGCAACAAGGGTGTTGTCATCAGCGGCAGGGCAAGGGGAGGATGGTTGCGGGGCGTAGCAATATCCCACGATCCGTGCCGAATTGGCACCGGCCGCTCGGCGTGATCGGGAACGCCCCCACGCAAGTGATGAGTGCACGAAACGGGGGAATCGTGGACTGGACACGTCGACAGGTGTCGCGCGCGGGGCCGCCACGGACCGGGCGTCCCTGCGCACACGCCTGCCCGCTCACGGGCTGAAACTCCCCGGGCTCTCCCCCACCTCGTTCCCGGCGAATTCGACGACCGCTCAGACGACCGCTCAGACGACCGCTTCGACGACCGTCCCGCCGGCCGTCCGGCCGGTCACGCCCGGGACCGGTCCCACCGGTCCCGCCCCCACCCACCGCGGAAGACCGACCCACCCGCGCCACCGAACCTGGAAGGCATCATGCAGGTGCTCATCGTGGAAGGCCAGGAAAGCGTCTCCCGAGCGCTCGCGGTCAGACTGGAGCAGCACGGCTACGAGGTCGCGACCGCCCCCAGCGGCGCAGCGGCACTGGAGTCCTGCGACGACACGGACATCATGCTGCTCAACATGGAGCTCCCCGATCTCGACGGCCTGGAGGTCTGCCGGCGCATCCGCACCATCAGCGACACCCCCATCGTCGCCTTCACCGACCGGACGGCCGACCTGGGCCGGATCCGCGGCCTCCGGGCCGGTGCGGACGACTGCCTCGACAAGCCGTACGAGTTCCACGAGCTGCTCGCCCGGATCGAGGCGATCATGCGCCGCGTCCGCCGGGTCCTCGGCGTGCCGTCCGTGCCGGTGCGGGTGCTGACGATCGGCGACGTCTCCATCGACGGCGCCACCCGCGAGGTGCGCCTGCGCGGGCGGGCGGTCCAGCTCACGCGCAAGGAGTTCGACCTGCTGCACTACCTGGCCCGGCACCCCGGCACGGTGGTCTCGCGCCGCCGCCTGATGAGCGAGATCTGGGACGACACCTCCGCCCACGCGCTCGGCCCGCGGGCCAGCCGCACGCTCGACACCCATGTCAGCTCGCTGCGCGGCAAGTTGGGCCACAGCGGCTGGATCGTCACGGTGCGCGGCGTCGGCTTCCGGATGGGCCACGTCTGTACGAGCCGCGCCCGGCCCGACGCCGAGGCGGGCTGATCCGGCGGCCCGCTCCGGCCCGGCCACCGGCCCGGGGCCGGTGGCCGGAGCGGAGCCGGTGGCCGGAGCGGGGCTCAGACGCGGCTGACGAAGGTGAACCCGGCCCCGTCGACCGCGCTGCGGAGCGTCGCCTCGTCGAGCGGCTCGGCCGACGCGACGGTGACGCGGCCGGACGGCGCGTCGGCGACGACGTCGGTGACGCCGGGCAGGGCCGAGAGCCCGGCGCTGACCGTCTTCTCGCAATGGCCGCAGCTCATGCCGTCGACGGTCAGGACGGTGGTGATGGTGGACATGCGGGTACCTCCGGTATCGGACGCGGTCGGTGGGCGACGCCGACAACGACACCCCAAACCACGCCCGCATCCCAGGGACACGCCGCCCGGATGGCACCATCGAGTGGTTCCGGGAACCGATCGCCCCACCCGCCCGACGGGGCCCGCGGCGCGGCCCGGCCGCGTACCCTCGACAGCGGTTACGTCCGACCGACTGCCTGGGAGGCGCAGTGGTGATCGCCGTCCGGTCATTCCGTTCCGACGACGCTCCGCGGGTGGCGGAGATCGTGCACCGCTGCCTGCGGGAGGTGAACAGCCGGGACTATCCGGCGGAGGTCATCGACCGGATGTGCGAGCACTTCACGGCTCGGCGGTTCGTCGAGCTGTCCGCGGACCGGCACATCTTCGTCGCGGAGGACGAGGGGGTCGTGGGGACGGTCTCCCGGGACGGCCACAAGGTCTTCAGCATGTTCGTCGATCCGGATTCGGCGGGGCGCGGGATCGGCCGCCTGCTCATGGACCACATCGAGGCGCTGGCGGCGGCCGAGGGGCACGCGCACATGGAGGCCGGCTCCAGCATCACCGCGCACCGGTTCTACCTCCGGCGGGGGTACGCCGACGTCCGGGAGAGCGACTCCGGGTTCGGCCTCACCTACCTCGTCCGCAAGCCCCTGCGGCCGTCCGCCGGCTGAGCACCCCCGCCTCACGCCGCCCCGCGCAGGATGTCCTCGCCGTCCCGGCCCCGCAGGGCGAGTGCGGCCGGGAGGACGGCCGCCGTGAGGGCGACGGCCGCGCAGGCGGCGGCGAGCGCGCCCATCGTGCCCCAGGGCATGGCTGCGGGCGTCGGGCCGATGAGGTGGACGAGGGCCGCCCAGGAGCCGCCCACACTGATGGCCGTACCGAGGACGCCCATCGCCGTGCCGGCCGCCACGCACATCAGCGTCTCGACGGCGACGGTGCGCAGCACCTGGATCTTGGTGGCGCCGGCGAGGCGCAGCAGGGACAGTTCGCGCCTGCGGTCGGTGACGGTCATGACCAGGGAGTTGGCGAGGGCGATGGCCGCGTAGCCGATCGCGAGGCCGAGGATCATCAGCAGGGCGTTCCAGGCGGCCTCCGCGTCGGCGTTGGTCGCGGCCTTCCAGATGTCCTCGGGGGTGGCGAGCCGCGCCCCGAGTCCGTGGACGGCCGCCTCCAGGCCCGCCTCCGCCTGCTGCCGGTCGGTGCCGGACGGCAGCCGCAGGTCGATCCGGCTCGCGAGGGCGGGCCCGCCGACGCCGTCGGTGACGGCGTTCGGGCCGGTGACCCACGCCTGGACGGCCTCGGCGCCGGTGCCGAGGACGGCGGCGACCCGCAGCGTCCTGGGAGTGCCGTCGGCCAGGCGGACGGGCACCCGCTGCCCGACCGCGGGCGAGCCGGGCCAGGTGCGGCTGAGCACGATCGTGTCGGGGCCGAGGTCGGCCACGGAGCCGGCGACGACCGGCAGGCGGTCGACGGCGGCGAGCGCGGCGGGGTCGGCCGCGGCGGCGCGGAAGGGCACCAGGGACTCGCCGTCCTGCTCGGCCATCACGGAGGTCGGGGTGATGACGAGGGCCTGGACGCCGGGCACGGCGCGGACCCGGTCGACGACCGCCCGGTTCAGCCCGGGGGTGCCGGCGGGCGTGACGACGAGGTCGGCGGCGGCGAGCTGGTTGCGGACCTCGGTGGCCTGCGCGCGGTCGATGGTGTCGAGGCTGCCGAGCAGGCACCCGGCGAAGGCGACGATCAGCACCACCGGGGTGGTGGTCGCGGCGGTGCGGCGGAAGGCGGTGAGCGCGCTCTGCCGGGCGGTGGCCCAGACGATGCCGCCGCCGTCCTCGGCGGGGCGGCCGCGCAGCCGGGACGAGAGGCCGGGCAGCGCGGTCAGCAGGCGGAGCACCGGTCCGGCGAGCACGCCCGCGAGCAGCACGCACCCGGCGACGACGGCGAGCAGGAGGGCGAGCGAGTCGGCCGCGTTGGCGGCGGCGTCGGGCCACTGCCGGGCGGTGATCACGAGGGCCGCGATGCTGCCGCCGAGGACGAGCAGGCCGCCGGCCCAGCGGACGGCCGACGCGGCCCGGGAGTGCCGTTCGACGTCCGCCTCCGCCAGCGCCTCGCCGGGGCTGACCAGGCCGGCCTTGAACGACGAGAGCACGACGCCGCTCATCGCGGTCAGCAGCCCGATCAGGCCCGCGACGAGCAGCCCCCACCAGGTGATCGGGACGGTGAAGCCGTCCGGGACCATGCCGTGGCCGATCAGCCAGTGCCCGGCCACCGGCGCCCCGGCCGCGCCGAGCGCGCACCCGGCGGCGGAGGCGAGCACGCCGACCACGAGGGCCTCGCGGTTGACGAGGGTGCGCAGCTGCTTGCGGGTGGCGCCGATCAGCCGCAGGAGGGCGAGTTCGCGGCGCCGCTGGGCGATCGACAGCGCGAAGGTGGCGCCGACCACGAACACGGCGGTGCCGCCGGAGACCGCGGCGGCGAGGCCGAGCGGCGTCTGGACGTCGTCCAGCCGGCTGCTGACCTCGGCGTAGTGCGGGTCGGCCAGGCGGCGGTCGGCGCCGGTGAGCACCTGGGCGACGCTCGTGCCGCCGGTGGCGGCCACGGCCGCGCGGACGGCGTCGGCGTCGCCGAAGGCGGCCAGCACGCCGACGGCCGGGCAGTACCGGGCGGCCCGGGCGTCGGTGAAGAAGACGGCGTGCTCGAAGGGCTCCGCCTCGGTGATGCCGGAGACGGTGGCGCTGTGCGGGCCGTCGGCGGTGGCGAACCGCACGGGCTGCCCGAGCTGCTCGGGGCGGCCCCCGCCGATGACGACCTGGTCGTCGGCGGCCGGTGCCGCGCCGGCGGTCAGCCGGTAGCCCCCGAGGGCCGCCGAAGACCAGGCGCGTCCGACCTGGTCGCGCGGGCCGTCGGCCAGCTGGGCGTAGCAGGTGTGGTCCTGGACGGTCCGTCCGGTGCCGGCCACGGCGGCGATCAGGTCGGCCGGCAGGCCCGGCTGGAGGGGGACGGGCGTCGGCTGGGTGTCGCCGTGGACGCTCGTGAAGTCCACGCTCCGGGCGGCGGTCACCAGGACCGGGGCCTGCGAGTAGCGCTGGCGGGCCTGCTCGGGGACGCCGGCGGTGGCGGCGATGACCAGGATCGACGTGGCGATCAGGGCGACGCCGCAGGCCAGCGCGACGAAGCTGCCGACGAACGAGGCCCAGCGCAGGCGGACGGTGGCGATGGCGAGGCTCAGCATGCCACGGCCTCCAGGGCGGTCATCCTGGCGGCGACCTGCTCGGCGGTGGGCTGCTCCAGCGAGCCGGCGAGGCGGCCGTCGCGCAGGAAGACGACGCGGTCGGCGTGGGCGGCGGCGACCGGGTCGTGGGTCACCATGACGACGGCCCGGCCCGGGGCGTCCGCCATGGTGCGCAGCAGGGCGAGGACTTCGCGGCCGCTCTTGGTGTCGAGCGCACCGGTGGGTTCGTCGGCCAGCAGGACGGCGGGGCGGGTGATCAGGGCCCGGGCGATGGCGACGCGCTGCTGCTGCCCGCCGGAGAGTTCGCCCGGCCGGTGTCCGGCGCGGTCCGCGAGGCCGACGGCGGCCAGGGCGGCGCTCACCTCGGCGGCCGCGGGGCGCCGCCCGGCCAGCTTGGCGGGGAGCGCCACGTTCTGGGCCGCGGTGAGGGCGGGGAGCAGGTTGAAGGACTGGAAGACGAAGCCGATCCGTTCCCGGCGCAGCACCGTCAGCTCGTTGTCGCGCAGGCCGCTGAGGACGGTGCCGTCGACCCGCACCTCGCCCCCGTCGATCGGCTCCAGGCCGGCGGCCGACCGCAGCAGGGTCGACTTGCCGGAACCCGACGGGCCCATGACGGCGGTGAAGGTGCCGAAGGGGAAGCCGACACTCACCTCGTCCAGGCCGACGACCGGTTCGGGCCCGCGGCGGTAGGTGCGGTGGACCGCTCGGAGTTCGACGGCGAAGTGCGTGGCGTTCATGATCCAAGTCAACCGGCCGGGGCGGACGCGGCTCAATGGCCGGGGGTTCAGTCCTGGGGGTGTAGCTGGCTACACCCCCAGGGCGGCGTACCGGCCTACTTGTGCGGCACCGGGATCGAGGTCACCAGCTGCTGCTGGAGGTGGTCCGGGTTGGTGCCGTCGTCGTAGGTGGTGACGGAGGTCGTGTAGTCGGTGGTGCCGGAGACGCCGCTTCCGGCGATGGTGTTGCCGAAGTAGTCGCCGATGAACGTCGACGAGCCCTCGACCGGGGAGTCGAGCTGCGGGTCGAAGGCGTGGGCGCTCAGGCGGGTGTTGTGGCCGATCGGGCCGAGGGCCGGGTCGTAGAACTGGATGCTCGTGTTGACGCAGTAGTTGGCGGCGCCGTAGGGCGCGACGCCGGGGCTCTTGGCGTTGGCGGTGTCCAGCGCGAGCCCGGCGGCCGTCGCCTCGGGGCTGCCGGCCGCCGGGCAGGGGAGGCGGCGGTCGTAGAAGGCGACGCTGACGGTGCCGTCGGGGCCCGTCGTCAGGTTGGGCTGGAACTCGTCGACGGGCGCGGCGTTGTCGTTGACCCGGACCGGGGCCGACCAGGTCGCGCCGTCGTCGTAGGAGGCGGTGAGCAGGACGTTGACGACGCCCGTGCCGTAGTCCTCGTACGCCGAGTAGAGCGGGTAGTGGCCGTTCACCGGCTGCGTGCCGAGGGTGAAGGTGTCCTCGATGCCGTCACGGAACGTCGTATTGGCGTACGAGCCGGGCGGCGGCGTGATGTTGCCCTGCACGGTCGAGACGGTGGACCAGGTCCGTCCGCCGTCGTGCGAGGCGTCGAGGAAGATCGTGGTGCAGCAGAACTTGTGCGCCGGGTCGGAGTTGGTGAGCGTCGTGTACACCGTGCCGTCGGGGGCGACGTGCGGCAGCAGGTAGGTGGCGCCCTGCGGGGTGGACGGCGGCTCGGGGAGCGCCTGCGGGGCGGACCAGTCGGTGTGGGAGCCGTCCGGGCGGGCGTCGGCGTAGGCGACGTACGGGACGGGCGTCTTGCTGTGGAAGTCCACCCACATCGCGTAGATGCGGTTCCGGTGGGCGCTGTCGGGGTTGGTGTCGACGGCGATCCACTGCTTGTCGGGGCCGTTGCCGATGCTGTCGTAGGTCGCGACGTAGTCCGGCCGGCCGTTGTGGGTGGTGATCCACTGGGTGGCGGTGGTCGCGCCGTGCGGGCGCACGGAGAGGGAGATGGCCTGCGACGGGACGGCCGGGTTGGCCTCCTGGGCGGTGCCGGGGATGAAGTCGTGGGTGCCGTTGGGGTCATAGACGAACTGGTAGGGCAGGAGCAGGGAGTAGTAGTTGCCCCACGTGTCGAAGGCGCCGACGGGGTCGGTGTTGTCGGTCCAGCCCTCGTAGCCGGGGATGTGGCCCTGGACCGGCCAGGTGCGTCCGCCGTCGTGGGACTCGAAGAAGCCCAGCAGGTGGTTGTAGCCCTCGGCGCTCACGACCCACTTGGACGCGCCGATGAGGTGGCTGGGGTCGGTCGGGTCGACGCGCAGGTCCGACTCCGAGTGGCCCTTGACGAGCATCGGCGTCGCGGCCGGGTAGCCCGGGTTGCTGCCCGCCTGCGTCGCGTACGGCCCGGCGGCTCCGGTGTCCTCGCCGGTGGTGGCACCCGAGGCCGGGCAGGGCGTCATGCCGCTGTAGGCCCCGGCGGGGCCGCTGTTCACGGTGTAGGGCACCTCGGGGCGGTAGCAGCTGGTCCGCTGGGCGGTGGCCAGGACGTTCGTCACGTGGGAGGCGGCCTGGCTCGCGGCGTAGGCGGCGTCGGTCTGGGTGCCCTGCGGGAGGGCGGGGGCGGTCGCTGCCGAGGAGGAGAACGGGGAGAGGAGGGAGAGCCCGAGCAGGGCGGGGCCGAGGAGCAGGGAGAGTCTTCTACGGGTACGCAAAGGGAGGGCCTCCTACGTTCTGGGGTGAACCTGGGGCACTGCGTCCTGGAACGACGGGTCGGACGGCTCGTGGAGCGGGACCGGCGACTCGGCGTGATGACGGTAGGTGGCCGCGGGCACGCCAACAAGGTCGTCCGCGCGAACTTGACGGTCCGTTGACCGCGCCCCGGGGCCCCCTTTCCCCGGGGCGCGGACCTTGACCGGCGGCGAACACCGAGGCGGGGGCGGCCTGTTGGTCGATCGTGGCGACCGGTCGTTCGGCCGGTACGGACCAAGGGCGCCCCCGCCCGGCGGTGGTGACCGTCAGTGGCCGCCGCGCGAAGGCTCGCAGTCGGTGCCGTCGGGGTAGCCCGCGAACGCCTCTGCGGTGGCGCTCCCGACGTGTTCACCGCAGACCGCCCTTGGGGGATCAGTACGCGCTCGGCCGGTTCTCCTTCACCCAGCGCTCCTCGGCCTCGCTCCCGGTCGGCGGCGGCGCGAAGCCGTCGATCATCCAGAGGTCGCGTGGCGTTTCGTCGATGTGGAACTCGCAGTACAGCCCACGGTCCTTGGTGTGGGGCGCGAGCAGCGCGGAAAGCCTCTCCCTGGTCCGCCGGCGCTGGTCCGGGTCGTCCATGTGCCGCGCGATGTGCTCGACGACGATGCGCACGGCGTCCGGGGCGGGCTCGCCGCCCACGTGGAACGAGTCCGCCGCGACCTCGTGGAAGAGCGTCATCACGTAGAACGGCGGCAGCCCGAAGCCGGTGTAGAAGCCGGTGATGTCGTCGGCGAGCTGCTTCTTCTGCTGCGGGGTGTAGGTGCCGGGCGGGTGGTACACGTGCCAGAGCGGCATGGCTCTTCCTCCTGTGCGGATATGACGTGTGGTCGGTTACGGCCGGGCGTTCGGTTACGGCCGGGCGTTCAGCTGCGGCCGAGGACCGCGAGACCCTCCACCGGCCCGGACAGCGCGGCCTTGATCGCACGGGTCGCGTCGTCGACGAGCACCTCGCTGTCCCCGCGCTCGACGCCGTCGAGGACGATCCGGGCGACGTCGGCCGCCGCGATCTTCTCCACGGGGATGGCGGCGACCATCTCGGTGTCCGCGAACCCCAGGTGCACGCCGACGACTTGAGTGCCCTGCGCGGCGAGTTCGAGGCGCAGCGAGTTCGTCAGCGACCACAACGCGGCCTTGGACGCGCCGTACGCCCCTGCCCCGGCCCCCCACGACAGGAGCGAGTGCAGGTCGACGACGGCTCCCCCGCCGCGCGCGGCGAGCACGGGCGCGAAGGCCTGGGCGATGCGCAGCGGGCCGAGCACGTTGGTCTCGAACGTGTCCCGCACGAGGTCCAGGTCGGCGGTGAGGAGCGGCGACGGGTGCAGGACGCCGGCGTTGTTGAAGACGAGGTCGACGTCGCGGGCGTGCGCCGCGAGGGCGGCGACGGAGGCGCCGTCGGTGACGTCCAGCGGGAGGACCTCGATCCGCGCGTCACCGGCGGGGGTGGGGGCGGGCTTGCGTGCGGTGGCGTAGACCTTCGCCGCCCCGCGCCGCAGGAGTTCCTCGACGAGCGCCTTGCCGATGCCGCGCCGGCCTCCGGTGACCAGCGCGACGGAGCCTTCGATGACGGTCATGTGCCTTCTCCTCGCTTCACTTCGCTCTCGGATCAGGTTTAGATTATTACCATCATCTAAGTGGCCGCGGAAGTAGGCTCTTCCCCAGCCCCCCGGAGGAAGAAGGGACCGCCGACATGCCCCGAGTGTCACGAGCCGAGGCGCAGCAGCACCGGCAGCAGGTGATCGACGAGACGTCCCGGCTGATCCGGGAGAAGGGCGCGAGCCAGGTCAGCGTCCCGGAGGCGATGGCCGCCGCCGGGCTGACGCACGGCGGCTTCTACCGCCACTTCTCGTCGAAGGACGACCTCGTCGCCCAGGCCCTTCGGGCCGCGTTCGGCGAACGGCGCGAGGCCATGGACCGGCTCACCGGGGAGGGCCCCGCAGAGGGCCCCGAGGAGGGCCCGTCCCCGCGCACCGAGTTCGTGTCGCGCTACCTGTCGACGGTCCACCGCGACAACCCGGGCGGCGGCTGCCCGGCCGCGACCCTCGGCGCCGAGGCAGCGCGCGCCGAGCCGGGCAGCGCGGTCCGCACGGCGTTCACGGCCGGCCTGCGCGACCTCGTCGACGGCCTGCAACGGCTGGACGGCGACGGGCGCGAGACCGCACTCGCCGACCTGTCCACCCTCGTGGGCGCGATCCTCCTCGCCCGCGCGAGCGACGACGCCGAGCTGTCCGAGGAGATCCTCACCGCCGCACGCCACCACCTGACCACCCCGGGCGCGTAGGAAGTCGACCCCGCCGACTTCTCGCGCACGGCCTAGGTTCTGTACGGCGGATCATCGTCGGAGCCAGAGTCGGATTGATGCGACGGTGACGGTGCCGTGGAAGACGTAGGCGCGCTTGTCGTATCTGGTGGCGACCGCTCGGAAGCCTTTGAGGCGGTGGATTGTGCGCTCGACTTCGTTGCGCCTCTTGTAGGTCTCCTTGTCGAATCCGGTGGGCCGGCCGCCCCGGCTGCCTCGCCGCAGGCGGTTGGCCCGCTGGTCGCGGGGCTCGGGGATGGTGTGGCTGATTGCGCGTCGGCGCAGGTAGGCGCGGATGCGACGCGCGCTGTAGGCCTTGTCCGCGGTGACGTGGTCCGGCCTGGTGCGCGGCCGGCCGCCGCCCGGTCGCGGGACCCTGATCCGTTCCATGACGGCCTCGAACTGTGTGGAGTCGCCGGTCTGGCCCGGTGTGACGAGCAGGGCCAGCGGGCGCCGGCCGCCCTCGCAGGCCAGATGGATCTTGGTGGTCAGTCCTCCGCGGGAGCGGCCGAGGCCTTCGTCGCTCCGGTGCCGCGCCGGGATCCCCCTTTTCGGCGGATCGTCGGCGTCTCCTTCCTGGCGCCGGCCGCGTGCTGGTGGGCCCGACACGATGTGGAGTCGACGCTCGCCAGGCTCCAGTCGAGGCGGCCCTCGGCGTCGGCCTCGGCCTGCAGGGAAGTCAGGATCCGCTCCCACGTGCCGTCGGCGCACCAACGGCGATGCCGGTCGTACACCGTGGTCCACGGCCCGAAACGCGGCGGCAGGTCCCGCCACGGCACTCCGGTGCGCGCCCGGTAGAGAATCCCGTTGATCACCCGTCGATGACTGGCCCACCGGCCGCCCTGCCGCCCGTTCGCCGGCAGGTGCGGCTTCAGCCGGTCCCACTCGTCCTTGCTCAGATCTCCCCACCCCATGACCAGTACAACGAGCCGATCATGCGACGGTCACAAGATCCGCCGTACAGAACCTAGGCCGCCCTCGGCCGCCCGCCACATCCAAATTCCCGCGATCGTCGCACCCAAGCGTCGTGCGCCGGACCAGGGCGAACCCCGGTCCGGCGTACGACGTGTCACAGCTAGCTCACCACCGGTGCCACTTCACCTGGACCCCCTGGTAGACAACGAGGTTGCCGTCGTCCTGGATCTTCAGGTACGCACCGGGGCTGCCGCTGGTGGAGGTCGTCCAGAGCATGGCCCCGCCCGTGCCGTAGAGCACGAGGTTGCCGTCGGTCTGCATGGCGAGGTGGTCGCCGCGGCCGACCGTGTCCCAGGTCTGGGCCACGCCTCCGCCCGGGGCGTACATCACCAGGTTGCCGTCGGTCTGCATGGCCAGCCGGTACCCGCCCGGCGCGGTGATGGACTCGCCGCGGTAGAGGGTCTCCCCGGCGGCCAGAACCGCGTCAGGGCCCTGGGCGAGGCCGAGATCCTTCCACGGGTAGGAGTCCTTGCCCGGCGTGTCGCTGGTGCCGGGCGCGACGTGCTGGGTCCACCACTGGGCGAGCCAGTTGTGCCCATTGAAGAACACCGTCCGGTCGGACGCGGCCTGGTCGGGCGTGTAGACGGCGCTGGCGTCCCAGTCCTTGGCACGGGGTGCCCGGGGGCTGTCGTTGAGGTACCACAGCTGGTTGGTGTTGCCGGTGTCGCAGCCAGCGACGAGCGGCTGGGCCATGGCGCCCTCGTACGTCAGGCAGTGCGTGCCCTGCTGGTTGTGCAGGTACACCGTGCCAGTGCCGTCCGGTCCCGGCGCGACCCACCAGCGCTGGCTGGAGCCACCGTTGACGCCCCTCGCGTACACCTTCCAGGTCGCCGGGTCCAGGTCGAGGGCGGCGTTGTCGGAGTTGGCCCGCAGCAGGAGCCAACCGCTCCGGTCGTCGACGCTCGCCGCCGTCCAGTCCCAGGCGTGGCCGTCGTCGGCGAACGGCCAGGTCTCGGCCGTGCCCGCGTTGGAGCCGGTCAGCAGCGCGCCGTTGGCGGCGGCGGACTGGATCCGGTAGCTGTTTCCGGCGCTCAGGGCGACGCTCGGCTTCCCGGCGAACATCGGCCCGCTCTGCGGCGGGTCCGGCACGGGCAGCACGCAGGTCCCGGCCGCGGCGGCCGGGGCCACCGTGCCGACGCCCCGCCGGTTGTCACTGGTCAGGCCGTAGGTCTGGCCGCCCTGGGTGAGGGTGAAGTCGACCGGTCCGGTGATCGGCAGGTAGTACTTCAGCGGGATATCCCTGGACGCGCCGCTCGGCAGATCCTCGCACGCGCCGAGACGGATCGTGACGCGGTGGAAGTCGCCCTTCAGGCCGCCGACGTTGCTGCCGGTGTGCCCGGGCGCGACGTTCTTGATCTCCTTCCAGTTGCCGTCCTTGACCAGCGCGGGCGCGGAGGTCGGGATGTCGAAGGCGATCTGCGCGTCGCCGCGCAGCGTCACACCGCTGTTGTTGGTGATCCGCAGGGTCGGCTGGAGCGGCCACAGGTCCTTGACGGCCGTCGGGAAGGCGACCAGCTCGGCCTTCACGTCGGCCACCTGGGAGGGCAGCGTCACGCTCGAACCGGCCGCCCGGGAGTTGCCGTAGGCACCCTGGCCGCGCAGCTTCGAGTCGAGCAGGCTGGTCATGGTGTAGCCCGTCCCGCACTCGCCCTGGGCGGGGCAGGCGTAGTCGCCCGCCAGCTCCCAGATCATCACGCCGCCCGCGCCCTTGGCGGACACGTAGTCGGCGACGGCGCCCACGCCCTGCTCGTCCTCGGTGGAGATGAACGTCTTCGTGGTGTCGTTCCACAGCCACGAGGACTTGAGGGTGTCGTCCCACTGCCGGGTGTAGCCGCTGGAGACGCTCTGGCCGCCGAGGCCGTAGGCGGGCAGGTAGGAGGGCGTGATGCCGCGTTCGAGGTTCTTGGCGTGCCACATCGGGTTCGACCCCGCGCCGAGCTCGCTGCCGTCCGGGTTGGTGTCGTGCCACAGGTTGTCGACGCCCGTCGCGCCCGCGCCGCAGGGCGAGGTCCCTCCTTGCTGACCGGTGCCGGCGGGGCACTTCGTCTGGTCGGGCATCGACGCCGTGCCCCACAGGCCGTTGCCGACTCCGCCGGTCACTCCGCTCCAGCCGCGGGTGTAGTACGGCACGCCGAGGTTGATCCGCCCGGCTTGCAGGGCGCCGCGGTAGTAGTGGTACGCCCAGTCCGTGTTGAAGTAGCCCTCCGCACGGTACTCGGGGTTCTTCGCCGTGTCGTAGATGCCGGCCGCGGCCAGCTCGCTATCCCGGCCGTCGTCGTACAGCGGCGCGTTCGGGCCGACGTTGTTGTTCCAGCTGCCGTGCAGGTCGTAGGACATGACGTTCGCGAAGTCCAGGTACTGGAGGGCGGCGAAGTTCTCCATGCCGCGCACCATGTAGCCGGAGCCGGAGCCGGCCGTCGTCAGGAGGTAGTACCGGCCGTCGGCCGTCGCCGCGCGGTCGAGCTTCTCGCGGATCGTCTTCATCAGCGCCGTGTAGCCCGCCGACAGGCCCGGGCGGCGGCTGTCCGACACCGGACGGTCGCTCGGGTTGCCGGCCTGCGGGAGGGCGGTCGGGTACTCGTAGTCGATGTCCACGCCGTCGAAGGAGTACTGGCGCAGGAAGTCCACGACGGAGTCGGCGAAGGTGTCGATCCGGTCCTGGGCGACGCTGCCGTCGCCGTTGACGGTGAGGGCGTAGAAACCGCTGGACTGCGCCCAACCGCCCACGGAGATCAGGGTCTTGACGCGCGGGTGCTGCCGCTTGTAGCGGGTGAGGAGGTTGAGCTCGCCTCGGTACGGGAGCGACTCGTCCATCTCCGCGCCCGGCACGCCCGGCCACGTCATGCCGACGTTCGGGTTGCTCGCGTCGGCGGGGTTCCCGACGGAGATGCGGTTTCCGTCGATCCAGGCGAAGGCGTAGTTGACGTGGGTGACCTGGCCCCACGGAATGCTGTTCGGGAGGTACATGTCCTGCCCGTTCTGCCCGGTGCGCCAGCTGCTTTGGTAGCCGACGACGCGACGGGGGTGGGCGGCACCCATGCGCTCGCGGCCCTGGTCGTCGTACGCGGTGCAGTACGGGGCCGAGACGCCCGCGGTCGGGGTCATGCCGTCGGGGCGGCAACTCGACTGGTCACCACCGGGGTTGGGGGCCCAGTGGTCGGCGGCGTCGGGGTCGGGCGGGGCGGTGGGGCCGTTGCGGGCTTGCACGGTTCGGTTGTTGATGGAGTTCAGCACGGTCACCATCGCGGCCATGGCGACCGCAGAATAGCCCAGATAGCTCTTCCGGTCCCGGATCGCACGAGAGATCTTGTCCCAGTCCTTGATCTCGGTGAACATTCGCGCCGCTCGCCAGACGTTCCCCGACCACATCGCGCTCCTGATGTTCTCCCGGACCAAGCGGTTACGGATCGATTCCGGGAACGCCACGACCAGGGTGGCCAGAGCACCCTTGAGCTCGTCGAGGCTTCGTAGGGACGCCGCGTTCAGAAGGGCGTCGACCGCAGCCTGCAGCGAATGGACACCGACGTCAATGTTGAGGGAATCACGCCCCATACCGCCGTAACTGGCGTCGAACGACAGCACTTTCCGCTCCACAACGACGTCCCTCGCCAGCCCAAGGACGTTCCTGATGGCGTCAGTGGTTAGCGCCTCACCCGAGAAGACGTAGGCCGTCTTCGTGGCAGTGACGTAGAAGGCATCAATGAACGTGTTCCTCTGCTTGAGGATCAACTGAACCGCGTTCTCGGCGACCTTGCCGTCGGTCCCCAAGTCACCTACCCCAAAAGCCAAGTACCCGGGCGTGGTGGGCAGAGTCGTCCCCGGGTGGGTGTAGTGAACGTTGCTCCCGCTCGCTCCCATCCCGTCGACGGCCACCCGGGCCGCGCCCGCGAGCGCCTGGAACGCCGTACGAACCACCCCGGTCCGCGTGAAGTACCGCGCGGCGTACGCTTGATCGGCATTCGGAGCGACGGCGACGGCCTCCGTCGGCGTCACCACGGCGAACAGGGCGAGGGTGAGCAGCGCGGCAAGCGCGCGCAGCGGGCGCCTCATGCCCAGTACTCATAGGTCGCACGGACATTCCACTTCCAGGTGAAGTACGCGATGGTGTACTTCTTGCCCTTCTGCAGGTCGAGGTCGTGCCGGCCCATTCCGCTGGTGTCGGTGACGAACGTCGACCCCATCGAATCGCAGGAACCGCTGCGCGGGCAGGCCCAGTCCCAGACTTTGTACTTCCCCAGGTCGGCGTCCGCGGGTAGATCACCCTCGTAGATCGCGATCCAGTCCGACGCGCCGTTCGGGTCGTTGTCGGCAGGTCCCGACCAGTTCACGGTGATCCCACGCACGGCGAACGTTCCGTCACCCACCGAGGCCTGTCCGACGGAGACATTCGTGATCTCGTACTCGACGTTCACCGACGGCTTGTTACCCGACCGCTCCGAGATCGTCCCCGGCCCCGAACGGGACACCCGGGTCGGCGGCGGCGCGTCGTCGCCGGACGCGGGCGTCATCTGGACCATGGTCGCCGCGAGCGCACTCATGAGGGCGACGGCGCCGACCGCGCGCCGCCACAGGGTTTTGGACATGAGGAAATGCCTTTCACGTTGTCGGGCCGGGAGGGCCACGGACCGGTGGCGGCAGTAGACCAGCCCGGCGTCGACAAAAGATCAACGACAGTCGTTGACCCACCGGATGCGGAGCTCGTGGGCGCCGAGGGGGATCGAGAAGGTGGAGTGGAGGGTGAGGTAGGTGGAGAGGGAGCGCTCGGCGCAGGGGCCGAGGAGGTAGCGCTCCAGGAAGTGGTGCTGGTCGCGGGGCATGGGGAGGAAGCGGATCGCGTCCCAGAGGGAGGCGAGGTTCGCGGCGGTGAGGTCGAAGGCGACCGGCGGGCGGTGGATGCCCGTGATCTCGACGGTGATGACGTGGTCGGCTCTCATCGGGCGAGGACCTCGCACCAGACGATCTTCCCGATGGGATCGCGGGGGCAGCAACCCCACGTGTCAGTGACGGATTTGACGAGCTGGAGCCCCCGCCCGGCCTCCTCGTCGAGGCCGGGCGGGGAGGGGACGGGCTCGCGGTCACCCCGGGCGTCGTGGACCTCGATGCGGAGACGGGAGGGGGAGACGTCGAGCGCGAGGTAGATGAGGTACCCGGTGGGCGTGCCGTGGAGGACGGCATTGGTCACGAGCTCGGAGACGGCGAGGAGCCCGGGCTCGAGGAAGCAGCTGCTGTTCGGGACGCCGGCGAGCAGCGAGGAGAGCCGCCGCCGCGCCTCGCCCGGCGCCCGCCGGCTGCGCGGCAGCCGGATGGAGGAGATGTTGACGGACATGGCGAAGTCACCAGCGGTACCTGCCAACTGCAGATCTCGGCGAATAGGTCAAATGGACCTCGATGCTCTCACCGCCCCTCGACGCCGGGCAACGAACTTCAGATCGGCAGATCCCAACCCGGACCGTCCTCCGTCCCGATCCACACCCGCTGTCCCGACCCCGAGACGGTGATCCCGAAGCCTTCCTGGTGAGGCTCGCCCTACTTCTGCCACGCCTCGATCGCGCTCTCCACTTGGTCCCAGAGGCGGAGCGGGCCGCGCTGCCCGACGGTCCAGCCGCCGTCCGGGGTGGGCATGGTCCGGGCCTGTGATCCGGTGGCCACGTCGGAAAGGATCTGTTGCCCGCCGACCCCCATCCGTTCGGCCGAGGGAGCCGCGAGCTGGGCGACCCAAGCGCCGGTCCACGTGCCGATCATCTCGGGGTCGATCCGGGTCCGGCGTTCGTCCCCGAGGAGCAGCGAGAGGCTCTGGCGGTGCGGCCGGTCGTGCGGTCGGGCGATCATGAAGCTGGTGTAGCCGGGCAGGAAGCGGCCGGTGGCCTCGCCGGGGCGCGTGACGACCAGCCGGGCGAGCCCGAAACCGAAGGACCAGCCGGACAGGGTGACCAGGATGGCGCCGCCGGGCTTCACTTGGTGCAACCACGGGGGCGGGACGTACCGGACCGCACAGGTGGCGATGAGCCGGTCGTACTCTCCGCCGTCCGGGTCGCCGAGCAGCCCGTCAGCGATGATCAGCCGCGGGGAGTACCCCGCTGCCCTGATGGCCGTGGCTGCTGCCGCTCCGATTTCCGGGTCGTAGTCGATAACCCGGGCGGCGGCTGCCCGGCCGCGACCCTCGGCGCCGAGGCGGCGAGGGCCGAGCCCGGCAGCGCGGTCCGCACGGCGTTCACGGCCGGCCTGCGCGACCTCGTCGACGGCCTGCAACGGCTGGACGGCGACGGGCGCGAGACCGCACTCGCCGACCTGTCCACCCTCGTGGGCGCGATCCTCCTCGCCCGCGCGAGCGACGACGCCGAGCTGTCCGAGGAGATCCTCACCGCCGCACGCCACCACCTGACCACCCCGGGCGCGTAGGAAGTCGACCCCGCCGACTTCTCGCGCACGTGTCGCGGCGGCCCGTCGGTTGTGGGACGGCCCCAGGGCTCCGGGCGGTGCTCGAACTGTTGCCGCTCCGGCATTCGGGTGAAAAGACCCGGAATGGCCTGGCGCGAATGGAAGGCGGTTCGGGCGCTGCCAGAATTCGGTTTCCTTGAACTCCACCCCCACAGGCGGTTCCGCCGAAAGCTGGAGCAGACCGTGCGAATCATCACATCACGCAACACCCCGGAACAGGCGACCGGTGGAGTCGCGGGGCGTTTCCCGTGGACGTTGATGTACCACTCCGTGGCGGCCGCAAGTGAGGATCCCTATCTGATCACCGTCGACCCTGCGCGGTTTCGCCGTCAGCTCCGCTGGCTGGCTTCCCGAGGACTGCGCGGGGTGGCGGTCGGCACCCTGCTGCGCTGTCATCGGAACGGCACCGCCGGGGGGATGGTCGGGCTGAGCTTCGACGACGGGTACCGCGACTTCGCCGAGGAGGCCATGCCCGCGCTGGTGGAGCACGGCTTCACCGCGACGGTGTACGTGGTGGCCGACCGCGTCGGCGGATACAACGACTGGGACCGGAAGGGCCCGCGCAAGCCGCTGATGACGGCGCACCAGGTCGACGAAGTCGCCGCCGCCGGGCTGGAGATCGGCTCGCACGGGCTGACGCACCGGCGGCTGGCCGGCCTGGACGCGCGGGACCTGGCGGCCCAGGTCACCGGCAGCCGCCACGCACTGGAGGACCTCACGGGCCGGGCGGTCGAAGGGTTCTGCTACCCCTACGGTTCGCTCGACGCCGCTGCCGTGGAGGCGGTGGCCCGAGCCGGCTACGACTACGGGTGCGCGGTCAGCCCCGGTGCCCACAGCGGGGTGTACGCGCTTCCTCGCTGCTACGTCGGCGACCGGGACGGGCCGCTGCGCATGACGGCGAAGCTGGTGCGCGACCGCTGGCGGCGATGACGGCCGACGGAGGCCCGCCGGGCGCCGCGGAGAGTGATGGCCGACCGGTCACGGCGCGACGGCGACGGGTTCCAGTCGTAGCCAGGACTCGTGCCAGAGCAGAGCGCACTGGCGGTCGCACCCTGTGATGAGCGGCTCGCCGCCGCAGCGCAGCCCGTGAAGGATGAACCAGCGCCCCGCGGCGGGCTGTTGCCACCAGGCGAGCGACCGGTGGCGGAGTTCGGAGGCCCCGTGCCGGGTGCCGGCGTGACGTTCCATGCCCGGCTGGAACGGCACGCCGTTCAGGCGGCCGTCGGGCCCGAGGGTGGCGCTGATCTCCGCGAGGCTGCGGACGGTCGCCCACCGGACGGCCGGCCGGGAGGCGGGTACCGGCGCGGGAGCCGGCTCCAGCCACTCGTCGCGGAACAGCAGCGCGCAGTCCAGTCCGCAGCCCTGCGTGCCGTCGGCTCCGTGACAGGTGGCACCGGCCAGGGCGACGGTGCCCGACAGGCGCCGCATGCGGTAGTGGTCGTCGACCATGCGCCGCACGATGCGCTCGACCCGGTAGACACCTCCGCAGAACGACCACTGGCTGAGGGTGAACCACAGGCCGCGGTGGCGGTCCTTGGCATCGAGGGTGGCACGCACCGCCGCCTCGTCCTTGACACGGACCCAGTCCCCCGCGGAGAAGCGGGAGGGTCGGCCGAGTGCCGGAACACCACTGTGGCGCTCCCGCAGGCCTTCACGTGCGATCCGGGCGCGGCGCACGACACCGAGCGGGGGAAGATCGCGCAAGGGGAGGTTCTTGTACTGGCACCGGTTCGCGGCCGTTCCGCAGCGCAACTCCGTGGAACCGGTCAACCAGGATTCCTCGACGGTCATCGGTAAAATCCCATCGGGTCGGAGATATTGGCACAGGCTAGCGCACCCTGACCATTCCGGACCGGCCCACCGGACCCTGTGGCTGCCATGTCGGGAGAAATACAGGCCCTCGGTGCGGCCAGCCATAGGACGCGGGTTCGATTCCACTCCCCACTCCCTTCTCCGGGAAAGTGGCACGGAGATTCCGGATCGGGGGAATTGCCGGATCAGTGACCCACGGAACCGGCCTCCACCAGGACGACGCCTGGTGGAGGCCGGTTCACGAATGCCCTCGAACCCTACTCACGCTCCCGCGCAACGGGTTCGATCAGGTGCGCCGTCGGCTGAGCCGCATGGCGGCCGCGCCGGCCGCGAGGAACGCGGCGGAGAGCCCGAGGAGGACCGGCATCTCCGGAGCGCCCGTATGAGCCAGCTCGCCGTGGTGGTGTCCGGCGAGGTGCTCCTCGCCCCCTCCGTGGTGGCCCGGCACCACCTCGTGCCCGTGCCCGCCGTGGTGGGCCGGCTTGTGCGGCGGCCGCACCGCCAGCTCCTCCGCAATCAACTTGATCTTGTTCAGGTTGTACGCGGACTGCTGGTTGGTCTGGCTCTGCTGGTTGGAGAGGTTGTTGGCCTGCGAGGCCGACTGGTTGTTGAGGGCCGTGTTCTGGGCGCTGTTCTGCGCGGAGTTGTTCGAGTTGCTGGTGGCGCTGTTGTTGGCGCTGTTGTTCAGGTTGTTGGCCACGGTGTTCTGCACGATGACGGTCACGTCGACGTGCTGGTCCTGACCCTGGTTCTGGTCCTGCTGGGTGTTCTGGTCCTGCTGGGTGTTCTGGTTCTGGTTCTGGTCCTGACCCTGGTTCTGGTTCTGGTCCTGACCTTGGCCCTGGTTCTGGTTCTGCTGGTCGTTCTGACCCTGGCCCTGCTCCGAGCCGCCGTGTTGGCCGTGCTCGCCGTGCTCCCCGTGCTCCCCGTGCTCCCCGTGCTCCCCGTGCTCCCCGTGCTCCCCATGTTCGCCGTGTTCGCCGTGCTCGCCATGTTGGCCGTGCTCGCCGTGTTCCCCGTGCTCGCCGTGGGGCTGGCCGTGCCCGGCGGGGGCGCCGGGAACAGCGGGCAGGCAGATGCACTCGCCGGGGCCTTGTCCGGGGATGTGGCCGTGCGACTCGTGGCCGGGCATCTGGTCGCAGTGCTCGCCGCCGTTGGCCCAAGCACCCTCGGGAAGCACCGATTCCGGCGCCTGCTCCATCGGCCGGTCCTGGTCGCCGGGCCGGAGGGCACCGTCCAGCGGCACTGCACCCGACTCCTGGCCATCGACCGAGAGCCCCTCGGGCTCGCTGCCGCCGTCGGTCCGGTGGGCCGGTCGGGCGGCCTGCGTCGACTGGAGATCGCTGCGGCCGGCGGAGGCCCAGTCGCCGCCGAGCGAGACACCGTCCTCCCGGGCGAGCCGCAGAAGGCTGTCGACCCATTCGCCCTGGGCCTGCGGCGAGTCAAAGGCCACACTGTGGTCGCTGATGGGCGAGGCATGGGCCACCCCGCCGGCACCCCACACGAGGGCGGCCGACGTCAGGCCCGACAGGACCAGGGTGGTGATTCGAGTACGCATGGCGCTCCTGGATGATCCGCAAAACGGATCTTCTGAATACGCGCCTGTACCACCGGGCTGCGGCGCGCGGCGCCGCGAGTTAACCGGCCTGGCCCAATGAATTACCGAGTACGGGCGAATGCCGCCCGCGTGGGCCGCCCTACCGTCCACGCCGCTGCTCCACTGCCACACCCGCGCCCCGACGACACCCCGTGACCGCGCGACCGCCTTCGGCGACATGCAGGGATCGTGGTTTGCGGTGAGCATCCCTTCCATGAGGATCTCACTCCCGGCGGCGGCCCTTGCCTGCTGCACCGCCGCCCTGCTCGTCCATCCCTCGGTCGCCGCCGCGGACAGCCCGGTTGCACCTATGCCGCGCACCTCCGCCGGAGGCGGCTCGGTCACCTCGGTGGCCCTCACTCCCGGCGGAAGAGTCATACCCCGCGCCACCCGCGCGTTCGAACTCCTCGGCGTGGTCTGGGACGGCTCCCCCGCTGCCCTCGCCGGGGGGTCCGTGCGGGTCCGCACCCGCGACGCCGTCACCGGCCGCTGGAGCAACTGGCACACGCTCGAGACCGATGCCGTAGACGGCCCCGACACCGTCCCGCACGGTGCCACCGCCCCCTTGTGGGCCGGCCGCAGCGACGGCGTCGCGGTCGACGTGCGCCCCGGTCCGGCCGGTCTCCCGCGCGGGCTGCGGGTCGAGCTGGTCGACCCCGGCCAGGGCGCGGCCCCCGTCGACGCCCGGACCCTTCCCGAGCGCCCGGCCGGGCCCGCCGCCCCCGCCGCACCGCGGCCCGGCATCGTCACCCGGGCGGGATGGGGCGCGGACGAGTCCATCCGCGAACAGGGCTTCGTGTACACCGGCGCGGTCCGGGTGACCTTCGTCCACCACACCGCGACCGCCACCGACTACGCCTGCAGCGACGCACCCCGGTTGATCAGATCGATCTACCAGTACCACGTGCAGAGCAACGGCTGGCGGGACATCGGCTACAACTTCCTGGTCGACCGCTGCGGGACCATCTACGAGGGCCGCGCCGGCGGCGTCGACCAGCCCGTCTTCGGCGCCCACACCCTCGGCTTCAACACCAACTCCTCCGGTATCGCCGCCATCGGCACCTACAGCTCCGACGATCCCCCGCAGGAGCTGCAGGACGGCCTCGCGAAGATCTCCGCGTGGAAGCTCGGCCTCACCGGCCGGACGGCCGACGGGACGTACCAGCTCACCTCCGGATCCGACGCCAGCCGCTACCCCAAGGGCACCGTCGTCGACTTCGACGCCATCTCGGGCCACCGCGACGGCTTCGCCACCGAATGCCCCGGTGACGCCCTCTACTCCAGGCTCCCCGCCATCCGCGGCACGGCAGCCGGCCTCCAGGGGTAGCTCCGGCCGCGTCAGCCGCACAGGAGCGGAATGACCTGTGACTGCCGGTCGTCCTGCCCGAGGGTCAGGACGCCCGGCAGTTGGCGTTCCCTGCGGTCGGCGGAGCCGGACTTCGCGAACGTCAGGCCGGAGCCCAGCGGATGCGGAGCTCGTGGGCGCCGAGGGGGATCGAGAAGGTGGAGTGGAGGGTGAGGCAGGTGGAGAGGGAGCGCTCGGCGCAGGGGCCGAGGAGGTAGCGCTCCAGGAAGTGGCGCTGGTCGCGGGGCATGGGGAGGAAGCGGATCGCGTCCCAGAGGGAGGCGAGGTTCGCGGCGGTGAGGTCGAAGGCGACCGGCGGGCGGTGGATACCCGTGATCTCGACGGTAATGACGTGGTCGGCTCTCATCGGGCGAGGACCTCGCACCAGACGATCTTCCCGATGGGATCGCGGGGGCAGCAACCCCACGTGTCGGTGACGGATTTGACGATCTGGAGCCCCCGCCCCGCCGCGGCGTGGGGGCCCGGCGGGGTGCGGCCGGGCGCG